>DATINO010000001.1:0-21475 GCA_035474195.1 Gaiellaceae bacterium
CCCGATCTCGGCCCGGTCGAGCTCGTCCACGGCTCCGGCAGCGGGCCGGATGTACGTCCGGTAAACGTGGAACGACGCGAGTGCGAGCGGCAGGTTCTCGATCCGCAGCTCCTGGTGCAGACGGCGCAACTCCTCACTGACGTTCGCGCGCCCGATCTCGGCCCGGTCGAGCTCGTCCACGGCTCCGTCAGCGGGCCGGATGTACGTCCGGTAGACGTGGAACGACGCGAGCGCGAGCGGCAGGTTCTCGATCCGCAGCTCCTGGTGCAAACGGCGCAGCTCGGGCTCGAAGATGTTCACGGCGACCTCGAGCTTGGACAGCGCGGCGATGTCTTCGAACCGGCGCGTGTCGCCGGTCGCTTCCTCGTACAGCTCGGTGAGCGCTGCTTCCGCACCGCGGTTGACGCAGAGACCCATCACCTCGTTCAGGAACTCGTAGCCCGTCGTGCCCTCGATCGGCCACGAACGCAGCTCCTCACCGGGCTCGACGATCTTCTCCGCCCAGACGTGCGCGACGCCGGATTCGGCGAGCCGCTCGAAGTACTCGCCGGGATCGGCGAGGCCGTCGGGATGGTCGACGCGCACACCATCGACAACCCCGCCGCGCACGAGCTCGATCACCTTCGCGTGCGTCGCCCAGAAGACCTCGTCGGCCTCCTGCTTCACTCCGCCGAGCTCGCCGACATCGAAGAACCGGCGATGGAACCCCGAGCGAAGGTCGACGTCGAAGAACATCTGCCGAAGTCGCGGGTCGCGCCAGAACGGGTTCTCGTCGACCGCCGCCATGTGGTTCGGGACGATGTCGAGCACGATCCCGAGGCCCTCGCCGGCGAGCGCCCGCAGCTCGCTCTCTCCCCCGAGCGCGTCGGAGACGTACCGTGGATCGATCACGTCGTAGCCGTGCCGCGATCCCGCACGAGCCTGCAGCGACGGCGAGAGATAGAGATGCGAGATACCGAGCTCGCGCAGGTACGGCACCAGCTCCCGGGCCTGCGCGAAGCCGAAGTCGGGGGTGAGCTGGAGGCGGTAGGTCGCTCTAAACACGTCTGAGGACGGCGACCGACCGGCTCTGCACGACGACGTCCCCGCCGGGCGCGAGACGGTCCGCCCGGCACGAGCCGGTCGCGAGCTCGACCGCCCAACGAGTCCCGAACCGCCGCGCAGGCAGCCGGAACGGGATGTCCTCGAAGTGCGCGTTGAAGAGCACCAGGAACGAGTCGTCGCGCACTTCCTCGCCGTGCGTCGTCTCGGCCTGGAGCTCGTCGCCGTTCAGGAACACGCCGATCGCACGAGACTCGCTGTTGTCCCAGTCGCGCCGCGTCATCCGCCGTCCGTCAGGTCGCATCCACCACACGTCGGGGAGCACCTTGCCGGTTCCTTCGAGGAACTTGGCCCGGCGGAACACGGGATGCGCGAGGCGCAGCTGGATCAGCCGTTGCGTGAACGTGAACAGCTCGCCGTCGACACCCGACCAGTCGACCCACGAGATCTCGTTGTCCTGGCACCACGCGTTGTTGTTGCCGCCCTGCGATCGACCGAGCTCGTCACCGCCGAGCAGCATCGGCACACCTTGCGAGAGAAAGAGCGTCGTGAGGAAGTTGCGCTGCTGCCGCGCGCGCAGGTCGGTCACGCCCCGATCGTCGGTCGGGCCTTCTGCACCGCAGTTCCACGACCGGTTGTCGTCAGTGCCGTCGTGGTTCTCCTCTCCGTTCGCCTCGTTGTGCTTGTCGTTGAACGACACGAGGTCGCGGAGCGTGAAGCCGTCGTGTGCGGTGATGAAGTTGATCGACGCGAACGGCCGGCGCCCGTCGCTCTCATAAAGGTCGGCTGAGCCGCCGAAGCGCGAGGCGAAGTCGCGGAGCGGCGCGGCGCCGCGCCAGAAGTCGCGCATCGTGTCGCGGTAGATGCCGTTCCACTCCGACCAGAGGATCGGAAAGTTCCCGACCTGGTAGCCGCCCGGGCCGACGTCCCACGGCTCCGCGATCAGCTTCACCTGCGACAGGACCGGGTCCTGATGGACGACGTCGAAGAACGCCGAGAGACGGTCGACCTCGTAGAACTCGCGTGCGAGCGCCGACGCGAGGTCGAACCGAAAGCCGTCGACATGGCATTCGAGGACGAAGTACCTCAGCGAGTCCATGATCAGCCGCAGAACCGTTGGGTGCACGGGGTTCAGCGTGTTGCCCGTACCGGTGTAGTCCATGTAGTACCGCGGGTTGTCGGGTACGAGCCGGTAATAGCTCTCGTTGTCGACGCCGCGGAAGCTCAGCATCGGGCCGAGGTGGTTGCCCTCGGCGGTGTGGTTGTAGACGACGTCGAGGATCACCTCGATGCCGGCCCGGTGGAGTGCCTTCACCATCCCTTTGAACTCGCGCACCGGATCGCCGGTGGCGGCGTACAGCGAGTGCGGCGCGAGATACCCGATCGTCGAGTAGCCCCAGTAGTTCGTCAGCCCGCGGTCGTGCAGGAACCCTTCGTCGGCGATGTGGTGCACGGGGAGCAACTCGACCGCCGTGACGCCCAGCGACTTCAGGTGGGCGATCGAATCTTCGCTGGCGAGCCCACCGTATGTGCCGCGGAGATCTTCCCGCACGCCCTCCCGCCGCCGGGTGAATCCCTTCACATGCACCTCGTAGATCACCATGTCGTGCCATGGGATCCGCGGTCGCCTGATGGCGTCGTCTTCCCAGTCGAACGACGGGTCGACGATGACACCTTTCGGCACCGCCGGCGCCGAGTCGCTCTCGTCGATCGTGAGGTCCGCGTTCTCGTCGGACGACGGCGAGTAGGGCAGCACGTTCGCCGCTGCCCAGTCCACCGCGCCCTCGATCTGCTTCGCGTACGGGTCGATCAGGAGCTTCGCGGGGTTGAAGCGCCGGCCGGAGCCCGGGTCGTAGGCGCCGTGGACGCGGTAGCCGTACCGCGTGCCGGGACCGACGCCCGGCAGATAGCAGTGCCAGTTGAACGCCGTCCGCTCGCTGAGCTCGATCCGCTCCTCGCCGTGCGCGCCGAAGAGGCAGAGCTCGACGCTGTCGGCGTTCTCCGAGAAGAGCGAGAAGTTCGTGCCCTCGCCGTCCCATTCGGGGCCGAGCGGGAACGGCCGCCCGGGCCACACTTCGCGTGTCACGCGCGGAGCTCCACCGTCTTCGACGCCAGGTCGGCTACGAGCGTGGCGTCGCCACGCCGGAGCGTGAGCACCGGCCACGCGAGTTGCACCTCGAGCTCCGAGGGCAGCGCGCGGCGCGCGGCGATCAGCTCCGCGTAGAACGGGTCCGGCACGTGGTGGGAGATGCGGGAGCGGGCGAACGTCGCAGGGCTCTGCGGGTCGGGCACCTCGTCACGGTGCGCGGCGAATGCCTCGAACTCCTGCCTTCGACCGGCCCGCGTCGCCTCCGCGATCTCGGGATCGATGTGATCGGCGAAGAACTGGAACGGCGCCGTCTCATCGTGCTCCTCGCCCATGAAGAGCAACGGTGTGCAGGTGGAGAAGAGGACGACCGCGAGCGCGACCCGGTGCGCGTCGGCCGGCAGGCGGTCACCGGCCGCTCGGTTCCCGACCTGGTCGTGGTTCTGGGCGGCGACGACGAGGCGCTCGGGACGCGGGCGCGTCAGCTCGCGCACGAGCCCCTCCGGGCTGCCGTGCTCCGCGTAGTAGCCCTCGTGCTCGCCGGTGAGCGCGACGTGCAGCTCGTGGTGCAGGTTGTCGAGCCACATCGCGTCATGCCCCCACTCGTCGAGCGGTGTGAAGTCGGCATACCCCATCTCGCTCACGATGAGGCCCGGTACGCGCTCCCTCAACTCGCGAAGCACGTGCAGCGGCGAGTCGTCGTGCACCGAGTGCACCGCGTCGAGCCGCAGGCCGTCGATCCCGTATCCGGTCGTCCACAGGAGGGCGTTCTGGATCGCCCATTCGCGAACCGCGCGCTGGGAATAGTCGATCGCCGTGCCCCAGAGGGTCTCGAAGCGGTCGGTGAAGTAGGGGCCGAACGCACCGATCGCTTCCGAGCCCGGGCCGATGTGGTTGTAGACGACATCGAGCAGGACGCCGAGGCCCTCTCGGTGCGCCGCATCCACGAGACGGGCAAGTCCGCCGGGGCCGCCGTACGCCGGATGCGGCGCAAACGCGTAGACGCCGTCGTAGCCCCAGCCGCGCTCGCCGGGGAACGTCGCCACCGGCATGAGCTCGATCGCGGTGACGCCCAGCTCACGGAGCGTGCGCAGGTGCGGGACAACGGCGTCGAACGTCCCGGCCTCGGTGAACGTGCCGACGTGCAGCTCGTAGAGCACGAGCTCGTCGAGCCGGAGCTCCGGCCCCGGCGCGATCGCGAACGCGGACGTGTCGACGACACGGGAAGGCCCCCGTACACCCTCGGGCTGGGAACGCGACCACGGGTCGGGCAGCGGCGCGCCGTCGAGCACGAACCGGTAGTCGTCTCCGGCGTCCGCGAAGACCTCCGCCGCCCAGAGGCCGTCGTCGAGGCGGTCGAGCGGGTGGTCGCTGCCGTGGATGCGGACCGCGAGATCCTCGGCGGCGGGAGCCCACACGCGGAACTCGACGCCTCCGTCGTCGACCGGCAGGGCGCCGCAGGGCCGCTGCCACACCCGCGTCGACGAGCTCATTGCGCGGGGCGCAGCCAGACGACTCCGAGCGGCGGCAGCGTCAGCGTGGCGCTGTCAGGCTGGTCGTGCCAGGCGACGCCTGCTGCGGTCACTTTTCCCATGTTCCCGACGCCGCCGCCGGAGTAGTACGTCGAGTCGGTGTTCAGGAGCTCGACCCAGTCCCCACCCTTCGGCAGGCCGATCCGGTAGCCCTCGCGCGGCACCGGTGACAGGTTCGCGATACACACGAGCTGACGTTTGCCATCGCGGGAGCTGCGCATGAACGCGAACACGTTCGACTGCGCGTCGTTGGGCTCGAGCCAACGGAACCCGTCGGCCGAGAAGTCGACTTCCCACAACGCTGGCTCGTCGCGGTAGATCGTGTTCAGGTCGCGCACCAGGTCGCGCATGCCGGCGTGCTCCGCATGCTCGAGCAGCGACCACGGCAGCTCGCCCTGGTCGGACCACTCCCAGGGCGTCGCGAGCTCGCCGCCCATGAAGAGGAGCTTCTTGCCGGGGTGCGCCCACATGTACGCGTACAGCGCCCGCAGGTTCGCGAGTTGCTGCCAGCGGTCGCCCGGCATCTTCTCGAGCAGCGACCGCTTGCCGTGCACGACCTCGTCGTGCGAGAGCGGCAGGATGAAGTTCTCGTTCCAGGCATACACGAGCGAGAACGTCAGCTCGTGGTGGTGGAAGCGACGGTGGATCGACTCGCGCGCGAAGTAGCCGAGCGTGTCGTGCATCCAGCCCATGTTCCACTTGAACCCGAAACCGAGCCCGCCGACGTAGGTCGGTCGCGACACGCCCGGCCACGCGGTCGACTCCTCAGCCGCCGAGATGACGCCGGGCTCGCGCGCGTGCAGCAGCTCGTTGAACTCCTTCAGGAATGCGACCGCCTCGAGATCCTCGCGGCCGCCGAAACGGTTCGGTACCCACTCGCCCTGCTTGCGCGAGTAGTCGAGGTACAACATCGACGCGACGGCATCGACGCGCAGGCCGTCGACGTGGTACTCGCGCAGCCAGAAGAGCGCGTTTGCGAGCAGGAAGTTCTGCACCTCGGTGCGACCGAAGTTGAAGACGTACGTGCCCCAGTCGGGATGGTGGCCGCGGCGCGGGTCGTCGTGCTCGTAGAGAGCAGTTCCGTCGAAGCGCTCGAGCGCCCACGGATCGGTCGCGAAGTGCGCGGGGACCCAGTCGAGGATGACGCCGATCCCGTTCGCGTGCAGGTGGTCGACGAAGTACCGGAAGTCGTCGGGCGACCCCATCGTGGAAACGGTCGCGTAGAAGTTGGTCACCTGGTATCCCCACGAGCCCGCGTACGGGTGGTGCATCACCGGCAGCAGCTCGACGTGCGTGAAGCCGAGGTCGGTCACGTAGGCGGCGAGCTCGGGCGCGAGCTCGCGCCAGCCGAGCCCCTGGCGCCACGAGGGTGCGTGCACCTCGTAGATCGAGACCGGCCGCGTGAGCGGCAGCTGCGCGCGGCGCGCGTCGAGCCAGTCGGAGTCGAGCCACTCGTACTGGCTCTCGAACACGACCGAAGCGGTCTTGGGCGGCAGCTCCTGCTCGAACGAGAGCGGGTCGGCCTTGTCGCGGCCGTCGAGATGGAACTTGTACCGCTGCCCTCTCGTCGCGCCCTCGACCGTGCCTTCCCAGATGCCGGTGGCATCGACCGGAGCCAGCGGGTCGGCGGTCGTGCTCCAGTCGTTGAAGTCGCCGACGACGCTGACGTACCGGGCGTTCGGCGCCCATACCGCGAAGCGCACACCCGTCTCGGTCGCGTGCGCACCGAGCTTTGCCCACAGCTCCTCGTGACGGCCCGCCCGCGCCAGCCAGATGTCGAGCTCGCCGAATGCAGACGTCAGACGGGCACCTCTTCCTCGAGCATCCGCGCGAGGCCGAGCACCGGGATGCGCACCCAATCGGGACGGTTGTTCAGCTCGTAGCGCAACTCGTACACGGCCTTCTCGAGCTCGAACACCTTGAGGAGCTTGTCCATCGCCGCGCCGGACGGAACGAGTGAGCGGTCGACGGTCGCGCGGTAGCCCTCGAGGAACTCGTCGCGTGCGCGCTCTTCCCAGTCGTCCGGAGCCGGCGTGTCGCGCAGCACCTCCGCCGCCGAGGCCGCGTAGCCGAACGATCCGAGCATCCCGGCGACATCGCGCAGCGGGCTGCGCTTCCGGCGGCGCTCGGGGAGCGACCGCGCCGGCTCACCCTCGAAGTCGAGGATCACCCAGTCGTTGCCGTCCCAGAGCGTCTGGCCGAGATGGAAGTCGCCGTGCACGCGGATGACGCGGCCCGTGCCGCCGACGTTCGTGAGCAGGCGAAGCCGTTCGCGCACCTCCTCGCCGCGGCCGCGAATCGGGTCGAGGTCGGGCACGTTGTCGGGAAGCGAGAGGAAGACTCGCTCGATCTCCTCGTCGACGGTCGCGGTGAGCAGCCCGAGCGACTCGGTCGAGGTCTGCTCCGCGCAGAAGCTCGGATCGGCCGGATCGGACCCGAGTGCGCTGTGCATCCGTCCCGTCACCTCGCCGAGACGGCGGAGCGTGTCGAGGAACGCCTCGTCGCCGCCGGCGATCGCAGCGAGCGCGCGCTCCCAGCCGTCCTCGGCGTCCGGGACGAACCGCTGCATGATCCCGAGGGTCGCCTCCATCTGGCCGCCGACGTACGCGTACCACCCGGCGAGCTCGGCGATGTTCGGGAAGCCGGCCTCCGTCAGGAACCGGAGCAGCTCGAGCTCGGGGTTGATCCCGGCCTCGACGCGACGGAACACCTTCAGGATCAGCGCGTCGTCGAACACCACGGACGAGTTCGATTGCTCGCCGTCGATCAGCCGCGCCACCTGCGGCTCGCTCACGCTGCCGAGCGACGCGAACTCCACAGCGCCTTCGCTCCCCGGCAGCGTCTCGCCCGCTCGCATCAGGTCGAGCAGCGCGCGCGCGTTCGCGTCGTCCCGGAGCGCGTCGAAGCCCCTGCCGTCGGCGAGCACCTGGTAGGTCTCGTGCGTCCCCGTCTCGAAGCGCACCTCGACGAGCTGCACCTCGAGATCGTCACGCAGTTGCGCGCGATCGACGACGGTCGCGCTGCCGACCTCGCGCGTCTTCGAGCCATACCAGCGCTGGCTCGTGATGAACTCGATGAGGGAGCTGTCGTCCGTCATTCCCCCGTCTCCTTCCGCAACTGGAACCAGAAGAATCCTCGCGGTGCAAGGGTCAGTAGATACGGGAGCTCGCCGATGCGCGGGAACCGTGTGCGCCCGAACATCTCCTCCGGGATGAAGCCTTCCCAGCGCGAGAGGTCGAGCTCGACCGCCTGGGCCGAGCGGGCGACGTTGTGGACGCACAGCACGGTGTCGTCCTCGTAGGTGCGCACGTGCGCGAAGATCCGTGGGTTTTCGGGCCGGAGCGCCTCGTAGGTGCCGAGCCCGAACACCGGATGGTCCTTCCGCAGCGCGATCAGGCGGTGCAGCCAGCGCAGCAGCGAGTTCGGCTGGCGCAACTGCGCCTCGACGTTGACCGCCTGGAAGCCGTAGACCGGGTCCATGAGCGGCGGCAGGTAGAGCTGCTGGAAGTCCGCGCGCGAGAACCCGCCGTTGCGGTCGCCGGTCCACTGCATCGGCGTGCGCACGCCGTCGCGGTCGCCCAGGAAGATGTTGTCGCCCATCCCGACCTCGTCGCCGTAGTAGAGGACGGGTGAGCCCGGGAGCGAGAAGAGGATCGCGTGCATGAGCTGGATCTCGTCGCGCCCGTTGTCGAGCAGCGGCGCGAGCCGCCGGCGGATGCCGAGGTTCAGCTTCATGCGCGGATCCTTGGCGTACTCGGCGTACATGTAGTCGCGTTCCTCGTCGGTCACCATCTCGAGCGTGAGCTCGTCGTGGTTGCGCAGGAAGAGTCCCCATTGCGCGTTCTCGGGAATCGCCGGCGTCTGCTCGAGGATCTCGATCATCGGCAGCGCGTCCTCGCGCCGCATCGCCATGAACATGCGCGGCATCACCGGGAAGTGGAACGCCATGTGGCACTCGTCGCCGTCGCCGAAGTAGGCGACCACGTCGCCCGGCCACTGGTTCGCCTCGGCGAGCAGGACGCGATCCTGGTAGTTCGCGTCGACCTCCGTGCGCACCCGCTTCAGAAACTCGTGCGTCTCCGGCAGGTTCTCGCCGTTCGTCCCGTCCCGCTCGTAGAGGTAGGGCACGGCGTCGAGCCGGAAGCCGTCGAGGCCGAGGTCGAGCCAGAAGCGGAGCACGTCGAGCATGTTCCGCTGCACGTGCGGGTTGTCGTAGTTCAGGTCGGGCTGGTGCGAGAAGAAGCGGTGCCAGTAGTACTGGCCGCGCTCCGGGTCCCACGTCCAGTTCGACGGCTCGGTGTCGACGAAGATGACCCGCGCCTCGTCCCAGCGCGTGTCGTCGTCGCCCCAGACGTAGAAGTCGCCGTACTCGCCCGCGGGATCGTGACGGCTCGCCTGGAACCACGGGTGGTCCGCGCTCGTGTGATTCATGACGAGGTCCGCGATCACGCGGATGCCGCGCTGGTGTGCCTGGTCGACGAAGTGGCGGAAGTCGTCGACCGTCCCGTAGTCGGGGTTGATGTCGTAGAAGTCCGCGATGTCGTAGCCGCCGTCGCGCAGCGGCGACGGGTAGAACGGCAGCAGCCACACGCAGTCGACGCCGAGCCACTGCAGGTAGTCGAGCTTGTCGGTGAGGCCGCGGAAGTCGCCCGACCCGTCGTCGTTCCCGTCGAAGAACGCGCGCAGGTGGACCTCGTAGAACACGGCGGTCTTGAACCACAGCGGCTGCCGCTCGAACCAGCTCCCGGCCTCGCTCACGAAGTGACCTTCACGATGTGCGCTCCACCGGGCGGGAGCCTGACGTAGTTGCGCCCGGCGCGCCACGTGAACGCGGTGTCGCTGAGCAACTCGTGGCCCGCAAAGACCGGCGCGAAGCCGAGCGTCACCGGAACGGTGCACACGCCCTCTCGTTCGGCGAACGGGTCGACGTTCACGACGACGATCACGTCTCCCTTCGCGAAGGCGACCAGCTGGTCGTTCTCGGTCTCGAGCCAGCGCAGGTTCTCCAGGCGCTGCAGATTGGGCTCGGCGCGGCGGATCTCGTTCAGCCGCCGGACGAGCGTCAGGAGCGGGCCGTCGAGCGTTCGCTTCTTCGCCTCGTACTTCTCCGAGTCGAGGTACTCCTCCGAGCCCGTGCGCACGGCGACGTTCTCGAACGACTCGTAACCCGAGTAGATGCCGTACGACGGAGACAACGTCGCCGCGAGCACGAGCCGCGCCTCGAACGCCGGCCGGCCGCCGACCTGCAGGTACTCGTGGAGGATGTCAGGCGTGTTCGCGAACATGTTCGGCCGGTAGAAGAGCTGCCAGCCGAGCACCTGGTCGACGAACTCGCGCAGCTCCTCCCTCGTGTTCTTCCAGGTGAAGTACGTGTAGCTCTGCGCGAAGCCGAGCTTGGCGAGCGTGGTCATCATCGCGGGCCGTGTGAACGCCTCGGCGAGGAAGATCACGTCGGGGTGCTCCGCCCGCACCTCGCGGATCAACCACTCCCAGAACGCAGCGGGCTTCGTGTGCGGGTTGTCGACGCGGAAGACCGTGACCCCGCGCTCGACCCAGCCGACGACGACGTCATGGAGCGCCTGCCAGAGCCCGCGCCAGTCCTCGGACTCGAAGTTGACGTTGTAGATGTCCTGGTAGCGCTTGGGCGGGTTCTCCGCGTATTTGAGCGTCCCGTCGGGGCGGCGGTTGAACCATTCGGGGTGCTCCTTCAGCCACGGGTGGTCGGGCGAGCACTGGATTGCGAAGTCGAGCGCGATCTCGATCCGCTCCTTGCGCGCGGCCGCGACCAGCGTGTCGAAGTCCTGCCACGTGCCGAGGTCGGGGTGCAGCGCGTCGTGGCCTCCACCTTCCGCGCCGATCGCCCACGGCGAGCCGACGTCTCCTTCAGCGTGCTCGACCGCGTTGTTCTTGCCCTTTCGGTTCGTATGGCCGATCGGGTGGATCGGCGGCAGGTACACGACGTCGAAGCCGAGCCCTGCGAGTTGGGGCAGCACGCCCGCGACGCCTTTGAGCCCGCCGAACGAGCGCGGGAAGAGCTCGTACCACGCGCCGAAACGCGCCAGCTCGCGATCGACGTCGACCTCGTAGGCGTGCGACGTCGTGACGCCGTGGCGGTCACCCGCGTCTGCGGCCAGTCCCTCCTCGGCCGTCAGCGACTGGCGGCCGAGCAGCACGGCGCCCTCGGCGAGCTCGCCGGCGAGCTCCTTCTGGCCGCCGTCGACCTTGCGGCGCAACTCGTCCTGCCAGGTCGCGATGCGATCGGTCCACGCGGAGACGGCGAACTGCCACCGTCCCGGCCGGTCGACCGTGAAGCGGCCGCCGAAGCGGTCGTTGCCGAGCGGGATCAGCGGCACCTCGGCGAAGCGGCGCTCGCCGGGGCCGCGCACTCGCACCGAGCCGGCGAGCGTGTCGTGCCCGTCCTTGAAGACGGTCGCGGAAACGTCGACGTGGTCGCCGACCGTCGCCTTGACGGGGTAGCGGCCGCAATCGACGATCGGCTCGACCGCCTGGATCTGGATACGGGGTGCTTCGTTGCGGGGAAGGGGCATCGGCGTGAGATTCTCGTGGAAAGGTCTGTCCTAAACGCATGCTGCTCGAGCGCGCATCAGGAATCCTGCTCCATCCGAGCTCCTTCCCGAACGGAGTACTGGACGAGCACGCGTATCGCTTCGTCGATTGGCTCGCCGCGGCGGGCCAGCGCTGGTGGCAGGTGCTGCCGCTGGGACCGCCGGAGGGGATCACCTCGTCGCCGTACATGTCGCCCTCCGCGTTCGCCGGCTCGCCGGGGCTGCTCGCCCGGCCCCGGGCCCGCGTCACGCGCGCCGACGCCGAGGCGTACCGGGAGCGGCACGCCTACTGGATCGACGACTGGGTGGCGTTCGGGGGCAGCGTTGATGACCAGGTGCGGTTCGACCGCGAGTGGAGCGCGCTCCGCGGGCACGCCGCCAAGCGCGGGGTCCGGATCTTCGGCGACATGCCGATCTACGTCGCGGACGGCGGGGCCGACCACCTCGCGCATCCATCGCTCTTCCAGCCGCGCGCCGTCGCGGGCGTTCCGCCCGACCTGTTCGCGCGCGACGGGCAGCTCTGGGGGAACCCGCTGTACGACTGGCCGGCGATGCACGCCGAGGGCTACCGCTGGTGGATCGAGCGGTTCCGCCGGTCGTTCGAGCTCGTCGACCTGATGCGCGTCGACCACTTCCGGGGCTTCGTCGCGTACTGGTCGGTTCGACGCGGGAACAAGACGGCACGCCACGGGCGGTGGCTGCGCGGCCCGGGCGCCGCGGTGTTCCACGCGCTGCAGGCAGAGCTCGGGACGCTCGACCTGGTCGCGGAGGATCTCGGCGTGATCACGGAGCCCGTCGCGCGCCTGCGGCAGGAACTCGGCCTGCCGGGCATGGTCGTCCTCCAGTTCCAGCTCGGCGGCGGCACGCGCAATCCGCACCGGCCGGAGAACCACCCGCAGCAGGCAGTCATCTACACCGGCACGCACGACAACGACACCGCGCTCGGCTGGTGGGAGTCGCTGACCGACCGGGACCGTGAGGTGATCGGATTGGATGCAGCGGATCCGGCGTGGTCGTTGATCGCGCAGGCGTGGCACTCGCGCGCAGCGCTCGCGATCACGCCGCTGCAGGACGTGCTTCGCCTCGGCCACGCGGCACGCATGAACCTCCCCGGCTCGGAGGTCGGGACGAACTGGCAGTGGCGCTATGGCCCGCAGGCGCTCACGGGTGAACTCGCAGCCGAACTACGAGTGTTGACGAAGCGAACGCGGCGTGGTTGAGCGGGACGCCGCACTCGCCGGGCTACTGGAATTCGCCCGGGCATCGAACGAGGTTGTGGCGGTTTACGTCTTCGGGTCGCGCGGCCGCCCGGACGGGCTCGCCGACGATGTATCCGACTATGACGTCTGCGTCGTCCTCCGGGACGACGCAGACGTCGCCGCGTTCGACCAGCGCTGGCCGTACGTCCACGGGGCGTCGGTCGAGGTAGCCCGAGCGACGCTTTCCGAACTACGCAAGCTCGGCGAATACGGCACGACAAGTGCGTGGACGCGACCGCTGTACCAGGTCATCAACTTGCTGGTCGACAAGACCGGCGAAGTCGCAGGGATCCTCGATTCGAAACGCAGCGTGCCTGCGCACGCACGGGACGGGATCCTCCGCAACTCGCTCGACGCCTATATCAATGCGACCTACCGTTCGCTTCGCTATCGCCTCGTCGGAGCGGGTGCGGGCGTGCGATTCGACGCTGCCGACGCCGTGTCGCCGCTCCTCGACTTCCTGTTCGCGCTCGACGGCCGCGTCCGGCCGTGGAACAAGTATTTGGAGAGCGAGACGCGCGAACGGCCACTCCCCGGCGCGATCACCATTGATCGCCTGCTGACAGTCCTGGCCGGCGACCAAGAGGAGCAACACGCGGTGTTCCGCGATGTCGAGTTGCTCTCACGTCAGCATGGGCTCGGCGACAGCATCGACGCCTGGGAGCCAGACGTCGCCTGGCTTCGCGGAGACGGGCCGTACCGCGCTACGTGACCCAGGTGCGAAGATCAAGATCAGTGCCGGGGGAGGGAGTCGAACCCCCACGCCCGAAGGCCGTCGGTTTTAAGCCGACTGCGTCTACCGGTTCCGCCACCCCGGCGGGCTCAGCGTAAGAGCGTCACTGGCCGGGCTCGAGGGCGCTTTTCGGAAACACTCCCGACTCGGGCGCGTGGTAGCGGAACGCCTTCCGGAACGCGTTCGCCGCCTTCTGGTTGAAGCCGGTGCACTCGGTCCAGTCCGTCCACGCCGTCAGCGCGACCTTCGCGCCGAGCTTCGGCAGCGGCGCCACGACGAGCGCGTTCGCGTCCTTCTGGTACCAGGCGGTGATCTGCCGCACCTGCGCGGGCGGGACCTTGTCGCCGTACTGGAGGATGACCGCACCGTGCTCGAGGTTGTGCACGAGCCGGATCTCCGGCACCACCTCGGTGTAGATCCCGAACGGGAGCGGGATGTAGTAGTGCCGGCCGCTCGTGGGCGGGAACGAGTTCCAGCTCGGTGCCGGGTTGGGGTTCAGGGTCGAGTAGTGGGGCGTTCGCGGCTGCGCCGGATACTTGTGGTACTGGCAGCCCTGCGCACGGATCGTCTTGATCGCGGCCTTCGCGTTGCCGCCGCCGCCGGCGAGCGCGACGATCAACACCACGACGACGAGGCCGACGAAGCCGGCCGCCGAGATCCCGTAGAGGATCATGCGGTGGCGCGCGGCGGGATCGGGTGCGTCGGTCCGGCGCTGCGGCGCCTGGACGCGCCGCGGTGGCGTTGGAGTCCTCGGCTTCTTCTTCGCCATTCGGTCGCGCCATTCAAGCGGAAACCGCGACGTTCCCGCCGAAGAATGCCGCGACCGCGGCGAGATCCTCGACGACCGGGCAGCGCGGCAGTGCCGCAAGGAACGCCCGCCCGTACGGGCGCGTGCGCAAACGCGGATCGAGGATCGCGACCACGCCGCGATCGGCGTGACCGCGGATCAACCGGCCGAAGCCCTGGCGCAACTGAAGCAGCGCCGTTGGCAGCGCGTAGTCGCGGAACCAGTCGCCTCCCGCCTGCTCGACCGCTTCGCAGCGCGCCTCGTGCAGCGGGTCGCCGGGAGCCGAGAACGGCAGCTTGTCGATCACGAGCAGCGACAGCGCCTCACCGGGGACGTCGACGCCCTGCCAGAACGTGGACGTCGCGAGCAGCACCGAGCCGACCTCCTCGCGGAACCGCTCGAGCAGCCGTTCGCGGGGAGCTTCGCCCTGCACGAGGACGTCGTACGGCACGCGGCCGCGCACGTAGTCGCGGTAGGCGGCAAGCGCGCGGTAGCTCGAAGTGAGCACGAGCGCACGGCCCTCGGAGAGCGCGAGTAGCGACACGATCTCCTCCGCAGCGCGCTCGACGAACCCCTCGCCACGCGGATCGGGCATCGACCGCGGCACGTACAGCAGCGCCTGGTCGGGGAAGTCGTACGGAGAGCCGACGACCGCTTCTCGCGCATGGTCGAGACCGAGACGGCGGCGAACGAAGGTCGCGTCCTCGCCGGTCGTGAGCGTCGCCGAGACGAGGATCGCGGTCGGGCCGTCCTCCCACAGCCGCGCACGCAGCTCCTCGGCGACGTCGACCGGCGCCCACGCGAGCGCGTCCTGCTCGGACCAGACGACTCGCTCGAGCCCCGGCTCGAGGCACGAGTCGACTTCGCCTGCGGCGGCGAGCGCGCGGCGCGACAGCGCGTCGAGGTCCTCGGTCTGTCCATGCAGCGCCGTCGCGAGGTCGCCGAGCGCATCGACGAGGACGAGTGCGGGCTCGACCGGAACCTCACGGATGCGGCGCCTGCCGGCGGGCGGAGCGACCGCGCGCAGCAACCGGTCACCCGTCCGCTCGACGCGATCGAGCTCACGCGCGGGCAGCGGTCGCTGCGCCTCGCGGCACGCGCGCTCGACGTCGTGCGCGAGCCGTCGCAGCCCCTGCCGCGAGACCCGGCCGCCGAGCCAGGACGCCGCCGACTCCTCGAGCCGATGCGCTTCGTCGAAGACGACCGCGTCGTGCTCGGGCAGGACGCTGCCGCCCGAGGCGATGTGGGCGAAGTAGAGCGCGTGGTTGACGATGATGAGATCGGCCTCCGCGGCGCGCGCCCTCGCCGCCTCCGAGTAGCACGCGGAGACGAACGGGCAGCGGCGGCCGGAACACCGGTCGGGACCGACGGAGAGCTCTCCCCAGAGCGCTGCCGACGGCTCGACGTCGAGCTCGGCGCGGTCGCCGGTCTCCGTCGCGTCGAGCCACGACTGCATCGCCTCCCACGCCGCCCCGTCGTTCCCGCCCGGAAGCAGGAACGGCTGGAAGCCCTGCAGCTGCCGCCGGCAGAGGTAGTTCGCGCGGCCCTTGAGCACGCGCGCGTCGACCGGCCGCCCGATCGCGGCCGCGGCGATCGGCACGTCCTTGCCGAGCAGTTGCTCCTGCAGCGCCTTCGTCGCGGTCGCGACGACGACCCGCTGTCCCGACTCGAGCGCCGGGATCAGGTAGGCGAGGCTCTTGCCGACGCCGGTCCCGGCCTCGGCCACGAGATGCTCGCCGACCACCAGGGCGTGGTCGATCGCACCGGCGAGCGCCGCCTGCTCGGGGCGCGGCTCGTACTCGGGGAGCGCACGCTCGAGCGCGCCGCCGGGGCCGAAGACGTCCATCTCCAGCCCCAGCGTACGCGACCGAACGGATGTTCCCATCGCGCGACGTCCGAGTTCGGAGGTTTCCCGCAAATTGCGCTAGTTCGCCTCGCGCGCCCTTGACGACTCCGCCACGGCGCGGATACCTTCCGCACGTCGGATCCGGTAGCTCTTCGGAGTCGCTGGATCCGGCACTCAGCCCCGGCGGCTCCTCGGAGTTGTCGGGGCTGATTTTTGTGCCGTCCGACGCCCTCACTAGCGTTTGTCGGTCCATGGCACTCGCATTCGCCCTGCTCGCGGTCCTCGCCGTCGGCGCCGGCCTCGTGTGGCTGGCCCGCGAGCTCCGTTCGAGCCGGGCCTCGATCGGCGCGACGCTGGGCGACCTGCAGACGGCGACCGCACGCCAGCTCGGCGAGCGCGATGCCGCGGTCGACCGCCGCCTCGACGCGCTCGGCCAGACGCTCGACCGCCGGCTCGGCCAGCTCGACACCAAGGTCGATCGCCGGCTCGAGAACGCGCAGAAGACGACCACGGAGATCCATGAGCGGCTCGGCAAGGTCGACAGCGCGGCCGCGCAGATGCTCGAGCGCGCGAAGGACCTCTCACGGCTGGAGCAGGCGCTCCGCCCGCCGAAGGCGCGCGGGGGCTTCGGCGAGCTGCTGCTCGAGAACCTGCTGCGTGACCGCCTGCCCGAGACCGCGTTCCACATGCAGTACGGCTTCTCGACCGGGGAACGGGTCGACGCGGCGGTGCATGCCGGGGGCTTGCTGATTCCTGTCGACTCCAAGTTCCCGCTCGACAACTACCAGCGCCTCGTCGAGTCAGGCTCCGACGAGGAGCGCCGCCTCGCGGAGAAGGCGTTCGCGCGCGACGTGCGCGCTCATGTCGATGCGATCGCGGTCAAGTACGTGCGCCCGGACGAGGGCACATCCGATTTCGCGTTCATGTACATCCCGGTCGAAGCGGTGTACTACGAGATCGCCTGCGGCCGGACCTCGACGATTCTCCAGTACGCGCACGAGCATCGTGTGTTCCCGATGTCGCCGTCGACGTTCGACGCGTATCTCCAGGTGATCGCGTTCGGGCTGCGCGGCATGCAGATCGAGCAGCACGCGCACGAGGTGATGGCGTACGTCGCCGATCTCTCTCGTGACTTCGACCGCTTCGTCGAGGACTTCGAAGTGGTCGGCAAGCATCTCGGCAACGCGCAGACGAAGTTCGCCACGGCCGAGAAGCGGCTCGATCGGTTCGCAGGGAAGCTCGAGCGCGCGAGCGAGGAAGCGGACGTCGACGAGGTCGAAGGCGACGTCGACGAACCGCCGTACGCGATCGAAGCTGCGTAAAGTCGACGCGTGATCTCGCCCGAAGAGCACGCTGACCGCCGTGCGCGGCTGCTCGAGCACGTCCAGGCGGTCGGCGCAACGGGCTACGCGCTCTTCGATCCGACCTACATCACGTACTTCACCGGCTTCTGGTTCCTGTCCAACGAGCGGCCGATCGTCTACCTGCAGTCGGCCGGCGGCGACGACGCCGTCTTCGTCCCGGAGTTCGAGGTGGAGCGAACGCGCGCCGAGTCGGCGTTCGCGCGCATCGAGTCCTACCCCGAGTACCCAGGCCTCGAGCACCCGATGCTCGCCCTTGCGCGCGTCGCCGCCGACCTCGGGCTTCGCGGGACGATCGCGGCCGACAACGACGGGTACCCGGGCATCCTCGGCTACCGGGGCCCGGCGCTGAGCGAGGTCACGGGCGCGTCGGTGCCGCTCCTCGCTGACGCGATCGAGCAGATGCTCGTCTGTAAGAGCCCGGCGGAGATCGAGCTACTGCGCGAGAGCGGCCGCTGGTGCGCGCACGCGCATCGGCTGCTCGAGCAGTACACACGTGTCGGCTCGACCGAGGCCGCGGCGAGCCTGCGGGCGCAGCAGGAGACGACGCTCGCGATGCTCGCGGCGCACGGCTCGCGCGGGCTGCTCGGCTCGGGTGACGGCGCGAAGGCAGGCTTCCGCGGCCAGATCGGCCGGCGGAGCGCGTGGGCGCACGCCGTCGCGCACAACATCGAGTTCCAGCCCGGTGACGTGCTCGTCACGGAGACGGGCGCGCCGGTGTGGGGCTACCAGGCCGAGCTCGAGCGCGCGCTCGTCATCGGCCAGCCGACCGACCGGATGCGCCGGCTCTTCGATCACATGCTCGGGTCGCGGGAAGCGGCCTTCGAGGCGATCGTGCCGGGCGCCACCTGCGCGGACGTCGACGGCGCGGTCATGGACTACTTCGCGCGCCACGACCTCCAGCGGTATTGGCGCCAGCACACGGGTCACGGTGCGGGCCTCCGAAACCACGAGGCACCCTTCCTGGACATCGGCGATCCGACGCCGCTCGAGCCGGGCATGGTCTTCACGATCGAGCCAGGCCTGTACGACGATGACCTCGGCGGGTTCCGGCACTCGGACACCGTCGTCGTGACCGAGGGGGGCTACGAGCTCTTGACCGACCATCCGGCCGATCTCGAGAGCCTCACGCTCCCGGTCTGAGCGGAACATCCGACCGGTCGATTGCGTTTACTACCCTGAGGTCTGAAGTGAAGACGCGTGAACTGATCATCATCGGCGGCGGCCCCGCCGGGTACACCGCGGCGCTCTATGCCGCACGCGCCGACCTCGAGCCCCTCGTGATCGAGGGCTTCCAATGGGGCGGCCAACTGATGATCACGAGCGACGTCGAGAACTACCCCGGTTACGCCGACGGCGTCATGGGACCGGAGATGATGTCGGACTTCCGCCGGCAGGCCGAGCGGTTCGGCGCCGAGTTCATCACCGACGACGTCACGAAGGTCGACTTCTCCGAGCAGCCGCACCGTGTGTACGTCGGCGACGACGAGCACACCGCCCGCGCGGTGATCATCGCCACCGGCGCGACCGCGCGGTTCCTGGGCATCCCGTCCGAGGAGAAGCACAAGGGACGCGGCGTTTCGGCGTGCGCGACCTGCGACGCGGCGTTCTTCCGCGGCAAGGACGTGTACGTGGTCGGCGGCGGCGACTCCGCATTCGAGGAAGCGCTGTTTTTGACCAAGTTCGCCTCGCGCGTGCACCTCGTGCACCGGCGCGACGAGTTCCGCGCGTCGAGGATCATGGTCGACCGCGCGGATCGGAACGAGAAGCTCGATTACGTCCTGAACGCCGTCGTCGACGAGATCATCGGTGACGTGAAAGTCGAGGCGCTGCGGCTGCGCAGCACCGTGACCGACGAGACGTGGGAAGTCCCCGCAGACGGCCTGTTCGTGGCGATCGGGCACGACCCGTCGACGTCGCTCTTCGTCGACCAGCTCGACCACGACGGCCAGGGCTACCTCGTGACCGCACCGGGCTCGACGGCCACGAACATCGGGGGCGTCTTCGCCGCAGGCGACGTCCAGGATCACACCTACCGGCAGGCGATCACCGCCGCCGGCTCGGGCTGCATGGCCGCACTCGACGCCGAGCGTTTCCTCGCGTCGCTCGAGGGTCATCCGGGCACCGCGCTCACCGCCGGCCGGTAGCCCGCGAAGCTCGACTCGACCACACCTTCGCCTCGCGTCAGGCCCGGCAGCCGGCGCTGGAGGCCCGACAGCCGCACCGCGGCGAGCTCACCCTCGACGGTCGCGGTGTCGCCGTGCGACGTCGGCTGCTCGAGCGTCGCGTCGAGGCGGCGCGCGGCCGCCATCACGGCGCCGAGTGACGCCGCCGGCACGTCGATGCGGATCCGCAGGATCGGCTCGCAGACGACCGTGCCGGCCGCGGCGAGCGCGTGCGCGAGCACGTGCGCCGTCAGGCCGCGGAAGTCGGACGGCATGCTGAGCGGCCCCCGCCGCGACGGCGGCCCGTCGGCGAGGCTGTACCAGCAGTCGACGAGGGTCACGGCGCAGTCGATCACCTCCCAGCCGTGCAGCCCGACGCGAAGCGAGTCGCGCACGTAGCCCGCCATCGCTGCTTCGAACTCCTCGCGCCGCTTGTACGCGTACAGCGGGATGCGGTCGTGTGTGATGCCGCCGAGGTCGAAGGCGACGCCCGATCCGTCGGCCGCCGGCTCGATGCGGAGACCGAGCTGCGCGTTGAACGGATTCGTCGCCGCGTTCAGCAGCTCGCCCGCCTCCCCCACGCCGACCGGCCGCTCGACGCAGATCGGCCGCGTCTCGAGGAACGCGACGTCGAGGCCGTAGTCGCGCGCAAGCGTCGCCTCGAGTACCTCCTTCTGCACGTCGCCGTAGATCGAGACGGAGAGCTCGCTTCCGCTCTGGCGGAGCCCGATCAGCGGATCCTGCTCGGCGAGCTGTTCGAGCGCGAGGCGGAGGCTGTTGCCGGCGCGCGGATCGACCGGCGCGACGACGGCTTCGAGCGTCGGCGGCGCGAACTGCTGTCTCGAGATCGCCTCCGCACCGCCGATGCGGTCGCCAACCCGGACGCCGTGCAAGCCCCATACCTTTGCGATCTCGCCGGCCGTGGCGGCCGGGCGCCGAACCGGCCCGCCGTGGTCGAACACCTCGAGCTGCGTGACCTTCGCCTCGCCGATCCGATCGCGCACCCGCACGGTGCCCGCGAACACGCGCATCCAGACGACCTTCTCACCCTTGGCACCGCGGTCGATCTTGAAGACCGACGCGTCGAGAGGACCCCCGGAGTCGCCCGAACTGGCCGGCAGAAACTGCACGATCGCCGCGCGGAGCTCATCGGCGCCCGCGCCCGTCAGCGCCGACCCGTGCAGGACGGGCTGGACGGCGGCGGTGCGTGTCAGCTCGGCGAGTGCCGCCGCCGGGTCGACCTCTTCGCCGTCGAGATAGGCGGCGAGCAGCCGGTCGTCGTGCTCGGCCAGTTGCTCGACGTCGAGCGCCCACAGCGGCACGGGCCTCGCCGCGAGCCGCGTGCGGAGCTCGGCGAGCACGCGGTCGACGTCTGCACCGGCACGGTCGGTCTTGTTGACGAAGAAGAGCGTGGGGAGCCGCAGGCGCTGCAGTGCGCGCATGAGGACGAGCGTCTGTGCCTGGACGCCTTCGACGGCCGAGACGACGAGCACGACGCCGTCGAGCACGCCGAGCACGCGCTCGACCTCGGCGATGAAGTCGGGATGTCCGGGCGTGTCGATCAGGTTGACGGTGATGCCGTCGATCGGGAACGACACGACCGCCGACTTGATCGTGATCCCGCGTTCGCGCTCGAGCGCGAGCGTGTCGGTCTGCGTCGTCCCGCGATCGACGCTGCCGGGGGCAGCGATCACTCCCGCGTCGTAGAGGAGCCGCTCGGTGAGTGTGGTCTTACCGGCGTCTACATGCGCCAGGATCCCGAGATTCAACGTTGCGTGCAGCACAGTTCATACCCTCCGAAGGTGTGGTGAAGCTCTTCGCGATGGAGATGAACGGAGTGCGCACGTGCGCTCCTCGGGTCGCTGACGGGATCGGGCGCATCATACGTCCGGCGACGGTCGTAGCCTGCGGAGGTGCCCACGTGGATCGATCTCGTCGACCCCTCGCCGGCCGAATTGCGGGATGCGCTGCCCGGGCACGTCCACGCGACGGCGCTCGCAGCACTCGAGGCACCACACGAGCACAACGACGAGCCGCGGCCACGGATCGAGTCGCACGGCGACTACGTGCTCGGGATCCTGCTCCTCCCGGTCGAGGTG
>DATINO010000002.1:0-15198 GCA_035474195.1 Gaiellaceae bacterium
ATCGCCCTGCTGCCGGTGATCGCGGGCGTCGCGTACGAGCTCATCCGCTTCGCCGGGAAGCACACGGGGAACCGCGTCCTGATGACCGCCCTTGCGCCCGGTCTCTGGCTGCAGCGGCTGACGACGCGCGAGCCGACGCTCGACCAGCTCGAGGTGTCGATCCGTGCGCTGAGGGAAGTTCTCGAGCTCGAGGGCCGGCTCCAGCCGGCCGACCGGCGAGTGGAGGTGATGGCCTGATGGCGACCGAGCGCAGCGCGCGTGTGGTGTGGCAGGGCGACTTGATGAACGGCAGCGGCACGATCGCCGAGGCGCCGAGCGGCGCCTACGGGCCTCTCGACGTCTCGTGGGCCTCCCGCGCCGAGGAGCCGAACGGGAAGACGAGCCCCGAGGAGCTGATCGCGTCCGCGTGGGCCAGCTGCTTTGCGATGGCCCTGTCGGCCGGCCTCGCGAAGGGCGGGAACCCGCCCGAGAAGCTCGAGACGTCCGCGACGGTCACGTTCCAACCGGGCGAAGGGATCGTCAAGGGCGCGCTGACCGTCCGCGGGACGGTGCCCGGGATGGACGAGAGCGCGTTCAAGGGCGCGGCCGAAGCGGCCAAGGAGAACTGCCCGGTGTCGAAAGCGCTCGCCGGCATCCCCGACGTCACGCTCGAAGCCGGCCTCGCCGCGTAGCTACCGTGCGCGGCTATGGCCGCACTCGACGACCTCATCGCGGAGCTCGAGCGCTCCTACACCGAGACGCGTGATCGCATGTCCGATCCGGCGGTCTACAACGACCACCGCGAAGCAGCGGAGGTCGGTCGGCGCCTGAAGCAGCTCGAGGGCCCCTACACGCTCGCGCAGGGGTGGCGGCAGGCGCAGGCTGACCTCAGTGCCGCGCGCGGCGACGCCGAGCTTGCGGAGATGGTCGGGGACTACGAGGCCGAGGTCGCACGGCTCGAGGAGGAGCTGAAGCTCGCCCTGGCGGAGCGCGATCCGGCGGACGAGAAGGACGTGATCGTCGAGGTGCGGCAGGGAGTCGGCGGCGACGAGGCGGCGCTCTGGGCGGACGAGCTGCAGCGGATGCTGCAGCGGTACGCGGAGCGGCGCGGGTTCAAGGTCGAGCAGCTCGAAACGGCGGCGAGCGACGGCGGCGGCGTCAAGGAAGCGGTGTTCGCGATCAAGGGGGACGGCGCCTACTCGGTGTTCAAGTTCGAGGGCGGCATCCACCGAGTGCAGCGCGTGCCCGCGACGGAGTCGGCAGGCCGTATCCATACGTCGACGGCCACCGTCGCGGTCATGCCGGAGGCGGAGGACGTCGAGCTCGAGGTCGACGAGAACGATCTCAAGATCGACGTGTACCGCTCGTCGGGGCCCGGGGGCCAGTCGGTGAACACGACGGACTCCGCCGTGCGCATCACGCATCTCCCCACCGGCATCGTCGTTGCGATGCAGGACGAACGCTCGCAGTTGCAGAACCGCGAAAAGGCCATGCGCGTCCTCCGTGCGCGTATCTACGAAGCGGAGCGCGAGCGTCAGGCCGCCGCGCAGGCGGCGGTGCGTAGCGCGCAGGTCGGAACCGGCGCCCGCGCCGAGAAGATCCGCACCTACAACTTCCCGGAGAACCGCGTCACCGACCACCGGATCAAGCTGACGACCCACCGCCTCGATCAGGTGCTTCAGGGCGATCTCGACGAGTACACCGAGGCGCTGACGTCCGAAGAGCGGCGCCGCGCGCTCGAAGGTTGACCCTCGCGGACGTCCTGAAGGGTGCCGTCGACTACCTGACCGCACGCGGAGTCGACACACCGCGCCTCGATGCCGAGCTGATTCTCGCGCGTGCGCTCGGCCTCCAGCGGATCGAGCTCTACACCCAGCACGACCGGCCGCTCACCGACGCGGAGCGCGCAGAGGCGCGTGAGCTCGTCCGGCGGCGCGGCGCACGTGAGCCGCTCGCCTATGTGCTCGGCGACTGGGACTTTCGCCGCCTGACGCTGAAGACGGACAAGCGCGCGCTCGTGCCACGGCCCGAGACCGAGATCGTCGTCGAGCGCTGCCTGAAGCTGCTCGAGAAGACGGTCGAGCCGCGGATCGTCGACGTGGGGACGGGCACCGGCGCGATCGCGCTCGCGTTGAAGCACGAACGCCCCGACGCGCAGGTGACGGCGACCGACCGTTCGGCCGCCGCGCTGTCGCTCGCGAAGGAGAACGCGCACGCGAACACCCTCGACGTCGAGTTCGTCGAGACGGACTTGCTCGACGGCCTGGCCGGGCCGTTCGACCTCGTCGTGTCGAACCCGCCGTACGTCGGTGCGGACGAGCTCCCGACGCTCGAGCCCGAGCTCGGATACGAACCGGAGGACGCGCTCGTCGACCGTGGCCAGACGCGGCGGCTGATCGAGACCGCGCAGTTCGGCTGGCTCGTGCTCGAGGTGCATGAGGCGCGGGCGGCAGACGTCGCACGGCAGCTCGAAGCCGCCGGGTTCGAGCATGTCGGCATGTCGCAGGACCTCGCCGGCCGCGACCGGATCGTCGAGGGACGATGGAGCTCGTAGCCGCGCTCGCCGCCGGCCTGCCGGTGCTGCTCCCGACCGACACCGTCTACGGGCTCGTGAGCGCGCCCGGCGAAGACGCGGCCCGCGCCCTGTACGAGCTGAAGGGACGCGACCGAGCGCAGCCGACCGCGCTGCTCGCAGCGACGATCGACGCGCTCCTGGAAACGGTCCCGGAGCTCGACTCCGGCCAGCTCCGCACGCTGCTGCCCGGCCCGTACACGCTCGTCGTGCGAAACCCCGCCGGCCGCTTCCCGTGGCTGACCGGCGGGGAGCGCGGGCCGATCGGCGTGAGAGTCCCGCAGCTTCCCGAACAGACCCGCGCGATCGTCGCGACGCAGGGCGTGGTGCTTGCGACGAGCGCGAACGATCCCGGCGGCCCGAACCCGGTGACGCTCGACGACGTGCCGCGGCGGATCCGTGTGGGCTGCGGCGCGGAGCTCGACCTCGGGCCGCTCCCGGGAACACCGTCGACGGTGATCGACCTCACCCACGACGAGCCGAGGATCCTTCGCGAAGGCGCGGTCCCGGGAACGGAAGCCCTCCGCCGGTTGCGGGCATAGGATCCCCGCGTGGCCGTTGCACAGCAGACCTTCGACGAGCTCCGCACGGCGGGCCTCGACGACGTCGACCCACAGATTGCCGAGCTCCTCGGCCGAGAGCTCGACCGTCAGCGTTCGCAGATCGAGCTGATCGCATCCGAGAACTTCACGTGGCCGTCGGTGTTCGAGGCGATCGGCTCGGTACCGACGAACAAGTACGCCGAGGGCTATCCCGGCAAGCGCTACTACGGCGGCTGCGAGGTGGTCGACGAGATCGAGGAGCTCGCGCGCTCGCGGGCGAAAGCGCTGTTCGGCGCGGAGCACGCGAACGTGCAGCCCCACGCGGGCGCGCAGGCCAACATGGCGGTGTACTTCGCCGTTCTCAGCCCCGGCGACCGGGTCCTCGGCCTGTCGCTCGACCACGGCGGCCACCTGACGCACGGGCTGAAGGTCAACTTCTCCGGGAAGCTCTACGAGTTCCACCACTACGGCGTCTCGCGCGAGACGATGCAGGTCGACTACGACGAGGTGCTCGCGCGCGCGAAGGAAGTGCAGCCGAAGCTGATCGTCTGCGGCGGCTCGGCGTACCCACGCACCGTCGAGGCCGACCGCTTCCGCGAGATCGCCGACGAGGTCGGCGCGCTCCTGATGTGCGACATGGCGCACTTCTCCGGGCTCGTCGCGGCCGGAATCCATCCGAGCCCGGTGCCGCACAGCGACTTCGTCACCTCGACGAGCCACAAGACGCTCGCCGGGCCGCGCGCCGGATTCGTGCTCTGCAAGGAGGAGCACGCGTCGAAGCTCGACCGCGCGAACTTCCCCGGCATGCAAGGCGGGCCTCTGATGCATGCGGTTGCGGCGAAGGCCGTCTGTTTCCAGATCGCGATGACGGACGCGTTCCGGGAGTACCAGCGCCGCGTCAGGGCGAACGCCGACGCGCTCGCAGATCAACTCATCCAGGGAGGCCACGACGTGCTGACCGGCGGCACCGACACGCACCTCGTGCAACTCGATCTCCGCAACACCGAGTGGACCGGGCTCGCCGCGCAGGAGCGGCTCGAGGAGTGCAAGCTGACCGCGAACCGCAACACGGTGCCGTTCGACGAGCGGCCGCCGATGGTCGCGTCGGGCGTCCGGCTCGGCACGCCAGCGGCGACGATGCGCGGCTTCGACGAAGACGACTTCCGCGAGGTCGCGTCGATCATCGTCGACGCGCTGCACAACGAGGCTGACGTCTCAGCGCTCGAGAACCGCGCCGCTGTGCTGTGCGACAAGCGGCCGTTGTACCCGGGTTTCCGCGGTTACACCGAATTCAACGCGTAGTCCACTGCTGCGCGCGCATGCGCGCGCGCGGTGTCGACGAGCGGCACGTCGACCGCGTCCTGCAACGACAACAGCGTCATCTCGGTGCACGCGAGCACGACCGCGTCGACGCCGAGCCGCTCGATCAGCTCGACGTAGTAGGCGCGCGTGTCGTCACGGACGACCCCGTGAGAGAGCTCGTCGAACACCGACCGGCCGAGCCGCTCGCGATCGTCCTCCGGCGGCACGACGACGTCGAAGCCGCGCGCCCCGAGCCGCTCGCGGAAGAACGGCAGTTCCATCGTCCACGGCGTCCCGAGCAGCGCCACCCGGCCGAGGCCGTCGAGCTCGTCGGCCGCGGCGTCGGCGATGTGGATCGTCGGGATCGAGAGACCGCCGACGATCGGCTCCCACACGGTGTGGAGGGAGTTGCACGCGAGCAGGAAGACGTCGGCACCCGCGGCTTCGACTGCCAGCGCATCCCGCGCGACGAGCTCCGCGGCGTCTTCCCACCGCCCGGCGTGCATCAGCGGGTCGACCTCGCCGATGTCGACGCTGACGAGGACGCAGCGAGCCGCATGCTCGCCGCCCGTCCGCTCGGCGACGAGAGAGTTGAGCAGGCGGTAGTACTCCGCCGCCGAGTGCCAGGTGATTCCGCCGAGAACGCCGATCGTGCGCACCGAGGTAGAGGCTCTCACAGGCCCAGTGTTGTGTCGCCCGGCCGCGCTCGGCGGCGCGATGCTGCGTCCTCGGTCACGCCCATATTCATATCTGGGCGCTCCCTGCGTCCTTGCCTCGCACTCGCCGATCGCACCCGGATCGACGAACACTGAACCTGCGAGAACCTCTACAGTCGCCCACGCGATGCCGGTCACCGAGGTCACGCACCCGCTCGTCCAGCACAAGCTCTCGTACCTGCGCGACAAGGACACGCCGACCGTCCACTTCCGCAAGCTGGTCGAAGAAGTGACGCTGCTCCTCACCTACGAGGCGACGAAGGACTTCCCGATCGAGGAGGTCGACATCGAGACGCCGCTCGAGGTGACGCCGATGCCGCGCATCTCGGGGAAGAAGGTGGCGGTGTGCCCGATCCTGCGGGCCGGGCTCGGGATGCTCGACGGCGTGCTCACGCTCATCTCCGGGGCACGCGTCGGGTTCATCGGCCTGTATCGCAACGAGGAGACGCTGCAGCCGGTCGAGTACTACGTGAAGCTGCCCGCGGACGTCGCCGACCGCGACGTGATCCTGCTCGACCCGATGCTCGCGACCGGCAACTCGACGGCGCACGCCGTGCAGCTCGTGAAGGACGCCGGGGCGACGAGTGTTCGCCTGATCGCGATCATCGCCGCGCCGGAGGGGATCGCGAACATCGAGAGCGCGCATCCCGACGTCGAGATCGTGGTCGCCGCGATCGACCGCGGCCTGAACGAGAAGGGGTACATCGTCCCGGGTCTCGGCGATGCGGGAGACCGGCTCTACGGGACGAAGTAGCGCTCGATGGTCTGGAAACAGCTCACAGACCACCTCGAAGTCCTCTACGGCGCCGCCGCGGCGCTCGTGATCGTGCTGCTGCTCACGCCGGCCGTCGGCTCCGCCGCGCGCTATCTCCGGCTCGTCGACCGCCGCGCGGAAGGCGAGCGCGACCGCCCGTCGGTGCCGCGGTTCGGTGGCCTCGCGATGTTCCTCGGCGTGATCGTCCCGTCGGTCGCGTTCCTGCCGCTGAGCGGCGCGATGAAAGGGATCGTGCTCGGCGCCGCCGTCGCGACGACCGTCGGCGCGATCGACGACTTCCGCTTGCTGCTCTGGTGGCAGAAGCTCGGCGGGCAGGTGCTCGCGGCGGCGATCCCGACCGGCTTCGGCGTCTACGTCCAGCGGTTCACGTTCCCGGTGATCGGCGTGCACCAGGTCCCGCACTGGATCGGGATTCCGGTGACCGTGATCGGGATCGTCGCCGTCATGAACATGGTCAACTTCCTCGACGGTCTCGACGGTCTCGCAGCCGGCGTCTGCGCGATCTCCGGCGCGACGTTCTGCGTGATCGAGCTCGACTACGGCCGCGTCGCACCTGCGATCCTCGCCGCGATCGTTTGTGGCGCCTGTCTCGGTTTCCTGCGCCACAACTTCTACCCGGCGCGCATCTTCATGGGCGACTCGGGCGCGCTCCTCCTCGGCTACACGCTCGCGACCATCTCAGTTCAAGGTCTCTTGAAGACGGCGGCGTTGGCGACGCTCGTGTTGCCGCTACTCGTGCTGGCGGTGCCGGTGCTCGACACGTCGTTCGTGGTCGCGAAGCGACTCAAGAGCGGACAGCCGATCTACATGCCCGATGCCCGTCATCTCCATCACCGCTTCATGCGGATCGGCTTCTCGGAGCGGCGCGCAGTGGTCTATCTCTGGACGTGGTGCGCGACACTCGCACTCGCAGCGCTCGCCACTCGCTTCGCGCCGCCGCACCATCACGGCGACTGGAACGTGCGCAACGCCGCGATCGACGTCGCGGCCGGGCTGCTCGCGGTCACGTTCTCGCTCTATGTCGTCTACGTGCTCGAGATCATCACGCTCGCGAGCCCGCGGGCGCGCCGCCGCCGTCGTGAGGCGGAGCGAAACGCCGCCTGATTGCGTCGTTGAACCCCTCGGCACGCTGCACCGCGTGGCCGGCGCCCGGCAGCACGAGCCGCTCCGCTTGGAGTCGAGCACACAAGACGTCTGCAACCGCTTCGAAGGCAGGCTCGTGGTCGCCCGTCACGAGCAGCACGGGATGGGGAAGCGGCCCGAGCGGGATCACGGCTTCGTCGGGACGGCGCTCGGCATAGAACGCCTCGGCGCCCTGCTGGAGATCCGGCGGCAGCGGGTCGGGCAGCGGGAACGGCGCTCCCACGTGGTGAAGGAACGCCTCCAGGTACGCGCGCACGGAATCGCGCGGCAAGGCAGCGGCCTCGCCGAGCCAGCGCTCCACCGCGGGATCGCCGCGCGCGACTCCGAACGCGGGCGGCTCGATCACCGTGAGCGAGGCGAGCGGCAGCCTCGGGGCGGCGAGTAGCGCCACCACACCGCCGTACGAGTGGCCGACGAGATGGTCGCCGGGCCGGACGACGCCCTCCAACCACACCGCATCGGAATCGAAGTCCACGCGCTCGACCGGCGGGTTCGGCGGAAAGCCGGGGCGATTCGGCCGCACGAGCTCGAACCGGTCGGCGAGCGCGGACTGCGCGCCCCACGACAGCGCCGCATTCGTGACGCTCCCGTGCAGAAGGACGAGGCGGGGCCGTGTCACGAACCTGAGCCTATCTTCCGTAGAAATCGGGGAAACGGGTGTCACAAGCACTGCTATATTCCGGTCCGGTGACACCCGAGCGCCCGACGTTCTCCCTCGCCGGCGCCGGCAGTGTCCTGATCGGGTCCATGGCGGCGTGCATCCTGGTCGGGACCCTGATCGGCTGGGCAGCGGGAAGCGTGGGCTACGGTCTCGCCTTCGGCGCGGTCGTCGGTATCCCCGTCGGCGTCGCCGCCACCGTGATCAAGTACCGCAACGCCTGATGCGCGCCTGGACCGAACCACGCACGGCTCCGCCGACACTGCTGCCCGCGATCGCGGGGGTCTTCGTGATCGCGCTCGCGCTGCCGGTGTTCCTGATCGCGGGCTGGCGCGTTTCCGGCTGGGCGCTCGGTGCAGTGCTGTGGGTCGGATCCGAGGCCTTCGGCGCGTTGCTCTCGCGTCTGCAGACCCGGACGGGTAACCTCGCCGCCGCAGGCGTCGTGGCTTTCGGAATGCTCTTTCGCGCAATCGCCGTGATGGTGGTCGTTTTCGCCGTCGCCGTGTCCGACAAATGGCTCGGGCTGGCCGCCGCGTTGACCTATGCCGCCGGCTATTCCGCGAACCTCGGCTTGCAGCTCGTCGCGTACTACACCGGGCCGAAAGCGGGCGCCGCGCATTGATGAAGCGGGCTTTGATCGCCGTCACCGCCTTCGCGCTCCTCGCGCCGGCGAGCGCGTTCGCGCGCGGCGACTTCGATCCGACGACGGAGTTCGAGCAGCACGACTGGATCCCGATCCACCTCGGCCCGATCGACATGTCGATCACGAAGGCGGTCGCCTACCTGATGATCGCGAGCGTGCTGACGATCCTGTTCGGCATCTTCTTCATGCGCTCGAAGGTCGCGCGCATGCCGGGCCGCCGCGAGACGATCGGGGAGCTGCTCTACGACGTCGCGCAGACGCAGATCGCCGAGCAGGGGCTGCCGTCGAAGGCGATGAGCCGGTGGTTCCCGTACGTCGCATCGCTGTTCCTCTTCATCCTGGTCGTGAACCTGCTCGGGTTCATCCCGCTGCCGCTCACCGGCGAGACGTGGCACGGCGCACCGACGTGGGGCATCTACGCCGCGACGAGCTCCATCTCGGTGACGCTGGCGCTCGCGCTGCTCACCTTCGTCTTCACGCACGTCGAGGGCGTCCGCTGGAACGGGCCTGTGAAGTACTTCAAGAGCTGGATCCCGGAGGCGCCGAAGCCGCTGCTCGCGCTGATCGTGCCGCTCGAGATCCTCGGCCAGTTCATGCGGCTCATCTCGTTGAGCGTCAGGCTCTTCGCCAACATGCTGGCCGGCCACATCCTGATCCTCACGTTCCTCGGCCTCATGTTCATCCTCGAGAGCGTCGTGCTCGCGGTGGCCGTCGTGCCGGTCGGGATCATCTTCTACCTGTTCGAAGTAATCATCGTCGTCGGCATTCAGGCCTTCATCTTCGCTGCCCTGTCCGCCATCTACATCGGCTCGGCGATCGAGCCGGAGCACTAGGAGGAGAAAAGAATGGTTGGTTACATCCTCGCCCAGACCACGGGCGACGTCACGAAGGCCGGCAAGGCGATCGGCCTCGCGCTCGGCGTCGGCCTCGGCGCACTCGGTGCCGGCGTCGGCATCGGCAACATCTTCGGCTCGATGATCCAGTCGGTCGCCCGGCAGCCTGAGCTGCGCGGCGAGCTTCAGGGCATCCAGTGGCTCGGTTTCGCCCTCACCGAGGCGGTCGTGTTCTACGGCCTGCTCGGCTCGATCCTCGCGTACGTCCTGGTTTAGGGAAAGCAGAGTCTAGGCGCATGGTTGCTGCGAACCCTTTGATCGAGGTCAGGCCCGGCCTGATGATCTGGACGGTCATCTGCTTCCTCGTGGTCCTGTTCGTGCTGAAGAGGTACGCGTTCGGGCCGATCCAGCAGATGATCGACGCGCGGCGCGAGCGCATCCAGCAGGCGATCGCCGAGGCCGACAACGCACGCGAAGAGGCACGCAAGCTGCTCGAAGAGCACCGCGAGTTGATCGGCCAGGCGAAGTCCGAGTCGGAGGAGATTCTCAGCGAGGCACGCCGCCTCGCCGACGCGCAGCGCGACCGGGTCAAGCAGGAGACCGAGGAGGACCGCCAGCGGCGGCTCGAAGAGACCCGCAGGCAGATCGACCAGGCAACCGCGCAGGCACTCGGCCAGATCCGCGACGAGGTCGGAAAGCTCTCGCTGCTCGCTGCCGAGAAGATCACGCGCAAGTCGCTGACCGGCGCGGACCAGCAGCGGCTGATCGACGAAGCGCTCGCCGAGATCGACTTCTCGGCTCTCGAAGGGAGCCGGTCGTAGCCGTCGCGCACCGCATCTACGCGCGCGCCCTCTTCGAGGCGGCGCAGGACCGGGGGAAGCTCGAGGAGGTGCAAGGGCAACTCGACCAGCTCCGCACGGCGGTGACGTCGGTCGACGAGCTTCGGCTCATGCTCGAGAACCCCGAGGTCGACTCGCGGGTGAAGGAGGACGTCCTCGCGCAGATCGCCGCCGGCGCGGACGAGTCCGTCGTCAACTTCGTCAAGCTCCTCGCAGAGAAGGGACGTGCCGCCGAGCTCGGCGAGGTCGCCGACGAATTCGACGCGCTCGTCGCCGCGGAGCAGCGCATCCTCGACGTGCGTCTGACGACCGCGCACGAGCTCTCCGACAAGGAGTTCGAGAAGATTCTCGGCAGCATCGAGAAGGCCTCGGGCCGCAAGGTGCAGGCCGAACGGGACGTTGACCCAGACCTGATCGGAGGACTCGTCCTCCAGGCCGGATCGATGAGGCTCGACGCGAGCGTGCGCGGCCGGCTGGAACGACTTCGCCACGACCTGACGCACGCAAGGAGCTGAGAGAGATGAAGCTGCGCCCCGAAGAGATCACCTCGATCCTCAAGGAGAGGATCGAGAAGTTCGACGTCGAGTCCAACCTCGCCGAGGTAGGGACCGTGCTGCAGGTCGGTGACGGCATCGCCCGCATCCACGGCCTCGAGAACTGCGTCGCGCTCGAGATGCTCGAGCTCGAGCACGGCGTCGTCGGCCTAGCGTTCAACCTCGAGGAGGACAACGTCGGCGCCGCGCTCTTCGGGGAGTGGGACAAGGTGAGCGAAGGCGAGCCCGTCCGCCGGACCGGCAAGGTCGCATCGGTGCCCGTCGGGGAGGCGCTGCTCGGACGGGTCGTCGACCCGCTCGGGAACCCGCTCGACGGCCTTGGCCCGATCGAGGCAACGGAGACGCGGCCGGTCGAGTGGAAGGCGCCGGGCGTCATTCAGCGCCAGCCCGTGAAGGAGCCCCTGCAGACCGGCATCAAGGCGATCGACTCGATGACCAACGTCGGCCGCGGCCAGCGCGAGCTCATCATCGGCGACCGCTCGACCGGCAAGACGGCGATCGCGATCGACACGATCCTGAACCAGCACGACCAGAACGTGAAGTGCGTCTACGTCGCGATCGGCCAGAAGGCATCGACGGTCGCGCAGGTCGTCGAGCGGCTACGCGACGCGGGCGCGATGGAGTACACGACAGTCGTCACCGCATCGGCTGCGGAGGCCGCGCCGATCAAGTGGCTCGCGCCGTTCGCCGGTTGCGCGATGGCCGAGTACTTCCTCTACAAGGGCGAGCACGCGCTGATCATCTACGACGACCTGACGAAGCAGGCTGATGCGTATAGGCAGCTTTCATTGCTTCTACGTCGCCCGCCGGGCCGCGAGGCGTTCCCCGGCGACGTCTTCTATCTGCACTCGCGGCTGCTCGAGCGCGCGTGCAAGCTCTCCGACGAGCTCGGCGGTGGGTCGCTGACCGCGCTCCCGATCATCGAGACGCAGGCGGGCGACATCTCCGCCTACATCCCGACGAACGTCATCTCGATCACCGACGGCCAGATCTTCCTCCAGTCCGACCTCTTCTTCTCCGGCGTGCGGCCGGCGGTGAACGTCGGCACCAGCGTGTCTCGAGTGGGTTCCTCAGCGCAAACGAAGGCGATGAAGAAGGTCGCCGGGCGCCTGCGGCTCGACCTCGCGCAGTACCGCGAGCTGGAGGCGTTCGCGCAGTTCGGCTCCGAGCTCGACCAGGCGACGCAGTCGGCCCTGAACCGCGGCGAGAAGATGGTCGCGACCCTCAACCAGCCGCAGTACCAGCCGTGGCCCATGGAGGAGCAGGTCGGCGCGCTGTACGCCGGCGTGAACGGCTTCCTCGACGACATCCCGACTGCGGACATCACGCGGTTCCAGGACGAGCTTCGCGAGCACCTGCGTGCGCAGAAGGAGATCTACGCTCAGGTCCGCGAGCAGGGCGAGCTGTCGGACGACAAGGCCGAGGCGCTGAACGGCGAGATCGAGAAGGTCAAGAGCCGCTTCGCAACGTCAGAGGACAAGGACAGCTAGTTGGCCTCGACGCAGGACCTGAAGCGGCGCGTCCGCTCGATCACGAACACGCGCAAGGTGACGAAGGCGATGGAGCTCGTCGCGTCGGCCCGCCTGCGTCGCTCGCAGCAGCGCATCGAGGCGATGCGGCCGTACGCCGACCGCATGCTCGAGCTGATGGCCGGCGTGTCGAAGGCTGCCGGCGCCGTGCGGCTGCCCCTCCTCGAGCGGCGCGAGCAGATCCAGAAGGTGGCGATCGTGCCGGTCACAGCCGACCGCGGTCTCGCCGGCGGCTTCAACGCGCAGGTGATCCGCCGCTCGCTCGCGTTGATGCGCGAGCAGCAGGGCGAGGGCCGCGAGGTGGTCTGGTTCTCGACGGGACGCAAAGCCGCGTCGACGCTCCGGTTCCGGCGCATGAACGTCGTCCAGTCGTGGATCGGCTTCAGCGAGCGGCCCGCGTACAGCGACGCGCAGACGATCGCGCACGCCGTGTCCGAGGCATACGTGAACGGGGACGTCGACACGGTGTACGTCGTCTACAACGCGTTCGTGTCGGCGCTGACGCAGAAGGTGACCGTGCGCGAGCTGCTGCCGATCCCGACCGACCTACTGGAGAGCAGCGAGGACGACGAGCGCCAGGACATCGGGAGCCCGGACTTCATCTACGAGCCCGAGCCCGCCGAGATCCTCGCGCGCCTCTTGCCGGTCTATGTGGAGACCGAGCTCTACCGCGCGCTGCTCGAATCGGCGGCGTCCGAGCAGGGCGCGCGCATGACCGCGATGCGCAACGCGTCGAAGGCGGCGGGCGAGCTGATCGACAGCCTCACCCTCGCGATGAACCGTGCTCGGCAGGCGGAGATCACGCAGGAGATCCTCGAGGTCGTCGCCGGCGCGGACGCGCTCGCCGGATAACCGCTCTACACTGGGGTCATGAAGCAGATCGCCACGCTGCGCGTCAGCGAAGTCACCGCCAGGTACGGCGAGCACGCGCCGATGGCGACTGTCTGCTGCAACGCGTGCCGCACGTGCGTCCAGACGAACCTGCTGGGGATCGCCCTGGGCGGCATCGCGGCCGTGTGGGGAATCTTCCGTCGCAGCCGCGGCTAAACAACCCCTTAACAACTATCCCGGCGCACTCGCCGTCTACACTCTGCGACCGTGAGCAGCAGCAAGATCGACATCCAGGCTCAAGACGCCGTCCCCGTTGAAGCCCTTCCGGTCGAAGGCGGCCAGCAGGTCAAGGCGCGGGGGTACTGGGAGCTCGTCTGGATCCGGTTCAGGCGCGACAAGCTGGCACTGATCTCGATCGGCTTCGTCGTCTTCCTGCTCTTCGCGTCGTTCATCGGCGGGCCGATCATGAAGCACGTCCTCGGCCACGGTCCGAACACGATCTTCGCGAACGGCGTCGACCAGCACTCGCTCGCGCCGGTCGGCCCGTGGACGCACATCTCGAACGCGGACTACGTCGGCGAGACACCGGCCGTGTTCCAGAGCGCGCACCCCGGCCAGCACCTCGGCACCGCGCTGCTGCCGCTCGGCGCAGACGGCAGCCTCGGCCGCGACCTCTTCCTTCGCCTGCTCTACGGCGCACAGACGTCGCTCGAGGTGGCGGTGCTCGCGACACTCGGCTCGGTCGCGCTCGGCGTCCTCATGGGGCTCCTGGCAGGCTACTTCCGAGGCTGGGTCGACACGGTGGTCTCGCGCCTGATCGAGGTCGTGATGGTGTTCCCCGCGCTGCTCTTCATCATCGCCGTGCGCGTCGTCGCCGGCCCGCAGCTCAACTCGATCACGTTCGGCTTCCTCGCTCGAGGGGTGTTCACCTTAGTCTTGATCTTCTCGGTGATCGGCTGGTTCTACCCAGCCAGGATCATCCGCGGCGTCGTCTTCTCTCTCCGCGAGAAGGAGTTCGTCGAGGCCGCGCGCATGACCGGCGCCAGCGACTTCCGGATCATGCGGTCGCACCTGCTGCCGCATCTCGTCGCGCCGATCGTCGTCTACTCGACCCTGATCATCGCCGCGAACATCCTCGGCGAGGCCGGCCTCTCGTTCCTCGGCCTCGGCATCGAACAGCCCACGGCGAGCTGGGGGAACCTGCTCGCCGCCGCTCCCGACTTCTACCTCACCCAGCCGTGGCTGATGGTCTGGCCCGGCCTCTCGATCCTCCTAACGACCCTCGCTTTCAACCTGCTCGGCGACGGTCTTCGGGACGCGTTCGACCCCCGCGCCCGCATCTAGCGGACGCCCTGTGGAGGCCTCACCAGGTGCTAACTATTCCTCCGCGCCTGCGTCATAGTTGCGCGCAGTGGTTTTTGCGTAACATGCGGCGCCGCTCGTCAGGGGCGAGCGGTCCCGTCAGAGGAAGAGGAAGGAGTCATATGCGCAGGAAGCAGGTGCTCTCCCTGTTCATGCTTGTGGTGGGAGTCGCAATGCTTGTCGCCGCTCTCTCGGTCGGCACCGCTTCGTCTTCGACGAAGAAGGCCGGCTCCAAGGAAGCGAACAAGGGCGGAACGCTCAAGCTGAACCAGGCGGAGTCCGACTTCGACTTCGTCGATCCGCAGCTCGCCTACCGGACCGACGACTGGTCGATGATCTACACGACGTCGATGCCGCTCGTGGGCTTCCAGGAGAAGGCCGGTGCCGCTGGTGCACAGCTTGTCCCGATCGGGGCGACGGCGTTCCCGACCGTGTCGGGCAACGGTAAGACCTACACGTTCCACATCCGGCCGGGCCTCAAGTTCTCGGACGGCTCGCCGGTCACGGCCGCCGCGTATCAGCGGGCGTGGGAGCGGATCCTGAGCCCGAAGATGGGCTCGCCGCTCGGCGTCAACCTGTCGCTGCAGGATGACATCGTCGGCGGCAAGGCGTTCCTCGACGGCAAGGCCGCGAGCATTTCCGGCATCTCGTCGAGGGGCCTGACCCTCACGTTCCACCTGACGTCGCCGAACGCGACGTTCGTGTCGATCCTCTCGATGCAGTGGTTCACGGCCGTCAAGCCGTCGACGCCGTATACGAGCACCGGCCTGAACGTCTATCCGGCGGCCGGCCCGTACTACATCGCCTCGCGCGATCCGGGCCGCTCGACGGTGCTGAAGCGGAACCCGTACTACAAGGGTGACCGCCCGGCGAACCCCGACCAGATCGTGTTCACGCCGAACGTGAACACCGATCAGTCA
>DATINO010000003.1:0-1506 GCA_035474195.1 Gaiellaceae bacterium
GGAGCGGCCTGCGCCGCGTCGACGACCATGATCGCGCCCTGCTCGTGCGCCCACGCGGCAAGCTTCTCGACCGGGTTGATCGTGCCGAGCGTGTTCGAGACGAGGTTGTTCGCGACGACCTTCACGTTGCCTCGCGACGCGATCTCGTCGAGCGCGTCGAGCTGCAACTCCCCGAGGTCGTCGATCGGGATGTGCGCGAACTCGGCGCCCGTCTTCTTAGCGATGAACTGCCACGGCACGAAGTTCGCGTGATGCTCGAGCTCCGTGATCACGACGACGTCGCCGGGGCCGAGGTTCTCGAGGCCCCACGAGTACGCGATCAGGTTGAGCGCCTCCGTCGCGCTGCGCGTGAAGATCACCTCGCGGCTCGACGGCGCGTTGATGTACGCCCGCGCCTTCTCCCGCGCGCCCTCGTAGCCGGCAGTCGCGCGCTCGGCGAGCGTGTAGACGCCGCGGTGGACGTTCGCGTAGCTGTGCTCGTAGAACTCCCGCATCGCGTCGAGCACCTGCCGCGGCTTCTGGGTCGACGACGCCGAGTCGAGATACGCGACCGGCGTGCCGTTCACGAGCTCGTCGAAGACAGCGAAATCGGCGCGCAGCTTCTGCGCATCGAGCCTGGCAGCGGGTGTGACGGCCATCTGAGACAGGTTACCCACGCTATCGTGGCCGGCTCGTGAGCAGCGAATACGTCTTCACCATGTACCGCGCCGACAAGTTCTACGGCTCGGACCGTCAGGTTCTGGCGAACATCTCGCTGTCGTTCCTGCCCGGCGCGAAGATCGGCGTGCTCGGCCCGAACGGCGCCGGCAAGTCGACCCTGCTCCGGATCATGGCCGGCAAGGAGGAGACGTCCTCGGGCGTCGCCGAGCTCGCGCCGAACGCGACCGTCGGGTTCCTGGAACAGGAGCCTGACCTCGACGCCGCCAAGACCGTCCGCGAGAACGTCGAGGACGGCGTGCGCGAGCTACGCGACCTCCTCGACCGGTTCAACACGATCTCGGCGCAGTTCGCCGAACCCGACGCCGACTTCGACGCGCTGCTCTCCGAGCAGGCCGCCGTCCAGGACCAGATCGACCGGCGCGATGCCTGGCAGCTCGAGGCGCAGCTCGACCACGCGATGGACGCGCTGCGGCTGCCGGAAGGCGATCGCGACGTCACGTCGCTGTCGGGCGGCGAGCGGCGACGGGTCGCGCTCTGCCGGCTGCTGCTCTCGGCGCCCGACCTGCTGCTGCTCGACGAGCCGACGAACCACCTCGACGCCGAGTCGGTGCTCTGGCTCGAGCGCTTCCTCGCCGACTACAAGGGCACCGTGGTCGCGGTCACGCACGACCGGTACTTCCTCGACAACGTCGCCGGCTGGATCCTCGAGCTCGACCGCGGCCGCGGCATCCCGTACCAGGGCAACTACTCCGGCTGGCTCGAGCAGAAGCAGGAGCGGCTCGCGCGGGAGGAGAAGCAGAGCTCGGCGCGCCAGCGGACGCTGCAGCGCGAGCTCGAGTGGGTGCG
>DATINO010000004.1:0-30804 GCA_035474195.1 Gaiellaceae bacterium
GCGTCTCGGCCGCCTGCGTGTGCGGCTCTGATCTGTGGCCCTACCGCGGCATCGGCGTCGATGACTCGATGTGGCCGATGCCGATGGGCCACGAGTACGCCGGCATCGTCGAGGAAATCGGCGATGCGGTCCATGTCGTCGGCGCCGAGGGCGAAGTCGAAGACGGCGAAGTTCTCCGCCATCCGGTCACGGCGGACCGACTTGGGGATCACCACCACGTCGCGCTGGACGAGCCAGCGCAGCACCACCTGGGCGACCGTCCGGCCGTGGGCCTCGGCGATGGCCGAGAGGGTGGGGTCGGTGAAGAGGTTGTTGCGGCCCTCGGCGAACGGCCCCCACGACTCGATCTGAACGCCGCGCTCACGCAGCAGCTCGTGGTAGCCGGCGCGCTGGAAGAACGGATGCGTCTCGATCTGGGCGACCGCCGGGGTGATCTCGTTGTGCTCGATCAGGTCGACGAGCCGATCGGGGTAGAAGTTCGAGACGCCGATCGCGCGCGCGAGCCCTTTCTCGTTCAGCTTCTCCATCGCGCGCCACGAGCCGTAATAGTCGCCGAACGGCTGGTGGATCAGAAAGAGGTCGAGGTGATCGATCCCGAGCTTCTCGAGGGATATGTTGAACGCGCGTGTCGCTTTCTCTTCTCCCTGGTGCTCGACCCAGAGCTTCGTCGTGATGAACAGCTCATCACGGGAGATGCCGCTCGCCTTGATCCCACGGCCGACGGCTTCCTCATTGCCATAGGACGCCGCCGTATCGAGCGCGCGGTAGCCGGTCGCGATCGCCTCTACGACCACCTGCTCAGTCTCTTCAGCGGGGATCTGGAAGACGCCGAAGCCGAGGATCGGCATCTCGACGCCGTTGTTCAGAGTGATCGTGGTTGTCTTCATGAATTCCACTGTGACATGGGCATCGCGGCGATGACTGGCCCCGTCAATACACGGACTGCCAGACCCCCTCATGTGCTGGTTCGCGGCGCTACGGTTGCCGCGTGGATGCGAAGAAAGAGATCAGCGAGTTCCTGGCTACGAGGCGTGGGAGGGTCACCCCGGAGCAAGCCGGCCTCCCGACGTTCGGTGGTTCACGTCGCGTCCCGGGGCTCCGCCGCGAGGAGGTCGCGCTCCTCGCTGGAGTGAGCGCCGACTACTACACGCGGCTCGAACGCGGGAACACCGCCGGCGTGTCCGAGCAGGTGCTCGAGGCGATTGCGCGAGCACTACAGCTCGACGAGCCTGAGCGCGCGCACCTCTTCGACCTCGCGCGCGCACAGATCACCTCTTATCGTCCTCGACGCCGGCTTGCGGCCCAGCGTGTGCGTCCGAGCGTTCAGCGGATGCTCGATGCGCTTGTCAAGGCCCCGGCGTTCGTTCGCAACGGACGCATGGACATCCTCGGCACGAATCCGCTCGGCTACGCCCTCTACTCGGAGATGTTCGCGAACCCGCGGCGACCCACGAATTCGGCGCGCTTCACCTTCCTCGATCAGCGAGCGAGGGCTTACTTCATTGATTGGGAGAAGACAGCCGATGACTGCGTCGCCGTTCTACGGAGCGAGGCGGGGAGCAATCCGCACGACTCCGAGCTGACGAATCTGATCGGCGAGCTCTCAACGCAGAGCGAAGACTTCCGCGTCCGCTGGGCGAAGCACAACGTCCGCTACCACGACACGGGCATCAAGCAAATCCATCACCCGATTGTCGGTGAACTCGAACTGACCTACGAAGGAATGACACTCCGCGGCGACGGCGAGCTGACGATGTTCGTCTACACCGCCGAGCCCGACTCTAAGACCGAAGACGGCCTCCGGCTACTCGGAAGCTGGATCGCAACGCTGGGCCCGGCCGAGGTCGCCGGCGTCCGCGACGAGAGCTGATGGGCCGGGCAGGGCTCGAACCTGCGACCTTGGGATTAAAAGTCCCCTGCTCTACCAGCTGAGCTACCGGCCCCACGGGAGTACGCTCCCACTATGGGGAAAGGGTACGCGGAAGGAAGCGCAGTCGAGGAGCGTCAAGCGGCGCTCGACCGCGGCGACGATCCGGACTCGCCGATGGACTTCGGACGCGTCGCGGTTCACGGCTCGACCGAGGAAGAGCCCGAGCAGCACTTCATCGGCTGGCTCGGAGACGTCGACCCGGACGAGTTGTTCGCCTCTGGCGCGGCGTGGGGGCTCAAGACCGTGCGCCAGAAGCGCTAACCGCGCGAGAGCGGCGGGCTCGCGAACTGCAGCACGCGGCCCGGATTTACCGTGTTGACGATCCGCAGGTCGATCGTGTAGCTCGCCTGGCCGAGCTGTGTCTTCGGCAGCGACACCGTCTTCGCGGCGGCGCCGCCCGCGAGCGACCCGCGCGTCGCGACGACCGCGCGTCCGTCCGCGCCGACGAGCGTTGCGACATAGAGGCAGTCACGCGTGCAGGCGAGCTGCACCGTGACCGGGGTTCCCGAGGTGACGCCGGTCGGGAACTCGATCGTCGGCATCGGCGTCGCTGCAAGTCCGGGGCAGACGACTGTGCCGTGCGCGAATGCGGCGACTGCAGCCTGTGTCGCTGCGTCTGGAGCGGCAGGATCGAGCGCGACGCCGGTCACACCCGTGCCGCACGTCGCGCCCGTGACCGTCGCGGCCGACGGCGCATCGAGCAGCAGCGGCGGCAGCGTGCCGGCGAACGCGTTCGTCAGCACCGTGATGTTCGGCTGGAGCCACGCACCGGTTGCAACCGCCGGTGCCGCGTGGAAAGCGAGCACGTCGGCGACGGCACCCGCTCGGCCGAGCGCCGCGACGGTCTGTTTCGGCGCCGCTGCGCCGTCGACGACCACCCCGATCGCGACTGCGGGGGCCACCGCATGCACGGCGTCGCGCACCGACGAGACCGTCGCGACGTACTGCGCTGCGGTCGCGGCCGTGGGTGCCGCGCCGATCGTCAGGTATGTGAGGTTCGGAAGCTGCTGCGCGAGCGACGCTGCGTACTGCGCGAACGCGGGCGTTGCCGGAGTGAGGGCGTCGAGCTCGAGCAGGACCGGCGCGGGCGTCGTCGCGAGACCCGCGACGATCGCGGGGTCCGGTGCGGTTGCGCCATCGGGCCACGTCAGCGACGTACGATTCGCGACGACGAGCGGTGACGTGCCTGTGTCGTCGTCCGTCGACGGCTTCACCGGGTTGAAGGCACCAGGCCCGACGCGCACGATTGGCGGCGCGTCGATCGCGAAGGTATGGCCGTTCCAGTCCGTCGCCGTGATGTGGACGGGATAGACGCCTGCGCGCTTCGGATTCCAGGTAAACGTGTGCCAGCCGCCGAGAAGCGCGAGCCGCTTCGTCGGCCCGGCCGACGTGACGACGGAGACGGTTGCCGGCTTCGACAGCCAGAAGCGCACCTGTCCGACGCCGCCGTTCGCGAGCTGGAACGCCGGCGGCTCCTTTTCGTACGTGGCAAAGCGCGCTGCCGCGTCGGCGAAGCGCGGGTCGGCCGTCTTCAACTTCGTCAGGAGCTGCACGACGTAGCGGTGGTAGTCGGGCGGAGACGGCTCGCTCGGCAGCGCGTAGTACGACCAGTAGCCCGTATCGAAGCGGCCGAGCGACGCGGCAGCCGCATTCTGCATCCGCGTCGCGAGCGTCTGCGCCTGGGTGTCGCCCGATGCGGTCGCGTACGACTCCAGCGAGAGCGTGGCCTGCAGCTGCGCGTTCAGGACGGTGAGCGAGGAGAACGCGTAGAGGCGGATCCACGGCCCCGCGGCAACGCTCGTCATCAGGCGCTTCGGGATGACGCGAAACGCAGCGGTCGCTTCGTTCATGTACGTCGTCCCGTTCTCCGGAACGGTCGTCGCGGCCCGTGAGAAGGCCTGCGCGGCGACTGCCTGTGCCATCCCGGAGAGCCACGGTGCCTTGCCGCCCGAGAACGGGAAGTCGTACTCCCAGCCGATGCCGCCGCCCTTCTGGTACACGCCTCGCGCGACGAGCGCGTCGGCGAGCTCCTCCGTCCCCTCGACATCACCTGAGGTCGCCCGCGCGTTGAGCACGCCGAAGTTCGCGAGTGGGTGGAAGCGGAAGCAGTGGCCGCCGAAGTAACGGTAGACGACGCCGTCGGCGCCGACGATGTCGGTCGAGTCGGCGGGTGCCCAGTGCTTCGTGAAGTAGTCGTCGTTCGCCTTCAACGCGCCGTACAACGCGAGCGCGCGAGGCTGCGTCAGTGCGTCGCGGAACGCAGCGACCTCTTGCAGCGAGACGAGGATGTGATAGCTGCGCCCGTTCGGCAGCGTGCGGATGAGATGCGCGGCGCGCGCGATCTCGGAACGCGCCGACGTCTTCGTCTCCGCGGAGACGGGAGCGCGCTTCAGCTTGGCGAGCGCAGTTCGCTCGAGCGACGTCACCGTCGCAGCCGGCGCTGCACCTGCGAGCGCCAACGCGACGAAGGCGGCGGCGACCAGGACGAGACCCCTCATGCCTGTCACGCCAGCAGTGTTGCGACAGCCTGTTGGCAAATGGTTAGCGCGTCGCGACCTCCCATTCGTCGAGCAATCGCTCGACGTGACGCCGTTGCGCGTCGTTGAACGGCGCGTTTGCGACGATTCGGCGCGCCTCGCCCGGATCGTCGTTCGCGATCGCAGCCTCCAGGCGCTCGCGCAGCGGTGAGGGCTCACGCAGCTGTCGGCGCAGCCAGCGCAGCAGCGAAACAGAGGCCGCGGTCGTCATAGCGCCTTCCGCCAGATCTCGAGCCGCTGGTCGATGACGAATCCTTCCCGGGCGTACAACCCGGCTGCGCCGGTCGGGTTGGCCGCGTCGACCTTGAGCCCGACTCGCTCGACGCCGCGCGTCTCGTACGCGCGCAGTCCGTGGCGCACGAGTGACTTGCCGAGCCCGGCGCCGCGCAGGCTCTCGTGCACGGCGATGTCCTTCAGCCAGCCGCGGCGGTTGTCCTCCTTCCAGTGCAGCGCGCATGCGACGAGCTGGCCGCTGCGTTCAGCGAGGAACCACAACGTGGGATCGAACTCGTCGTGGTCGGTCATGTAGCTGTGCCATTCGTCGTACGACTGCGGTGCGTAGTGCGCGTCCCACGCATACGCGTCGTCGAGCAGCGCCTTCACGGCCGGCCCGTCGCGGTCGTCGTAGGTCCGTATGCTCACACCGGCGACCCAGGCCGACGGGGGGATCGCTTCGTCGAGCGTGCGCCACATGCGGAGGACGACCCGTTCGTGCGCGAACCCCGAGCGCTCCACGAGCGAATGGAACGGTGCGTCGGCCGCGACGACGGTCGCCTCGATCGCTTCGACGTCGCGCACACGTGCCCGTTCCTCGACAGAGGCGAGCAAGGCGTCGGCCGTCGCTGCGTCGCCCGTCGCGACGACGACGTCGTGACTCGGCCGAACGTGGGCGTAGCCGACGACGCGCTCGTCCTCCACCGCGACGAATCGGTCGTCGATCGACCGGCGGATCTCGCGGAGGACGAGGGTTCGCGAGACCTCCGAGGCGCCGAAGACCGCGCGGCTTCGGGCGTCGAGCAGCTCGAACACCTGCTCGGCGTCCTCGACGGTCGCGGCCCGGATCTCCGGCACGCGCCGAGGGTACATTCCTCCAGATAGGCCCCCATCGTCTAGCGGCCTAGGACTCCGGCCTTTCACGCCGGCAGCACGGGTTCGAATCCCGTTGGGGGTATCGGATACCTCCGGTCAATTCGCCTGGGAAGGCCGCGAAAGCGGCCTTTTCCCTGCTCGGGGCTGGTTTCTACCGGCGATACAGCATAGGTCAGGTGTGCCAGGCTTGGCCCTGTTTGGGCGCCACGGCATACCTACGGGCATACCTCGGAGAAAAGCGACTACTGCTCAAGCATTCGCTGTACGCGCTGGCGTGAACGCCGAGAGTTCTTGCGATCTCTGACTTGGTGATCCGGCCGGCGTCGATCTCCTGGCGCATCAAGCGGCGCAGATCCTTCCGTGCCCGCTGCGCCCGCGTCGGCTTTCTCGAACGCGCTCAACAGCGCGGCGTACGGCAGCGATCCGGCTTCGCGTAGCGGCGACTTACGCCGCGTCAGCGGCCCGCGGGTCATCGTCGTCGAGTGTCCACCACACCGCAACGAAATACGGGAGGTGCCCGACCCGTGTAGGTGCAACAACGAACGCGACGGGAACTTTCAAACCGTCCTTCCGTGTCACCAGTCTTACGCCCTCCCGCCACTCGTTCGAGAGGAGCACCTTCCGGTCGATTCCACCCTCAGTGAAGTCGGCTACGTCGTGCTTGAGAAGCTCCTCCCGGCTGTAACCGAGTATCGAGCAGGCGCAGTCGTTGACCGTCACGTACTGGCCGCGCTCGTCGTAAACGCAGATGGCCATCTGGGCCGTTTCAACGGCCTCCAGAAGGAGGGTCTGGAGGACGAGCGCGTGAGCCTCCGAGATAGACACGGCCCCATTCTGTTGGGCGACGACGGAGCTACGCAAGGGCTGACCACCGCCAGGTCGGAGTAGCTCGAGGCCCAAGGCTCGTCTCTCGCCTGCGCTGAAGGTGGTCTACGGCAGAGGGATGTCCGAGCGGATACGCGCTTCCTCACGCTCAGCTTCGGTCAGCTCTGACGGACGCACGGGCGTGATGAGCGACCAATGCCCACCGACCGGGCACCGCTGGTAACGCCACCATCCGAGCCGCACGGCCTTGAGCGAGACACCTGGAATCCAGAAGGTCGTGAACAGGTGACCTTCGCGACAGCGAACGATCAGCTTCCCGCCGATGGGATAGCCGCGTAGCTTCATCGCGATCGGCTCGGCCAAGACCGAGGCGATTCCGAGGAGCCAGAGACGCGTTCTTCTACGTGTTCTCTCGCGCACGAAGATCACCCTGCCCGGTATGCGCTCGTTTGATTTGTCTCGGAGTCTTTGTTCGCGAATGAACGCCAGAGGCGAGGCAGCTAAGAGCTATGTCGAATGCGAGCAGCGACCAGCGACTCGCCCCACTCCACTTCGGCTCGTGGTCTAAACCAGGCCGCTGCGGCCTGCTGATCGTAGGGATAAATGTTCGAGTTCGGCTCCGAAGAGTGGTCGCCGTGAAGCAGGTGGACGCAGGGATCGATCGCGCCGTCATTTGTAGCCCACATCTCGCCTACATCACCGTGCATATAGAAAAGCCCAGCCTGCAAACCGTCAGCCTCGGCCAGCGCGATGATTGTTGATGCCCACGTCCGGTGATCGGCTTCGAAGCTCGGAGTCGGCGAGCGAGTGAATCCGACGATTCCATCCGCGAGCAGCGTCCGATAATCCTTCCAGACGGTTTCGTAGGACGGGTCGCCGTCAGGGGTGCCGGATGTCACAGGTAGCGAGTCTCCACGCAATCGCGTCGCTCGTCATCCCCAGAAGGGGAGCAGCAGCATCGCTCCTTTCGGCAAGTCGATCAACGTGGTTCGCTGGTCCTGCTGGCATGGCGGCGCCACGAGTGAAGCGGCAGCCGTGATCGTCCACCAGCCTCGAGCGTTCGGATCCATCCCTGCGGCGCGCATCTCGGCTTCGTCCATAGACCGGCGGCCGTCGTGGTGTTCCGGGTTCATCCCGAGACCCTCGGTGTAGGTGTAGGCGTGCTTGCCGATGCGGTGACGATCGAACGCGGACACGGACGAGAAGTCCTCGCCGCAAGCGGTGCAGAGGTTCAAGAAGTCCTCCTTGTTGAGCGTTGCGGCGGACTCACCTAGGGATTTGAGTGGCGAAGAGCGGCCTTGACACAGGGCATGGCTTCCCGGCCGAACGGTCACACGCGAAAGCCGGGGGTTCAACCCGAACGAGCTCCTCGGCATCGAGCAAGAGGAAGCCGTTTTAACGATTCCGAGGCAAGGCCGGCGTGAAGAGAGTCGAACGGTACTCAGGTCTGCTGTTGGCAAACAAGCCGGAATCCAGCTCGCTTGCCGTACCTAGGTGAGCCCTCCTGCATTGATGGGCCGACAACCCTCCATCGTCGGCCGTACATCTCAAACACTTGACCGATCTTCAGATCGTCCTGCAACTCGACCTCGCAGATCTGACCTGTCGGATACTCAAGAGCAAGCAGCGGCACATGCTCCTTATCGACCGCGTTGCGAGCTAACCAACCCGCTTCGGAGCGAGTTTTACGGACATCTCACAAAACGCCAAGACCGGCGGGCCATCCGAGCGCAGGCGATTGTGAGTAGCGTCTTCCGGCTCAAGGCTGTTCGAGCGAAGGCCGGTAGAACTGTCGGGCGGGCGTGATCTAGCTTCGTCTGCTCTGTAACCCGTGCGTTGAAGACCCGCCGAGAGCGGGTCTTCGCGCTTCTCTAAGAAGCGCGGTCGATCAGGTACTCAATCAGCATCGCGATCAGGCTCCAACTGGTCGCAATGAGAAGCAGGATCAACAAGAACCACATCGTCGGCACGAGTCGGGGACGACGAGGGTTTGCCGCATGCATCGGTCGATCCTACGACCAGCGCTCGGCACTACACAACACCGGGGGCTCCTATGCCGCCCGTCAGAGCGGCCTCACGATGAGATACGACCTGAAGTTCTCGGTCTCTGCAGGCACGATTCGAAGCCCTCGTCGCCCGCACGTGACAGCAGCTCGCCGACAGCGAACGTCAACCGGAGATTCAAGAGCTCGTCGGCGAGCTAGATGCAACGCTCAAGCGCGAGACGATTCGCAAGACGATCGGAACGTTGGCGCTGGTTCTCGATCACACTGCCATCACGCCTAACCCTGCTCGCGGTGTCAACTTCCCGGAGCACGGCAGCGAAGAGGTCAAGCCACCGACAGCGCCGCACGTTGAAACAGTGTTGCAGGGCAAAGCCAATCCCGTTGGGCGTACTACCGAGGGACGCGCGTCTGCACGTCGAGTGCGCGCTTGAACGAGTCCAGAGCCTCGGCCGGGCGCCCCTCGGCCTCGTGGATCTCACCGATCGCGCGGTACATGTCGCCGAGATGGCGGTCCTCGGTCGGCGACGTCTCGACCGCAAGCTCGTACAGCTCCAGTGCTCGTGCGCGTTCTCCGAGATCCTTGAAGATCGCAGCCGCGACCGCATACCCGCGCGCGGCGCTCGTCGGATGCGCGTGCTCGAACCGCGGAATGGCGCCGAGCGCGATCCCGATCGCCTCCTCTCGTTGATCGAGGGCACCGAGCGCGCGCGCCTTCTCGAGGAGCACGATGCCCTCCTCGAAGCGATTGCCTGCTGCCGCGAGCACCGGCGCAGCCTCGTCCGCGAGGGCGAGGGCCTCGGTGTGCTTTCCGCGGTCGTTCTCGATGTGTGCCAGCATGCCGAGCGCACGTGCGGCGACGGTCGTGTGTTCCGTCGCGTCGAGAGTTGCGTGGGCCATGCGGGCATAGCGCGCGGCCAAGTCGTGCCGGCGCTGTGAAGCGTGTAGCCGAGCCTGCGACCAGTAGAGATTGGCGAGGGCGACGGGGTCTTGGGCTTTCCGCGCGGCGTCGATGATCGTCGAGAGCAGTTCCTCGGCCCGTTCCGGGTTTCCTCGATCGATGAGGAGATTCGCCAACAGCACCGAGAAGCGAAGCTCGGCGAGTTGATCGTGCGCTTCCCGAGCTGCTGTCAAGCCTTCGTCGAAAACGGCGCGCGACTCGTCGAACCTGGCGAGCAACGCCAGCGCCTTGCCGAGGGAATCGAGTGCAGTCATCCGCTCGGATGTCGGCAGATCGGACATCCCTAGGGCGCGCTCGAGAAACTCGATCGCTTCCGCATGGTCTCCTTCGTCGAACGCGAGCCGACCGAGGGCCGCCTCGGCGCGCGCGGTCAGGACGGGCGCGCCGCCCTTCGCTATGTGCGTGTAGAGCCGCCGTGCAACCTCCGTGTCTCCGGTGCGTGCGGCGAGCTCGGCGTCGAACAAGGGGTCCGGCTCGGGGTGCTTGCCGGTCGCGAGGAAATCGGCGGTCGTCCCGAGACGCTCCGCCAGCCTCGTCAGGATTTGAAGTGACGGAATGCGCTGGCCGGCTTCGACGCGCGAGAGATAGGCGGGCGTGCACCCGTCGAAGGTGAGCTCCCGCTGCTTGAGGCCGGCGGCCGTGCGAGCTTCGCGGATCCGGGCCCCGACCGCTGCGGGGTCGTCGATATGGGTCGAGGGGCGGCGCGGCACCTTCCTTGACTATAGGTCAGGAGCCGCATCGGGGCGAGAGGCGATTTCCCTCTCGCCCCGATGCCAAGTCGGCCTAGGGCCAGCTCGTTCCCTCGGCGAGCAAACCAGCCAGCACTGCGACAACGGCCAGGACGGCCGGCAGATAGAGCATCGTCCTCACGGGACTGTCCTTTCAGTCGGTTGACCGAACTCAGTCCCGGCGCCGGGATTGTCAGTAGGCTATAAGTCGCTGCGGACAGTGCCTATCGGCAAGCGAGAAGGAAGCTGTGGCAAAGCCGAAGTTCCAGATCTACACCGACGCCGCCGGCAAGTTTCGTTGGCGGTTGAAGGACGGTGACGGCGAGAAGGTGGCCTCGAGCGGCGACAGCTTCGCGACCAGGTTGGATGCGAGATCCGCGGCGCAACTCGTCAAGGACATCGCGCGCCACGCCGAGATCGACGACTAGTGGCGACGTACATCGTCACGCGTGTGCAGAAAGAGTTCTCGGCCGACGGCACCCACCGCCACATCGAAGGCGTCTTCACCGGGGACGACGTGCACCACTCACGACGAGAGGTCGTCGACAGCATCTGGGCGGGCAACGTCTGGATGATCCAGGCGGACGGCTACGAGGCCGTGATCGAGCCGGTTCCCTATTGCCCGCAGGGCATCTGCCTCGCGACGCCGTATCTGCAGACGAACCCGGGCAGCCCCGGGAAGGACAACATCGAGAATCTCGATGAGTTGGGCGCGCTCAGTCGGGCCGCGCGACGACCGTGATCTCGACGAGCATCCCGCCCGGCCGTCGACGACAAGCCCGGGTGAGAACCTGGTCGCTTTGCGCGTAGGCATAGTGAAGTCCTATTCGTGGAGAAGCGGACGAAGCACATCGGCGCACGAGTCCTCGCCGCGCTGCGTCCGTCGCCACGCGTCCCGACGATGCCGTGGAGCGCGCACGGCTCGAACTGGCTCGCGTCTCCGGCGACGCTGGGTGTGCTCTTCCTGGGGCTCGTCCTCTTCGGGATCGGGGAAGGCGCGCTCGTCGCAGCCGGCCTCGGCAACGCCCCGTGGACCGTGCTCGCCCAGGGAGTGGCGCGCCGCACGCCGCTCGACATCGGCGGCGCGACGATCGTCGTCAGCCTGATCGTCCTCCTCGGCTGGATCCCTCTGCGCCAGCGGCCCGGGCTCGGAACGGTCGGGAACGTCGTCGTGATCGGTGTCGTGCTCGACATCGCCTCGCGGGTCCTGCCCGAGCCGAACGCGTTGCCGTGGCAGCTGCTCCAGGTCGCAGCCGGCATCCTCACGATCGCGGTTGCAAGCGCGCTGTACCTGACCGCGAACCTGGGGCCCGGACCGCGTGACGGCTGGATGACCGGGATCCAACGGCGGACGGGCATCGGCATCGCGACGGTGCGCACATCGATCGAGATCTCTGTCCTTGTCCTCGGCATCGCCCTGGGCGGCCACGCCGGCGTCGGGACCCTCGCGTTCGCGATCCTCGTGGGCTACGCGCTGGCCGCGATCTTCCGCCTCCTCGCCTGGGCGACGGCTCCGGGGTTGGCGTCGGACGTGGCACTCGAAGCGGACTGATCCTCCATTCGGGGGTAGACGCGAGCGTCGCTCGCCACGACGACGTGTCTGTGACTGCGGCAGGACGGAGCGGAGGGCGCTGGTCGGCGCGTCCCTGGGCTGCGCGCGGACTGCGGCTCGCCGTGTTCGGGGTGCCGATCCTTGCGTCGGTCGCGTTCGTCCAGCTCCTCACGTCGCTCACCGGCGTCCCGACGAGCTCGCTGTGGGCATTCCTCACCTGGTGGTTCGGCGTCAGCATCGCGGCGAGCATCGTCGTCTCGGCGCTCTACGCTCTGACCCGGCGGCTGCTGCCGCTCAGTGGGCTGCTCGGCCTCTCGCTCGTCTTCCCGGACGAGGCGCCGTCGCGCTTCCGCCTCGCGCTCGCCGCAGGCACGGTCGAGAGCCTCCAGGACCGGTTGCGGAGCGGCGACGCCCTCGACGCACAGGAAGCCGCCCAGATCCTCCTGCAGCTCGTCGCAGCACTCGACCGCCACGACCACATCACGCGCGGCCATGCCGAGCGCGTGCGCGGCTACGCGGCGAGCCTCGGCCGCCAGATCGGTCTCTCGAGCGACGACCTCGACCGGCTCAACTGGTCGGCCCTGCTGCACGACATCGGAAAGCTCGAGGTCGACGGCGAGATCCTCAACAAGCCGGGCCGGCCGACGGACGAGGAGTGGGCGAAGCTGCGTCGCCACCCGCTCGACGGCGAACAGCTCGCCACACCGCTTCGTGGCTGGCTCGGCGACTGGATCGACGCGATCGGCTACCACCACGAGAACTGGGACGGCACCGGATACCCACGCGGTACCGCGGGCGACGCGATTCCGCTGGCCGGCCGGATCGTCGCGATCGCCGACGTGTACGACGTGATCACGTCGGTGCGCTCGTACAAAGACGCGGCGACGCCCGCCGATGCGCGCGCAGAGCTCGTCCGCTGCTCCGGATCGCAGTTCGATCCGCAGCTCGTCCGCGCGTTCGTGAACATCTCGCTCGGCCGAATGCGGTTCCTCGTCGGGCCGCTCGCGTGGCTGTCGAACGCGCCGCTCCTGATCCGCCTGCCGCTCACGCCGTCCCTCGGCGCGACGATCGGCGGTGTCGCTGCCCTCGCCACCGCGGCGACCGCGACGCCCGCAGGTGCCGAGCAGCGACAGGCCGTCGCGCACCACGTGCCGGCGGTCGCGACTCGGTATGTGGCCGCGGTCGCCGCGCCGCACGATCCTTCGGTGCTCCCGCAGGCGCCGATCCCCGGGCGGGTGCGAATCAACCACCATGCGGCGGTGGCGCTCCATCCGGGGCCGACGCACGCGGCGCCGCTTCCGCCTGCGCCGACCACGAAGCCGCCGGGACGCACGGCGGCGCCGTCCGAGACGCCGACGACGACCGAGAGCCGCCCGGCCGCGGCGCCGCCTACGACCACGACGACCATAACGACGAAGACGACACCCACCGCGTCGCCGGCGGCGCCGCATCTTCCGACGACGACCACGACGACGACCACCACCCCTGCGCCGTCACCTCCGCCGACGACCACGACGACGACCACCACGACGACCACGACGACGACACCGCCCGCGCCGCACGTGAACATCGCGCCGAGCTTCACGGTCGGTGGGAATCAGACGGTGCTCGAGGACTCGGGCGCGCACGCCGTGGCGAGCTGGGCGACCGGCATCTCGGCCGGCCCGTCGGAGAGCTCGCAGACGGTGACGTTCACCGCGTCGACCGACAACGCGAGCCTCTTCTCGGCCGCGCCGGCGGTCTCGTCGGACGGGACGCTGTCCTACACCTCCGCCCCCGACGCGAACGGGATCGCGCACGTGACCGTTTCCGCCGTCGACGACGGCGGCACTGCAAACGGCGGCCACGACACGAGCGCGTCGCAGAGCTTCACGATCGCCGTCACTGCCGTGAACGACGCGCCGACGTTCACCCCCGGTGCGAGCCAGACCGTTGTGTCTCTCCTCGGCGCCCAGACAGTCAACGACTGGGCGAAGGCGATCTCGCCCGGGCCGCCGGACGAGTCGGCGCAGACGGTGACCTTCAAGGTGAGCACCTCGAACGGCGGCCTGTTCGCCGTTCAGCCGCAGATCAGCTCGACCGGCAAGCTGACCTACACGCCGAAGGCTCTCGCGCTCGGCACGGCGACCGTGACCGTGACTCCCGTCGACAACGGCGGGAGCGACAACGGCGGCCAGGACACCGGCACACCACACACGTTCACGATCACGATCCTTTAGGCACGATTACCCGGCCCAGGGCGGTTAGCTCAGCTGGGAGAGCACCTCCCTTACAAGGAGGGGGTCGCAGGTTCGAGCCCTGCACCGCCCATCACGCTTGCCCGTTGGTGCCTCGGCCGCGCCGTGTCCTCCCTTGGCGGCCTCGCAGCCGAACGCGGTTTTCGCCATAGTCGTGCGATGCGAGTCGCGACACGCTGGGCGGACCGCCGCCGGCAGTGGGCGGAAGAGCCGTTCCGACGCCACGTCGCGAGCCTGTCGGTTGCACGAGTGATTTCCGTGACCGGATCGCGTGCGTCCTCGATCGCCTGGGTCGCGGTCGTCTACGTTCGGACTGGCGGTTCGGGTGCGTGGGTGGCTGCCCTTGTCCTGACCCAGTTCGGCACAGCCGTACTCTTCGGCCCTTGGGCCGGCGCGATCGGAGATCGCTTCGACCGGCGGCTCGTGATGATCCTCTCGGATTTCGCGTCGGCTACGGTCTTCGTCGCGGTTGCGTTCAGCCACTCTGCGATCGAGCTCATCGCGTTGGCAGCGCTCTCGTCTGCCGTGAGCGCACCCTTCGGCCCTGCCGCCCAGGCGCTCCTGGTGACGCTTGTGCCGGAGGCCGAACGGACCCGGGCGACGGCCGCGCGCGCGTCTGCAATCGCGATCGGAACCGTGCTCGGAGGTGCCTTAGGTGGAGTTGTGGTCGCCGTCTTCGGCGGCGCGACAGCGTTTCTCATCGACGCAGCGTCGTTCGTGGTCTCCGCGCTCATCACCCTCGGGATCCCAGGCCGGTACCGAGCCGACCAAAGTCACGACCCCGCGCACGCCGGAGTCTGGGCCGGCGTCCGATTCGTCGTGCGTCACGACGCGCTCCGGCTCGTGCTCGCTGCCAACGGGGCCGCTCTTCTCGGCTACGGAATGATCAACGTCGGCGAGTTGCCGCTTTTCGCTCACCTCGGGTCGGGTGCGTTCGGCTTCGGCATCGCGACAGCAGGCTACGGCGTCGGCAACTTCATCGGCTCGCGCTTCGGGCGACGTGCGGAGGGCGGGTTCCGAGAAAAGCAAGCACTCTTCCTTGGCTGGCTCGTCGGCGGCCTCTCGATCGTCTTCTGCGCCGTCAACCCGACCACCATCTCAGTGATCGTTCTCTTCTCAATTGCAGGCGCCGGAGACGCCGCCGCGATTCTGGCAGGCACGTTGCTGACGCAGCGCCATGCTCCTGACGCGGTACGCGCCCGTGTCTTCGCCGCGGCCGGATCAGTCAACATCGGTGCGATGAGCGTCGCCATGCTCGTCGCCGGCTTCTTGATCGGCCCGCTCGGACCGGTCGCTCTCTGCGTCGTCTGCGGTGTCGTCACCTTGAGCGCGCTCGTCCCGGCGACGCTCGTGCCTCCACGCGGCGGCGTGCCGTGGAAGCCGGACCCGGAACGCGCAACCCCTCCACGGCGTCCCGGCGGGTGGCTCCTCGCGAGCCCGCGCTCGACAGCGGCGTTCCAGAATGACGCATGCGCCTGAGCAGCAAGCGATCGCAGAACGGACATGCGATGTCTAGATCACGGTCTTTCCTTACTCCGTGCAGGCCGCCTGGATCCCTTTACGTCAGCAGCCAGATCGCGCCGTAGACCAGCACGCCGATCCATGCGATCTGCATTACGGCGAGCAGCGCGAGTACCGTCGCCGCGCGCGTCGCATCCTTGCCGCGAACCGATGTTGTCACTACGGCGGCCGTTTCGACCGTCGCCCCAGCGCTGCTCATGTCTCTCTCCCCTTACCGCTGCAGACCCAGACCCACATGTCTAGACGTTCCAGCGCCGATTCGGTTTGTCCGCCGCATCGGTTTGCGAAACGGGAAAGGGAAGGGTGACGGTCCCGTGGGCCGAATCCGTTACGGACGTCTGTGGCTTACGCCAACGTCACCGCGGCGGCGGGTGGGCCCAATACTCTCCCCTTGGGCCTCCGCCGCCGCTGGTTTCTGGCCGTGACGGTGGTACGTTCGCCGCTGTGACGCTGCCAGACGACGAGCTCGTCGCCGCGCTCAGGGCGGGGGACGAGGAGGCCTTCGCGGCGGTCGTGCGCGACTGGCACGCCGGCCTGCTGAGGGTCGCGCGCATCTTCACCCCGACGCGCGCGGTCGCCGAAGAGGTCGTCCAGGAGACGTGGCTGCGCGTGCTCGGCGCGCTCGACCGCTTCGAGGGGCGATCATCACTCAAGACGTGGGTGTTCCGGATCCTCGTCAACACGGCGAAGACCCGCGCCCAGCGCGAGAGCCGCAGCATCCCGTTCTCGTCGCTGCACGACCCGGCGCGCGTCCCCGAGGCGGCCGTCGACGCCGACCGCTTTCTCGCGGACGACCATCCGCATCATCCGGGCGGGTGGGAGGCGCCGCCGCGCGAGCTCCCCGAGGACAGGCTGATCGCGGGTGAGACGCGTGACGTGATCGAGCGCGCGATCGAGGCGCTCCCGGCGAGCCAACGCGCCGTGATCTCGCTCCGCGACGTCGAAGGCTGGTCGAGCGACGAGGTCCGTAACGCGCTCGACCTCTCCGAAGTCAACCAACGAGTACTCCTGCATCGCGCGCGGGCGCGCGTGCGGCAGGCGCTCGAGGACTATCTCGCCCCGGGGAATGCATGATCGATACCGAAGCCCTCAGCTGCCAAGAGCTCGTGGAGCTCGTCACCGATTACCTCGAGGGAGTGCTCGACGAACGCGACCTGCGCGCGTTCGAAGGTCATCTCGCAGACTGCGACGGCTGCACGGAGTACCTCGAACAGATGCGAACGACGATTCGCGTTGTCGGCACTCTCACGCCGAATGATCTGACACAAGCTGCTGAAACAGCACTGTTGCAGGCTTTCCGCGACTGGAATCGAAGCTCCTCTTAACACCACGCTCAAAGCGCCTCGCTACGTTCGAGACGCCCAGGGATCGACTCGAGGAGGAGTACACAATCGTGCTGAGAGCCGCTCGCTTCGCGCTGCTCGCGCTCACTGCATTCCTGATGATCGGAGCAGCAACGGCGTCCGCGCAGCCGCGCATGCCAATCGGGTTCTTCGACGACCCGACCTTCCGCTGGTCTGCGGACCGGATGGACAATCTTCAACGCGCGTCGGCAGTCGGCGCGTCGATCATCCACACCACCTCGAATTGGGCGGCGCTCGCGCCGACGCGTCCCGCCGACGCGTCGAGCGGAGACGACCCCGCGTACAAGCTTTCCGACCTCGATGAGCTCGTGCAGCGCGCGAGCTCCTTCGGGATGCGCGTGATGATCAACATCACCGGCACTCCGAAATGGGCCAACGGCAACAAGAAGCCGAACGTCATGCCGAAGAAGGTCGGCGACCTGCAGGCATTCGCCCGGATGCTCGCGACGCGGTACAACGGCCTCCAGGGCAAGGGCTACGTCGGCCTGTGGTCGGTGTGGAACGAGCCGAACCTGCAGCAGTTCCTGACGCCGCAGTACGTCGGCAAGAAGATCGTCAGTGTCGCCAACTACGCGAAGCTCTACAAGGCCGCCTACGCGGGCATCAAGGCGGGAAATCGGGCCGCGCAGGTCGCGATCGGCGAGACGTCGGCGCAGGGCCGAGACAAGCCGTCCAAGGGCTCCAGCCAGACCGTGTCGCCTGGGAACTTCGCGAAGCTCCACTCGAAGGTGAAGGGCCTCAAGTTCGACGCGTGGGCGCACCACCCGTATCCGACGGCTCCCGGGGCGAAGCCGACCGAGAAGGTGCGGTACCCGAACGTGACCCTGTCGACCATGCCGAAGTTCGAGAAGGACCTGCACACGTGGTTCAAGAGGACGGTGCCGATCTGGATCACCGAGTACGGCCATGAGACGAAGCCCGGCGAGAAGAAGGGCGTGAGCCTCGCCACGCAGGCCGCCTACGCGAAGCAGGCGCTCGGGATCGCGAGGAAGGACCCGAACGTGCAGATGTTCATCTGGTTCACGTTCCGTGACAGCTCGGGCAACCCGTGGCAGAGCGGGCTGCTCCAGCCGTCGGGCTCCACGAAGCCGTCGTACTCCGCCTTCGGCTCGGTCGCGCGCCAGACCGACGGCACCACGACGAACGTTCGCGCCGGCCGTGCGCCCACGGTCACGATGTACTTCCCGGTCCTCGCCTTCTACAACGGCGCCGGAACGGTCTGCGGGCTCACGTACAAGGTCGTCGACGGCAGCAAGACCATCGCGGTCGCTCAACCGGCCACCGGGCTGCGTGCGAACCAGTCGCTGGTCTTCCCGACGACGTTCAAGCCGGTGAAGAAGCACACCTACACGATCACGGCAACCGCGAACGACCCGAACGGTCACACCGAGACGGTCGTCGCCCAGCTGAAGGCGATCTAACTCGCTCGGGGTCCCGCCGGCTCGGCCGGCGGGACCCACGCTTTACCTGGCGAGGCGGAGGATGACCGCGACGGCACCGACCGCCGCGACGACGCCGACCGCCGTGAGCAGCAGTCCCGCCGTTGCCGACACCGCGGCCGCGCCGACCAGCACGAAGCTGACGAGCGCCGCGGAGACCACCAGGGCGGCGACGGTCAGCGACTGCCTGACGACGACAAGACGCTCTTCGTGGATCCGCCGGTCGCTCGCGAGCGACCACGCAGCCAACTCGGCCGCGAGGAGCAGTGCGCCGCCGACGACCGCCGCCCAGCCGTCGACGACCGAGTGATGCGCGCGCGAGACGACGTAGCCGGCCCCGGCGAACATCACCGCCCACGGGACCGCGATCGGGAACCGGAGCACGAGGCCGGCTACGAGCGCGACCGTCCCGACGCCCGCCAGTGCCCCGCCCGCGGACGCGACGGTGTCCCCGCCCGAGAACGCGTACGCGGTCACCGCTGCGAGCGTCACGACGGCGAGCCCGCCGGTGATCAGACGCGTGCGACCCGGGCGTGGCGCCGGAATGCTCTCACCTCCTCGACCGCTGCCTGCAGCGGCGTGCCCTCGCGCCATTCGGCGACCGCGACACCCGAGCGCTGCAGCCGATGGCGCAGCGCGTCGCGGCGCAGGATCCAGATGTCGTACGCGATCGAGTCGACGCCGGAATTGGGCCGTCGCGTGAAGGGCACGGGGGAGACGTCGAGCACGCAGAGGTCATGACCGCGCGCGCGCAGGTCGAGCAGTGCGTCGACCGAGCGCCCGTCGAGCAACGGCGACAGCGCGACCACGAGCGAGTTCGGCGGCAGCGTGCGATGCGGGATGACGTCGAGGCCGGTCCAGTAGTACGAGAGGATGATCTGCGTGTCGAGCAGCGCATCGACGATGCGGTAGAGCTGCACGGTCCCCATCCCCGGCTCCAGCCAACGCAGGATTCCCCCGAACGAGATCAGCCCGACGCGGTCGCGGCGGCCGATGTACGAATCGGCGAGCGCGGCGGTCGCGCGCACCGCGAGGTCGAGCGTGCTCGCGTCCTGGCCGCGCGCCTCGGCGAACGAGTCGACGAAGAGGATCACGTCGGTGTTGCGCTCGGGATGGCTCTCGTTCACCCACACCTCACCGCGGCGCGCCGTCGCACGCCAGTTGACGCGCTTCAACGGGTCTCCCGGCGCCCATGGCCGCATGTCGGCGAACTCGATCCCTTCGCCCTTGTGGCGCGCGACCTCGCTCCCCGAGAACACCTGCGTCTCGCGCGGCTGGAGGACTCTCCGAAGCGTGTCCTCGCGCGGATAGACGCGGATCTCGGGTGTTCGCGAGAGCATCCCCTCGGCGACGAGCAAGCCGAACGGGTCGCGCGATCGCAGATAGACCGGGCCGAGCTGGTGCGCGCCCCAGCGTTCCGCGCGCACGGTCAGCTCGAGCTCGCGCCGCTCGCCGCGCCCGAGCCGGAGGCTCTGCGCCTGTTTCCCGCCGGCGAGCGCGAGGCCCCGCGGGAGCCGCACGAAGACGTCGAGTCGATCGACCGGCGTCGACGCGGCCAGGGTGATCCGAATGTCGATCTCGTCGCCCTCGACCGCGCGCTCGTCGGCTTCGATCTCGGCGGTGAAGCGCGGCGATGCGGAGAGCGCGAGCCCGACGCCCACGGCGAGCAGGAACGGGGCGGTCAACGCCACGATCTCGGGCCGCCCGAGGACGAGCGCCGCAACCAGGCCGAACCCCGACAGCGCTGCGTATGCGCTGAGCTTCCAGGTCGCCCGCCGCGTCACGTGCGGGCGAGGTCCTCGGCGACCGGCGTGGCGACGGTCGCGAGGCGCTCCCGCACCACGTCTTCGGCAGAGATTCGCTGCACCCACAGCTCGGGGCGCAGCGTCAAGCGGTGGGCGAGTGCGGGCACCGCGACCGCCTTGACGTCGTCGGGCGTCACGTAGTCGCGCCCGTCGAGCGCGGCGCGGCAGCGGGAGAGCTTCAGCAACGCGAGCGACCCGCGCGGCGAGGCGCCGACCTGGATCGAGGGCGCGTTGCGTGTCGCGGCGACGATGTCGACCATGTAGAGCCCCACGGACTCGGAGACGAAGACCTCCTCGCACGCGAGCTGCATCGCGAGCAGCGTGTCGCGATCGACCACCGGTGAGAGCTGCACCTCGTCGGTCCGCCGCTCTGCGCGCTCGGCGAGCAGCCGCCATTCGTCCTCCCGTCCCGGGTACCCAACCGACAGGCGCAGCAGGAAGCGGTCGAGCTGCGCCTCGGGGAGCGGGTACGTCCCTTCGTACTCGATCGGGTTCTGCGTCGCCATGACGAGGAACGGCGGGCCGAGCCGGCGCGTCTCGCCCTCCGTCGTCACCTGCCGCTCCTGCATCCCCTCGAGCAGTGCGGCCTGCGTCTTCGGCGGGGCGCGGTTGATCTCGTCCGCGAGCAGCAGGTTGGTGAAGATCGGGCCCGGCCGGAACTGGAAGTCGGCGTCGCGCTGGTTGTAGACGGACGACCCGGTGACGTCCGACGGCATCAGATCGGGCGTGAACTGGATGCGCGAGAAGTCCATCGAACAGACCGCCGCGAACGAGCGCGCCATCAGCGTCTTCGCGAGGCCGGGGTAGTCCTCCAGCAGCACATGCCCGTCGGCGAGCAGTCCGAGCAACAGCAGCTCGAGCGCGCCGCGCTTGCCGACGACCGCCTTCTCGACCTCGTCGAGGACGGCGTTCGCCGACCGGCCCACCTCGGGCAGATCCATCAGAGCCGCTCCAGGTCGGCGACGAGGTCGCGCAAATCGGCTTCGGGGATCCCGCGCGCGAAGCGCTCGCCCGGCTCGGGCCGGTCGGGGCGGAGGAGCTCCCACCAGCGGCCGAGGGTGTCCGGGCCGGCCTGCTGTCCGCGACGCTCGAGTCGCGCGGTCGCGATCTCGCGCAGGTGCGGCAGCAGTCGGGTGTGCAGGTCGTACGCGTTTCCCATCGAGAGAGTCACCTCGCGCTCGATTTTCGCAAGTTGTGACACGCGATCGGCGGGTGCCGGGCGCTCGTCGAGCGCGGCGGCGAGATCGGACCTGCGCGCGCGCGGCGCCGCATCGCCGACGCCCGAGACGACGACGAGCATGAGCAGCGCGCCGAGGAACAGGAAGTAGATGTGGAGGGCGATCGGCCGCTCACCGGGTACCTGCAGCGCGACGTAGGCGCACGCACCCGACGAGAGGACGAACAAGATGGCGACGTCGAGCCAGTGTTTCCTCATGTTTCGGCCGGCTTCAGGTCGTCTCTGATCACGCGGAGGGCGTCGATCGCGTCCTTTTTCATGCGGCCGTCGATCTGGTGGTCGCTGAACTTCGCCTGCTCGAAGAGACCGGTCAGGCGGCCGACCGCCTCGACGCGCGTCGTCAGCCCGAGCAGGATGCGCTGCAGGTACTCGGTTGCGGTCTCGCTCACGTGCCGTCGGAGCCCATGGCGGCCGAAGACTCGCTCCATCCGGGCGTACGCAGCGATCACCGCGCGGCGCGCATCGGGCTCGGACTCGAGATCGTCGATCGCGTCGCTCAGCGACCCGGCGACGTCGTCCTCGAGCGTTCGCGTCGCGAGACCGAGCCTCGCGACCGGTGGATGCCTCCTTCGCCACCAGATCCACGCAGCAACACCGACGAGGAGCAGGACGATCGTCGCCCAGAGCACCGGCCACTGGAACGTCGGGCTGTACGCGGTCGCGCCCTTGCCGTTCTTTCCCTTGGCCGTCGCGAGGTGATTCCCGAAGAAGAGCTGATGGAAGCCGGAGCTCAGATGGATACGGTCCTTGAGATAGAGGCGCACGAAGTACGCGATCGCGAGGAGCGGGATGAAGATGAGACTGCGAATGACCCGCATCTGGAAGCTCTTGTGCTGCTGCCGCTCGAGTCGCTCCCTGGCCTGGTGCACGTACGCGTAGATCGAGATCGGCGCCATCAGCAGGAAGGCGACGAGGAAGATGCTGGTCGCCCAGTTGACGTAGCCGGGCGTCGTAGTCGTGCTCGACGCATGGCCGAAGCCGGTCCGGCTCGCGAACGCCACGAGGGCGAGCAGGACGAGCAGCGCGAGGAGGACGCTCGCGACGCGGAGGCTACGCCCGTGGCCCTGGGGGAACGGCTGCATGCGTCGGGAACTTAGACGTGTAGCGGTCGAATTCGTTGAATTCGTCGTTAAGGTGCTCCCTGGATGACAGGGCTGAAGGGAAAACGGGCGATCGTCACGGGGGCATCCAGCGGGATCGGCGCAGCGACCGCGAAGGCGCTCGCCGACGCAGGGGCGAAGGTCGTCTCCGGCTCGCGCCGTGACGGCTCGCTCGACGTGACCGACGAGGCGAGCTCGCGGCGGTTCGTCGACGACGCGGTCGCCGAGCTCGGCGGGCTCGACATCCTGGTCAACAACGCGGGTCTCGCCCGCGGCCGCGACCCGGTGTGGGAGGCGCAGGACGCCGACGAGCACGAGGTGATCCTGACCAACGTCCTCGGCCTGATGCGCATGACGCGTCTGTGCGTGCAGCACCTCGTCGGCTCGGGCGCCGGGCACATCGTCAACCTCGGTTCGGTCGCCGGCATCTGGTCGTACGCGAACGGCTCGTCCTACGTCGCGTCGAAGTTCGCGGTTCACGGGTACACGCGCGCGCTGCGCGACGACCTCCAGGGGAAGCCTGTGCGGATCACGAACGTCGCGCCGGGTCTCGTCGAGACGGATTTCTCGCGCGTCCGCTTCGGCGGCGACGAGGACAAGGCGCGTGCGGTCTACGCGAACGTCGCGATGGGCGGCCCGATCCATCCGGAGGACGTGGCGGACTCGATCCTGTTCGCGCTCACTCGTCCGCCGAACGTGAACATCGACGAGATCGTGCTCACGGCGCTCGCGCAGACGTCAGGCGGAAACATCCTCCGCGAGGCGTAACTCCGCGGTCTGCGTCCGCCGCTCGAGCACGCGAACGTCGCGGCAGAGAAAGACGAGCGCCGTAGCGACGACCACGATCACCGCGCCGCCGACGAAGCTTGCGCGCGTGCCCACGGCGGAGCCCACCGGGCCTGCGACGGCATAGCCGACCGGCATCAGCGCCCACGAGCCGATCGCGTCGTAGGCCGAGAGCCGCGACAACTTGTCGTGCGGGATCTCCTGCTGGTAGGTCGTGACCCACAGCACGCCGAAGATCTCGACCAGGTACCCGGACGCGAACGCGGCGACGACAACGACGACGAGCGGCTCGGGTCGCGCAAGCGCGAGCAACGGCACCGCGAGCCCGAAGGCGCCGAACGTGGCGGTGCGAAGGATTCGGCGCGGTTTCCAGCGCAGCAAGACGATCCCGCTCGCGATCACGCCCGCCTGGATCGCGACGAGAACGGCCGCCCAGGCGGCAGGGCCGCCGAGATGCCGCTTCGCCACAGCCGGCCCGAGCACGAACAACGTTCCCGTATAGACCGCGTTGACGACGCCGAACTGGATGACGATCGTCCACAACCAGCGCCGGCTCCAGAAGTCGTGCCAGCCGACGCGCAGGTCGTGGAACACGGTCGTCGCTTCCGCGCGCTCGAGCGGCCGGACGCGCATTGCCGCGAGCATCGTTGCGGCGACGCCGTAGCTGATCGCGTCCGCAGCGATCGCCCAGCCCGGGCTCGATGCCGCGACGAGGATGCCCCCGAGAGCCGCGCCGCCGGTGCTGGTCGCGGTCTGGCCGAGCCGCAACATGGCGTTCGCCTGCTGGAGCAGCGACGCCGGAACGGTTTGCGGGACGATCCCGGTGCTCGCGGGGAAAAAGAACGCCGAGGACGCCCCGTTGAGCGCAGCGAACACTGCGAGCGAGGGGATGCTCGCGTGGTGCGATAGCAAGAGGACGGCGACGGCAGCCTGGCTCAGTCCACTCGCGACGTTCGAGCACACCATCACCAGATGCCGCGGCAGCCTGTCGGCCCAAACGCCGCCGTAGAGCAGGAGCACGACGACAGCGACCTGGCGGACCGCGAGCACGATGCCGAGATCCGCGGTCGAGCCGGTGAGGTCGAGCACAGCGAACGCGAGTGCGACCGGCGCCACGCCGCTGCCGAGCTGCGACACCGCTCGCCCGGTGAAGAGAAGCCTGAATTCCCGCTCGCGGAGCGGGCCGAGACGACTCAAGATCGCTTCGAGTCCCAGTACCGCTTCATGCCGAGGTACGACTGCCAGAGCGGCGCGACGCGGTCGTAGCGGTCGGCCTGCTCGCCCAGGTCGGAGCGGGCCGCGGCGACGAAGTCCTGCTCGCTCAGGCCGTCCCCGACGCGTGCGGCCCAGCGGTCGAGCTCCAGTTCGAGCCGGTCGAGGTGCGCCTCGACGTCCTCGTGCACGCCGAAGTGGATCAGCGCGAGCCGGTCGGGCTCGCGCCGCCGGATCTCGGCGATCGTCTCGTGCCAGCCCTCGACCGTGATGTCGGGCGGCGGGCAGACCGGGAGCACGTACGACGCGGCTGGCATCCGGACGCCGGTCGCATCACCGGCGAGCAGCGTCCCGTCGCGGAGGTACGAGACGTGGTGCGAGGCGTGCCCCGGTGTCGGGAAGGCGTCCCAGCCGAGGACGTCGCCGTCGGCGACGCGCACGTTCTGCTCCGGCACAGGAGCGAGCTCGCCCCACAGCGGGTCGAACATCTCGCCGTAGAGGCGCCGCGCCGACCGCTCCAATCGTGAGGGATCTATGAGGTGCGCCCGCCCGATCGGGCTCACCCAGACCGTCAGCTCGGGGCTCTTGCGGACGAGCGAGCCGGCCGCTCCGGCGTGGTCGAGGTGGATGTGCGAGAGCAGCAGGTGCCGGACGTCGGTGAGCGCCAAACCATTGGCGGAAAGCCCTGTTTCGAGCGTGTCGATCGTCGACGCGGGCCCGCAGTCGAACAGGGCCGGCCCGTCGTCGGTGTCGACGAGGTACACGCCGATCGCTTCCGGCGACGCGCCGAAGTTCAGGTCGATGACCCGCAACGAACTCATAACCCCATCTTCGCAGTGCAGGACCTACCGTTCGGCTCGATGAGGTCCCTGCTCGTCGTCGCGGCTGCGTTCCTCATCGTGAGCACGGCGAGCGCGGCGGAGCAGCGGGTGACCGCGACGCCGAACACGGAAATCCGTCTCATCCACTATCGCGCGCACGACGGCGCGATTCGCCCCGCCTGGCTGTTCCTCCCGGCCGGCTATCACGGCCAGCGCGTGCCGCTCGTCATCTCGCCGCACGGGCGCGGGGTCGACGAGAGCGACAACGCGCTCTTCTGGGGCGACCTCCCCGGCGAGGGCGGCTTCGCGCTGATCGATCCCGCGGGCGAGGGACGCAGGCTGCACTGGTATTCGTGGGGCGACCCGGGCCAGGTCGCCGACCTCGCGCGCATGCCTCGAATCGCACGTGCCTGGGGCGTGAACGTCGACAGACATCGGATCTACGCGTTCGGGGGGTCGATGGGCGGACAGGAGACGCTGCTGCTGGTCGCGCGCTATCCGCACCTGCTCGCCGGCGCGGCGGCGTTCGATCCGGCAACCGACATGGCGCGCCGCTACCGCGACTTCGCCGCCCTGCCGCACGGGAGCGAGCTGCAAGCGCTCGCCCGCCGCGAGATCGGCGGGACGCCCAACCAGGTGCCGCGCGCCTACGCGGTGCGGAGCCCGGATCATTACGCGGAGGCGATCGCGCGGTCGGGCGTCCCGCTGCAGCTCTACTGGAGCTCGGCGGACCGCATCATCCGCGACCAGCGTCTCGAGACGAACGAGCTCGCGGTCGCGATCGACCGCGCCGACGAGCACGAGCGGTTGTGGGACTTCCACGGCGACTGGAGCCACACCGCCGAGATGCGCTCGGACCGGCGGCTGCCGCGCTCGCTCGCTCGTTTCGGTCTCCTGCCGTGGAAGGACGCGCCGGCGCTGCCGGCTACACGGTCGCGGCTCGCCTGACCAAGGCGGCCTCGAGGTCGGCGACGAGGTCGTCGGCCGACTCGATCCCCACCGACAGACGGACGAGGTTCCCAGGCGGCGCGAACGGCGCCCCGGCGGTCGACGCGTGCGTCATGCGCGCGGGGTGCTCGATGAGGCTCTCGACGCCGCCGAGCGACTCTGCGAGCTGGAAGATCTTCGTGCGGCCGACGAGCTCGACCGCTTCCTGCTGCGTCTCGACCGTGAACGACACCATCCCGCCGTAGTCGCGCATCTGCGCGCGCGCGACCGTGTGCCCGAAATGCGACTCGAGCCCCGGCCAGAGCACACGTTCGACCGCGTCGTGACCTTCGAGGAACTCGGCGATGCGGCGGGCGTTCTCGGAGTGCGCGCGCATGCGGACGGCAAGGGTCTTCAACCCGCGCAGCACCAGCCACGCGTCGAACGGGCCGGGCACCGCGCCGAGCGACTTCTGCAGGAAGTAGAGGCGCTCTGCAAGGGCGTCGTCGTTCGTCGCGACGAAGCCACCGACCACATCGCTGTGGCCGCCGAGGTACTTCGTCGTCGAGTGGACGACGAGATCGGCGCCGAGCTCGAGCGGCTGCTGCAGGTACGGCGTCGCGAACGTGTTGTCGACGACGAGGAGCGCGCCGACTGCGTGCGCGGCCGCCGCCGCTTTGCGGATGTCGACCACGTTCAGCAGTGGGTTCGACGGCGTCTCGACCCACACGAGCTTGACGTCCTCGCCGAGATGCGCGGGAAGATTGGCGTCGAACTCGGTCGCGGGCACGTAGGTGAAGCGGTAGCCCTTGGGCTCGTAGACCTGTGACGTCATCCGGTAGACGCCGCCGTAGACGTCGGCGATCAGCACGACGCGTTGGCCGGGATCGACCAGGTGCATGAGCGTCGTCGTCGCGCCGAGCCCGGAGCTGAACGCGACTCCGTGCTTCGCGTTCTCGAGGCTCGCGAGCGCGACCTGCAGGGCCGTGCGTGTCGGGTTGCCGACGCGCGCGTAGTCGTAGCCCTTGTTGACGCCGACCGCCTCCTGCACGTACGTGGAGGTCTGGTAGATCGGCGTGATGATCGCGCCGGTGGCTGGATCGGGCTCCTGGCCGGCATGGATCGCGCGCGTCTCGAAGTCCATGGGCGCAGGTTAGAGACTTGCACCGAGCCAGCGCGCAAGGCTCTTCAGCGTCCGGTCGATGCCGACCGGCTTGCCCTCCCACCACGTGCCGAGCACTGTGAGCGTCCCGGCCTTGCGGTCGTGCAGGGGCTCGATCCGGCCGACGACACGGTCGCCTTTCAGGATGGGGAGGACGTAGTAGCCGTACTCGCGCTTCGCCTTCGGCACGTACATCTCGAGGCGGTAGAAGAAGTCCCAGAGCTTGTGCGCGCGGTTGCGGTCGTGGACGAGCCGGTCGAAGGGTGAGAGGAACGTCGTGCGCGCGGCCGGCACCGGGCTGTCGTCGGCGTCGGGATGCGCGATCCACTTGCCCTTCACGAGCCGAACGCCCTGCGACCGGAACCGTGTTTCCTCGATGCGCCGTTCCGCCTCCTGCCAGGGGATCGTCTCGGTCTCCGGGTACCACCGGTCCGCGAGGTCCCAGACGCGTTGCTTGCCGCGGCGGCCGACCACTGCGACCTCCCCGCGCGCGTTCAAGACCTCGAGCATCAGCCCCATCTTCCGCGCGCCCCACCAGCGGTGAGCCTCGCGGCCGGACGGCTTGTGATCCTCGATCTCGCGCGAGAGGAGCGGGCCGCGCTGTTCGAGCTCACGCAGCACGTAGCGGCGGTACCCGGCGTTCTCCTTCAGGTAGGCGATCAGGCGGGCATCCCACGGGCCGTCCTTTCGCCGCATGCGCGCCTTGATCACCGGGAGATCCTCGATCGGCCAAAGGTACGCGTGCCACTCGACGAGCTGTCGTTCGTCCCAGAGGAGCCGATCGAGCTCCGCCGGGTCGTACCGGTCGCCGAGCCGGCTCCAGAGCACGAGGTGCTGGGGCGGCGCGACGGTCGAGATCGGGTCGAGCTGCAGGAAGCCGAGGCGCCTCACCGTCGAGAGGATGTCGGTCGCGGTTCCGTCGAGCAGCTGGGCGTGCACGGCGATGCGCCGTGCCTCTTCGACTCCGACCTCACGCAAGCTGAGCGCGCTCCAGGCCGATGGTGCGCGCGAGACGGTGAGCAGCGCGTTCCAACTTGTCCTGGAGATTGCCACGTGCGCGCGCCTCGGGTGTGAACCGCTTCACGTGCAGCACACCTTCGGCCCGGTCGGACTTGAGGTCTGCGCGGCCCACGAAGCGGTCGCCGACGAGGAGCGGGAGGACGTAGTAGCCGTATGCACGCTCGTGCTCGCGCTTGTAGACCTCGATCACATGCCGGAAGCCGAACACGCGCTCGAGCAGCGGCCGGTCCCACACGATGTTGTCGAACGGCGAGACGAGGGTGGGCGGGGCGGCGGCGCCGTCGAGCTCGTGCGCTGCGTCGACGTAGAACGGCGCGCCGCCGTCGTCGACCCGGACCTCTCGCAGCTGACCTTCTTCGACGAGTGCGACCAGGTGGTGATGAAGCCGTGCCTTCCCGCCCTTCAGGCGCCAGTGCTCGCGGATCGCCGCCTCCGTCAGCGCGCCGCGCGCGCGCACCGCGAGCAGCGCGAACGTGCGCAGCGTCTCGTCCTCGGGCGGCGCCGGTGTCTCGAGCACGTGCTTGGGGATGACTCGCTCGGTCAGGTCGTAGAGCCGCTGGAAGCTGCGTCGGCTGGCGATCACGAGCCGTCCGCTGTCCCACAGCGCTTCCAGCACCATCTTCGCGGGCTTCCAGTTCCACATTTCGCCCCCGCCGCCGCCCTCGAAGTCGCGTGAGCCGAGCGGCCCTTCGGCGCGGATGCGCTCGAGCACGGGCTCGAACAGCTCGGGATGGTCGCGGAAGGCTCGGTCGTGCCAGCCCCAGTGGCCGCTGCCGTCCATCACCGTCCGGAAGTGCGGCCACAGCTCGACCGGCAGCAGCGACGCTTCGTGCGCCCAGTACTCGAAGATCTTCCCCGCGCCGAGCAGCTTCGGCACGGCCTCAGGGTCGAACGCGCCGATGCGCGAGGAGAGCGTGAGCCGGTGCGCGCGGTCGACGGTCGAGATCGAGTCGAGCTGCACTGCGGACAGCCGGCGGATCGCCGCTTCGACGTCACTTTCGCCGGCGCGGCGGTAGCGGCCGGCAAAGCCCTGGGCGCCGACAATCGTGCGGCGAATCTGAGTCAGGCTGACGGTCGCAGCGGCCACGCCGATAGCAACGTATCCAGAGGCGCGCTTCGTTCCAGCTGTGGACGAGATGTTGCGGTGACGCGACGGTGCCTGGCACCGGACGTGTCCCGACCGTCAACCCGAGGAGCAGGCAAAAACCCGTTCCGTCGCGGAATCGTTACACAGTTGTTGCGGTGCCTGGCACCAGGCGTGGCCCGACCAGGCACGTCTCGCCGCTACCGCAGATGCGCCAGGTAATCCAGTAGGTCGCTGCGAGTGACGACGCCGATCGGGCGGCCGTCGTCTGCGACCACGACCGCGTTCGTGCCGCTGGTCAGGGCGGTCACGATCTCGTCGACCGACGCGTCCGCGTCGACGGCGCTGAGCGGGCCTTGCATCGCGACCGCGACGTCCTCGTGCAGCGCGTCAGCGTTCTTGAAGACGAGATCGAGGAGCGCGCGATCCTGGAGTGAGCCGATCACGTCGGCCAGCGTCGTCACCTCGCCGTCGCGAACCACCGGCAGCTGGGAGATCGAGTAACGCTCCATCACCGAGATCGCCTCCGCGACCTTCTGGTGCGACGACACCGTGACGAACGCAGGTGTCTCGTCCGTCTTCGCGCGCAGCAGGTCGCGCACGCGCGGCACGGGCGTGCCGCGCTCGAGGAAACCGTGCTCGATCATCCAGTTGTCGTCGAGGAACTTCGAGAGATACGAGCGACCCGAGTCGGGGAGAATCGTGAGCACCTGCGCGCCCGGCTCGCACGTTGCGCCGTAGACGAGCGCGCCGGCGATCGTCGAACCGGCCGAGCCGCCGACCAGCAGGCCTTCCTCGCGCGCCATTCGCCGCGCGCCGAGAAACGAGTCACGGTCCGAGACACGGATCCATTCGTCGACGACCTTCGGGTCCATCGTCTCCGGCCACGTGTCCTTGCCGATCCCTTCGACGAGATACGGGTGGAGGTCGGCCTCGCTCTTCGCGGTGTAGACCGACCCTTCGGGGTCGACGCCGACGATCTTCACGTGCGGCGCGTGCTCCTTGAAGTAACGGCCGACGCCGCTGATCGTGCCCCCGGTCCCGACCGAGATGACGAGCGCGTCGAGCTCGCCGCCGGTCTGCTCGAGGATCTCTGGCCCGGTCGTCAGGTAGTGCGCCTCCGGGTTCGACATGTTCGAGTACTGGTCGGGCTTGAAGCCGCCCGGGATCTCCTCCGCCAGGCGCGACGACACCGAGTAGTACGACTCGGGCGAGTCGTGATCGACCGCCGTCGGCGTGATCACGACCTCGGCGCCGTAGCCGCGGAGCATCGAGATCTTCTCCTGGCTCATCTTGTCGGGCATGACGAAGATGCAGCGGTAACCCTTCTGCGCCGCCGCGATCGCGAGCCCGACGCCGGTGTTGCCCGAGGTCGGCTCGACGATCGTGCCGCCGGGCTTGAGCTTCCCGTCGCGCTCGGCCGCCTCGATCATCGCGAGCCCGATCCGGTCCTTGTTCGACCCG
>DATINO010000005.1:0-25533 GCA_035474195.1 Gaiellaceae bacterium
CGAACGACCCATCGCTTTCAACGCGCGCGAAGCTGCGCGGCGTGAAGGCGCACGTCGTCGGACCGATGTGCCACGTGCTCTGGCAGTGGACGACGGGCGACGCGGTCGGGCCGAACATGATGACCCGCAACTCGTACGCCCTGAACATGGGCTACGTGATGGAGCGCGCGCCGCACAAGCCCGAGCGCGCGGTGTTGGAGGCGAACATGGGCGGTGACAAGAAGCCGTCCGCCGAGTACTTCCAGTCGGGTCACGGCAAGACAGTGCTCGCCGAGGCGTTTCTCTCGGACGAGCAGATCCGGCGTGTGCTGCGGACGACCGCGGCCGACCTGGAGGCGCTCTCTTGGGCGGGCACGCACGGCGCCGTCGCGAGCGGGATGCAGTCGGTCGCGTTCACGCCGGCGTCGGCCATCGCGGCGATCTACACCGCGACGGGCCAGGACATCGGCATGGTCGGAACGAGCTCGATGGCGCACGGCACAGGCCGCCGCGTCGAGGGCGGGCTGCAGGCGACGATCCGCTTCGGTGGGCTCGAGGTCGGCACCGTCGGCGGCGGCACGACGCTCCCCTCGGCGCGCGACTGGCTCGCCTCGATCGACTGCGCCGGCCCGGGCAAGGTCTACCGCTTCGCCCAGATCGTCGCCGCCGCCGCGCTCTGCCTGGAGATCAGCGCCTCGGCCGCGATGGCCACGGCCGGGAGCGAGAACTTCTTCAAGGCGCACCACGAACGCGGCGGTCTCCGTTAGCCGTGTCAAACCAAGTAACAGACTGTTACAAGCCCTTCGAAGCCCGCCTGCGTCCAGGGCTCCCACACGTAACAGACTGTTACAAGCGGGGCTTCGGGTCGTGATTGCGCTCGTCTTTCGCTACGAGGTGCGCGACCCGGTTGCGTTCGCGCACGCCTACGGCCCTGAGGGCGAGTGGGCCCAGTTCTTCCGCCAGGGCCAGGGTTACGTCGGCACCGAGCTGCTGCACGACGTCGAAGAGCCCGACCGCTATCTCGTCATCGACCGCTGGGAGTCGATCGAGGCGTACAACGCGTTCCTCGCCGAGCACCAGGCCGAGTACCTGCGGCGCTCAGACGAGTCGCGGTTCCACTATGTGCAGGAACTACGCTTCGGGACGTTCGAGAACGTCTGGTCGGACTAGGCGAGGACCTCACGCACGCCGCGAAGCCGCGTCGCGAGCAGCTGTCGTGCGCGTGAGCTGTCGAGCGTGACGTTCGGCGCGCGCTCGGCGGTCGTGCGTGTCGGTTCGAGCTGTGCGGGGTCGGCGCCGAGCAACACCGCGAAGTCGAACCGCGAGATGTCGTCCGCCCCGCCGAGATGCAGCGGGCCGGGAACGTCGAGCGTGAGCAACTCGAGGATCGCCTCGGCAAGGTCGCCGACCTGAACCGGTGAGCGAAGCTCGTCGACGAAGAAGCGGCGGTTATCACGCGCGAGCCGCTCCTGCGGCCCTTCCTCGTCCCCGCCGTAGATGAGCGACGTGCGAACGATCGTCGCCGCCGGGTGCGCCATCGAGACGCGGCGCTCGGCCTCCGCCTTGGAGCGTCCGTAGGAATTGACCGGGGCGGGCTCGTGCTCCTCGCGGTAGCCCCCTTGTTCGCCGGAGAAGACGAGATCGGTCGACAGGTGGACGAGCCGGCACCCGGCGGCCGCGCGGGCGACCGCCGCCGAACCGACGACATTGACGTCCCACTCCCGCTCGCCCTGCCTGTACGCCGTGTGGACGACCGCGTCGACGCCGTCGACCGCGGCCGCGAGCGCGTCCTCGTCACGCACGTCCACTCGCACCCAGTCGCCGCCCTCCGGCGGCTCCCGCTCGAACCACGTCGCGCGCACGTTCCAGCCGTAGCCGGGAGCCCGCGCGACGAGCTCCCGGCCCAGGTACCCGCACCCACCGGTGACCATCAGCCGTTGCATCCGAGACATATCGTGACCGAGTCACCAACCGATAGCTGGCCGACCGTCGACACGATCCACGGCGGGCCGCCACCCTATGCTCCTCCACCGCCTCCGCCGCCGGAGCCCGACCGCCGGTTCGGCCTGGGGATGCTCCTCGCTCTCACGGTGATCGCGCTCGCCGTGGCAGGTGTGGCGATCGCCTACTTCCTCACGCACCGCGACAACAGCCCGAACGTGACGACCACGTTCGTCACGACCTCCGGCACCGCGGCCGTCGGCAAGACGATGCCGAAGCTGACCGGCGAGAAGCTCGACCAGGCACGGTCGGCGCTCGCGGCGTTCGGCATACGCCCGGCCGTCACGCCGCAGACGAGCGACAAGCCGGCAGGCACCGTCCTCGCTCAGGCCCCGGAAGTCGGGACGACGCTGACGCGCACGACGCCGGTGACCCTCGTCGTCGCGCAGGCGAAGCAACAGGCGACCACCTCGACGCAGGCGACCACCTCGACGGAAGCCACCACGACCGCACCGGCGACGACGACGACCTCATCCGCCCCACCGCCGCCCAGCACTGCGACCGTGCCCGACGTCTCGAACCAGACCGAGGCGGCCGCGGTGCAGGCGCTGAACCGCGCGGGGATCATCGCGAGCCTCGCATTCGTCCCAGGCAGCGATCCGCTCGGCACGGTCGAAGGACAGGCGAAGCAAGCGGGGACGACCGTCCCACACCACTCGCACATGCAGATCAACATCTCGAGCGGGCCCGGCGACAAGCCGAAGGAAGAGGTGCCGAACGTCATCGGCCAGCCGCTGCAACAGGCGCTCTCGTCGATCAACGGCGCCAACCTGCGGCTGCTCTACCTCAAGTTCCCGGTCGCCTCGCGCGGCGAGGCGGGGAAGATCGTCCAGCAGTCACCGCTCGGGGGCGCGCAGGCGCCACGGAACGCGCAGGTCGTGGTGTACCTGGGCGCGTTCTCGGGCTAGTGCGCACAGACATCAACCCGGTTCCGGCTTCGCCGGCAACCGGGTTCCTTGGCAGCGGCTATGCCGCTACCAACCGCGGCGCTCGAGCAGCTCGCTCGGGTCGAGCGACTGCGTCGAGATGCCCACCATCGCGTCGCCGAGGCCGGCGGAGACGCGGGCGATCACGTCCGCGTCGAGGTAGTGCGTCGTCGCCTCGACGATCGCGCGCGCACGCTGGGCCGGGTTCCCCGACTTGAAGATGCCCGAGCCGACGAAGACGCCGTCCGCACCGAGCTGCATGCAAAGCGCTGCGTCCGACGGCGTTGCGATGCCTCCTGCGGTGAACGTGACGACGGGGAGCCGTCCGTGCTCGGCGACCCAGCGGACGAGCTCGTACGGCGCCTGCAGGTTCTTGGCCTCGGCAAAGAGCTCTTCGCCACGCAGCGACTGCAGCCGGCGGATCCCGCCGAAGACCGAGCGCATGTGCGTGACGGCATTGACGATGTCGCCGGTGCCCGCCTCGCCCTTCGTGCGGATCATCGCCGCGCCCTCCGCGATGCGCCGGAGCGCCTCGCCGAGGTTCGTGCAGCCGCAGACGAACGGCACCGTGAACTGCCACTTGTCGACGTGATGCTCGAGGTCGGCGGGCGTCAGTACCTCCGACTCGTCGACGTAGTCGATCTCGAGCGACTGCAGGACTTGCGCCTCGACGAAGTGGCCGATCCGGCACTTCGCCATCACCGGGATCGTGACGGCCTCCTGGATGCCGCGGATCATGTCGGGGTCCGACATTCGGGCGACTCCGCCGTCGCGGCGGATGTCGGCGGGCACGCGCTCGAGAGCCATGACGGCGCAGGCGCCTGCCTCTTCCGCGATCTTCGCCTGCTCGGCGTCGACCACGTCCATGATCACGCCGCCCTTCAGCATCTCGGCCAGGCCGCTCTTGACGCGCATCGTCCCGATCTCGCTCATGCTCGAAATCCTAGCTACCGGGCGAGGAACGCCTCGACGGGCGCGCTGTACGCCGCAGGCTGCTCCACGTGGAGCATGTGCCCCGCGTCCTCGACGATCACGAGCTCTGACCGGGGGATGCCGTCGGCCAGCACCGCCGCAGCGGCCGGGCCGCAGATGAAGTCGTCCCGCCCTGTGATCACGAGTGTCTCGGCGTCGATCCGTCCGAGCTCCGGTCGGAGGTCGAACGGAACCGCGTTGAACTGGCGCAGCGGCTTCGGGTTCATGAGCTTCACCTCGACCAGCGGCCGGAAGCGCTCGTCCCACCGAGAGAAGTACAGCGGCACCATCGCGTTCCACATCGCGGCCGCGTCGGCGGGCGTCCCGTAGTCGTCCGACTCCTCGCGCGCGAGCGCAGCCGTCGCGTCCGCGTGCCACGGCTCGTCGGCGAAGCTCGCGATCACGCGCTCTGCCTCCGCCTGCATCTCGGGCGTGAACGCCGCAAGACCGACGGTGAGCACGAGCTTGCGCACGCGGCCGGGATGCGCGATCGCGTACGCCGCGGCGACGAGGCCGCCGTGCGAGAACCCGAGCAGGTCGATCTGCTCCTCCCCAAGGTCGACGCGCAGCTCCTCGAGGTCCGCGACGTAGTCGTCGAGCAGGTACGTCTCCGCCTCGGCGCTGCCGCCGGTGCCGCGCGGGTCGACCAGCAGCAGCGTGCGCGTCGCGTCGAGACCACCGAGGTCGAGGAGCTCACTGCCGTCGAAGCCTGGCCCGCCCGGATGGCAGACGAGGAGAGGCCCTTTTCCGAGACGAGTGGTGTGCAGCTTCATGCGAGCTCGAGCCGAAGCACGGCTTCGACGGCACGCAACGCTACCTGCGTCTCGTCGAGCCGCGGCTCACGCGTGGTGAGCCGCTGCAGCCCCAGCCCGGGCAGCAAGAAGACGCGCCAGCGGCGTCCGGTCGAGCGCTGGACGAGGCGCCAGAGCTCCATCGTCAGCGCGAGCGAGAAGACGAGGACGACGACCGGCGACCACACCGCGGGGCCGATCGGCAGCAGCTGGTCCGCGCCGAAGGTGACAGGCAACGCGAGCGCCGCGAAGTTCGTGCCGCACCGCGGCGAGAAGCGCGACGGCCGCGCAGTGCCCTCCCACGTCGCTTCGAGGCGGCGCGCTTCCGCCGCGGCGATCGCACGGTGCTCCGCGCCATGCAGTTGGAGTGCTCGACCGCGGAGGATCGTCGCGACGAGCAGCACCGAGAGCGTGATGCCGGCGATCGTCGACCACGGGCCGTCGACGAGCGCGAGACCGAGCGGGGCGATCAGCGCGGTCAGGATCAGCCAGCGCTCGCGCCGCTTTGCGACGCCGTCACGCTTGAATAGCGGCGCCAGAGAGGCATACAGCCGCACCAGACCTCGGGCGAGCGGCACATGCTGCAGGAGCTCCGGCGGCCGCGGCATGGCTCCCTCGCGGAGCGAGCCGTCCACCCCGGCGAATGCCCAGTAGCGCTCGCTGACGATCACAACGCCGTTCGGGCGGGCCATGCCGCCGAGGCGGGGCAGGCTCGGAGCGGCATCGGCGAGACGAAAGAACCCGGCGTCGTCCACGCACGGGTTCTAGCGCATGAAAGGGCCGTCCCGCGAGGGCGGGACGGCCCAAAGCTTCATGACGTAGGACCTACCAGACCCCGCGCGAGAAGAAGCCGAGCAGCGCGAGGACGAGGATGACGATCAGGATGATCCAGAGAAGGCCCATAAGCCCCTTTCGTCGACTACCCCGGTACAACGGTCGATCGTCCGATTCGGTTACGCAAGCGGCAGGAGCCGCTCGATCGCCGGATCGACGCCGTAGCGGTCGCGGAGCTCGACGAACTCGGCCGTAGCGCGCTTCGCGCGAGGCCGCGACGGCGCGTGCTCGGCCCGCAGCATCACGTTCTTCGCGGTGTGCTCGGCGGAGACGAACTCCATCACCTCGACGCGATAGCCCGCGATCTCGAGCCGAGCGGCACGAAGAGCGTCGGTCACGAGATCCGCCTGCCGCCCGAGCAGCAGCCCATGGCGAAGCAGGCCGTCCTTCTCGCGTGTCGCGATCTGCGCCGCGAGCTCGTGGTGGCAGCACGGAGCTAGCACGATCGCGTCGGCGCCGAGCCGGACGCCGGCGGCGATCGCCTCGTCGGTGGCGGTGTCGCAGGCGTGAAGCGACACGAGGAGGTCGATCGGCTCGTCACTCGTGTAGTCGGCGATCGTCGACACCTCGAACCGCGCCTCGTCGTAGCCGAGCGACGCCGCGACTCCGCGAACCGTCTCGATCACCGACGGGTTGACGTCGATCCCGACGAGCTCGACGCGGGTGCCGACCTCGCGGCCGTACGCGACGAGCGCGAGGCTCATGTACGCCTTGCCGCACCCGGCATCGACGACGCGGATGCGGTCGTGCTCCCAGATCGGCAACGGCCGGAGGAGCTCGACGTAGTGCTGCACCTGCCGCTCCTTGTCGCGCGAGATCTTCGTCGCGCGGAACAGCGGGTGATCGGCCGGGAGCGCATGCTGCTTGCCGCGGTCGTGTCGGCCGCTCGGCGCCGTGTCCGACGACGGCCGACCGCTCGAGACGAGCCAGCGGCCTTTCTTCGTACGCCGCGCGTGCAGGTCGCCGTCGGGTGCGAGCAGATGGACGTTGCGGGCGTCGGCAAGCAGCGCATCGAGGCGCTCGGGCCATGAACTGCGATCGACCGTCTCGGTGTGCGCGCCGTCGACGAGCTTGAGTGCCGGGCCACGCGCGAGGTCGACCGGCGTCGCGGTCAGGCCGTCGACGACGAGCTTGCGCCAGCCGTCCGCGAGGGCTCGCGCTCGAAGCTCCTCCATGTGGATGAGTGTGCCAGGGGGATGACGGTCAGCTCGGGCGGTGGTCGCCGGATGAAGGACGCGAGGACACGCAGATCGTCAGCGGCTTCCGGCGCGAGCGTCGGCTCGGCTCGCGCCACGTCCGCGAGCGCCGCCTGCCACTCCACCCCGCTCGTCCCGATGAACGGCCTGATGCAGACCACCTGGCCCTTCGCCACGTAGATCCCGCGGCGAGTTCCTTCGTGCTCGCCCGGCACGACCAGGCACAAGGAGAGATCACGGAGACGGCGCATCCGCTGCACCTCGCGCACCGCGGTCTCGAGGGCGGCGATGCGGTCACGCAGGCGCGCGGCGTCCTCGAAGCGGAGGTCGCGCGCGAGTTTCCGCAACTTCTCCCGGAGCTTCGGCAGCGCTTCCTCGAGCGTCTCCCACTCGACGCCCTGCAGCGCCCGCGACGCGAGCTGGCCCGTGCGTCGACTCGTCAGCGGCCCGAGCTCACCGGGTTGCGACGAGCAGACGACCGAGTCGCCGCGGCGACGGAGATACACGTAGCGGTCGGGACGCACTGCACGGCGGTTCGCAGGAGGCCGGAGCTCCCGGATGAGGCGGAGCTCCTCCAGCGCCGCTTCGACCTCCGAGCCGCGGGTGCGCCACTCGACGCGCTCGAGCGCACCGAGCGCCGCTTCGACCGCGGGTCGCTGCCGCTCCGACCGGAAGTACGAACGGAGACGCGCGCGAAGGTCGCGTGCGCGCCCGACGTAGAGCACCTGGTCGTGGGCGTCGCGAAAGAGGTAGACGCCCGGCCTCTGCGGCGCACCGAACGCGAGGCTGCGTTTGCGATGCACGCGGCGCGGCCGCGTCGCGCCGAGTTCGACGAGATCGGCGACCGTGCGCGCACCACGCTCCTGCGCCATGCCGATCAGACAGAGCAGGATCTCCGCGGTCGCCTCCGCGTCGGGCAGCGCGCGGTGGCAGGGGCGCGCGTCCGTCGCAAAGCGGTACGAGAGCGCTGCGAGGTTCGCCGGCTGGCGACCGAGCAGGCGGCGCGCGAGCCCGACGGTGTCGACGACGGTCGCAGCAGTGCGACGGCCCGTGGCGCGCATCGTCTCGTTGTCGAGGAACGCCATGTCGAAGCGCGCGTTGTGCGCGACGAGGACCGCATCGCCGGCGAAGCCGAGGAAGCGGCGGACCGCCGCCTGCACCGGAGGCGCGCGCCGCAACTCGGCGTCCCGCAGGCCGGTGAGCGCGGCGATCGCCGGATCGAGACGCGCACCGGGGTTGGCGAGCGTCTGGAAGCGCTGCTCGAGCGCGAGCCCGCGCACGCGCACCGCGCCGATCTCGCACGGCCGCGACGTTGCCGGACGAAGACCGGTCGTCTCGAGGTCGAAGACGACGAATGTCGCCTCCTCGAGCTCGAGCCTCTCGCTCGGCGCCTCCGCAAGCGCAACGAGGTCGCCCGCCCAGCGGAGGCGCGCGTCGTCGCGTACGGCTTCGTCGAGCAGCGAGCGCGCGAGCCCCACCGGTACGGCCGCGCCGAGCTTGAGCACCTGGCGGGCGGCTTCGTCTGCCTGTACCGGCCCTCGCCGCTCCTCGACGAGCTCGACGAGGCGGTCGGCGGCGTCGAGGCAGAGCTGCACCGGCTCGATCCTAGTACGAACATGTGTTCGTGTCCAGAACGAGCAGGATCACCCCGTGTTCGAACTCGTACCGGACGACTTCGACGTGCCGTCGGGCCTCGAGCACGAGCGGTTCCGGTTGCGGATGCTCACGGTCGACGACGTCGTGAAGGACTTCGAGGCGATCTGCAACCGCGTCGACCACGAGGGGACTCCCCAGCCGCCCTTCGTCCCGACGATCACACTGAACCTCGTCGATCTCGGCTGGCACCAGAAGGAGTTCGCGCTGCGCCGCTCGTTCGCATACACGGTCGTCGCGCCGGACGAGACCCGGGTGCTCGGGTGCGTCTACCTCAACCCGTCCGACACGCACGACGTTCGCGTGAAGCTCTGGGTTCGGAACGACGCCTACGCGGACGGCCTCGACCCGCTGCTCGAGGCGGCCGTGCGGGAGTGGGTCGCTACGCGGTGGCCGTTCGAGCGCGTGAGCTTCGCAGAGCGAGACCCGTGAGCAGCTCGCGCACGACGCGTTCCGCTACGAGAGCAGTGATGTCTGCCGATCCGACCCCGGTCGGGATCACCTCGACGACGTCGGCCGCTGCGAGGTCGACACGAGAGGCGATCTCGCGCACCGCCCAGAGGAGGTCGATGGACGTCATGCCGCCCGGCTCCGGCGTGCCTGTACCCGGGGCGAACGCCGGGTCGAGCACGTCGACGTCGACGGTCAGGTAAACCGGCCCTTCCCCGACGTGCGCGAGCGCGCGCTCGACCACCTCGCTGATCCCGAGGTCGCGGACGTCGTGCATGAAGAACGACGCGATCCCGCGCTCGCGCTGCCACCCGAACTCGGCCGGGCCGGGCCAGTACCCACGCAGGCCGATCTGCGCGTATCGCGCGCCGACGACCGCGCCCGCCTCGACGAGCCGGAACATCGGCGTTCCGTGCGAGCGCTCGATGCCGAACACCTCGCGGCCCGTGTCGGTGTGCGTGTCGAAGTGGATCAACCCGATCGGCCCGCGCCGGGCCGCGACCGCCGACGCGCAGGGCTCCGTGATCGAGTGGTCGCCGCCGAGCGTCACCGGGACGACGCCTGCGTCGACGACCTCGCCGATCAGGTTCGAGATGGCCGCGTGCGACTGCACCGGATCGGCGGGCAGGACGGCCGCGTCGCCGTAGTCGACGATGCGGAGCTCGCTGAACGCGTCGATTCCCGCCTCCAGATGCGGGCCGGGTGGGCATGACGCGGCGCGGATCGCACGCGGCGCGAATCGCGCGCCCGGGCGGTCCGACACGAGGTCGTCCATCGGCGCGCCGACGATCGCCACGTCGGCGCCCTCGAGGTGCGCGGGCTCCTGCGCGATCGGCGCCCCGCCGAACGAGAGCAACCCGGCGTAGTCGGGCTTGTCCGGCAACGGCCGCCACCGGGCGAGCGGGTCGATCGTCACGCGCGAAGCCCTCCGACCATCGTGGCGGTCACCTCGCGCTCGGCAGCGCGGATCGCGGCCGCATCGTCCGGCAGCTGGCCGAGCACCCAGCCGGTCAGCACCTCTTCGAGTGCGCCGTAGAGCATCCACGCGGCGAGCTTCGGATCGAGCTCGGCTCGGAAGGTGCCGTCGGCCTGGCCGCGGCGCACCATCCGCTCGAGGCTCGCGAACGCCTGGCCGATCTCGTCCAGCTCGTCCTGGATGTGCGGGTTGCGCGTCACCTCGCGGACGAGCAGGCGGACGAGATCGGGATCGTCGCGCCAGGTGCGGAGGACAATCTTGACCACGAGCTCGAGCTGCTCCGCAGCGTCGTCGTCCGTATCCTCGGCGAGCGCGACGGCGGCGAGCAGCCTCCCCCACGCCTCGCGGAAGACGGCCTCGAGCACGGCCTCTTTCGACGCGTAGTAGTGGTAGACGAGCCCGTAGGCGACGCCCGCCTCCTTCGCGACGTCGGCGACGCGCGACGAGTCGTAGCCCTGCGCCGCGAACACGCGCAGGGCGGCGTCGAGGATACGCCGCGGCTTGTCGTCGGCCGTCACGGGCGAACCCTACTCGCACTCAAGCAGCGCGCTCCCGCAGCCGATGGATGAGCATGGACGCGCGGAGCTCCACGCAGGCCGCGGATCTGGCGACCTTGCGCGTACGCCTCGACGACCTCGGTCGCCGTCGTGTGGCAGCGCTCGCGCAGCCGCACACCTCAGCCTGCGCTGTGCGGCTGAAGCAGCTCGAAGCGATGGGGTTCGAGCTCGCCGAGGTCGAGTGGCATCTCGCGCGGCTCGAGTCCACGTTGACGCACTGACAGGGGCGTGACGCCGTACGAACGCCGGCTGCGCGAGTGCCTGGAGCTCCTCTTCGGCGGTCCGCTGCCGGAGCCGGACTACGAGCCGCGGACGGCGACCACGCGGTCGTCATGTTCGGCTCTCCGTCGGGGCCGCTGCACGATCCGAGCGGCGCGCTCGCGGCCGGCGGACGGATCGGGAAGGCTGGCTGCTCGCGCGTCTCGACTTGATCGAGCTCACATGGGAGCAGGGCGCCGCAATATCGTCACGCGCGGCACGATCTCGATCGGCGACGACGTCGCGACTGCGCCGGAATCTGCACGGCGCCGACAGCGCAGGCATGATTTCGGGCCTTGAGAGCGATCTCGCGGGACGAGCTAAGGTTGATGCGCGAACTCGGGGTGAAGGGGAAACTCACCGAGGAACGCGTCGTCGATCCGACCACATGGTCCGAAGAGCTCGAGGCCGAGATCGTGCATCTGACCGACGTCGTCGAAATGCAGAGCCTCCTGCTTCGAGCTGCCGACGAGCTGGAGCGCCTCTACGGAAGCGATCCGGCGCAGTAGCGCCGTCCGGTCGACCGCAGCGCCTTTCTCGCTGGCTCGCTCCCTCATCGAAAACGACTCTTCCCCATGAGCGCGTGGCAGGCGCAAGCAGCAGTCTCGGCACCGAGAAGCACTGCGAGCAACCACGTCCGCCTCACGGCCGACGACCTATCGCCCAGCGTCGACGCCGTCGAAGGCGCTGCGGTTAATCGGTGCCGCGCTCCAGATGAGGGGCGCCCCCGATCAGGTCGTAGAGCCGGTGTCGTAGACGCGTGTAGCGGCGGTCGCGTGCCAGGGCTCGTTTTTCGCTGCGCTCGATCTTCGACCGTGAATAGAACCGATGGGCCCAGAGTGACTGCGGAGCGGCAAGACGAACGGCGCCGACGATCGACATGAACGGGACGATGATGCCCAGCGTCCCGAGCTTCGGCTTCCCTTTGATGAAGGCAATGAGCCCAAACGAGAGGTTGATCGCGAACACCGCACCCGCGAGCCAGTGAGGGGCGTCCCGGCGAGGATCGCCGCCCAGCGGAAGCGACGCCAGCAGACAGAGAAAGCCGAACGCGGCACCCATCAGTGTCGCCTCAACGGAGCTTCGTCCTTCCTTCGTCCAGTAGACGTCGTCGAGATGGAGGATCAACGCGAACTCATCGAGTGTGAGCGCGGCACCGACACCGAACAGCAACGACAGAAGCCGCATGACGTCGTCGCCCGGCCGGAAGGCGATGATCGCGGTTGCCGAGGCGAGGCTGGCGAGGATGCCGGGCACGAGATGGTGGAGATGGACATCGCGAACAGAGCCACTCCTCCAGCCTCTGACGCGTCCGACGCGGGTGTACGCCCGGACGGCGACGAACGTCGCGAGGAAGCCGACGAGGAGGAAGAACAGGGGCTCCCGGCCGCCGCGGTAGATGTAATGGCTGTAGCCCGGGATGAACTCGAACAGGTTTGCCACCGAACCACAGGGTAGTCCCACCGGTAGACCGCTCCGGCTCGCTGCCCGAATTCAGACGGGAGTTGAGACTGACCCTGTCGTCAACCTAGGATCGTCCCATGGACTCCGAGCGTGAGGCGCCGTGCGCGTTCTCGTAACCGGGGGAGCCGGCTTCATCGGCTCCCATGTCGTCGACCGGCTGATCGCCGCCGGGCACCAGGTGAGAATTCTGGATCTCGTCCACTCGCAGTACCACTCGGGCGACGCCGTCGAGCAGATCGTCGGTGACCTCCTCGACCCGGAAACCGTCCGGCGCGCGGTCGCCGGGACGGACGCGGTCATGCATCTGGCCGCGGTCGCGGACGTCGACAAAGTCACGCTGGACCCGGCGACCGCAGACGCCGTGAACGTCCGCGGCACCCAGACACTCCTCGACTGCGTTCGCGAGCACGGTACGAAGCGATTCGTCTTCGCGAGCACGATCTGGGTGTACGGCGACGCGTCCGATCCGACGCCGGTCGAAGAGACAGCGCCGGTCGCGCTCCCGAAGCACTTCTACACCGCCACCAAGCTCGCCGGAGAGATGTACACGGCGTCGTACGGTGCGTTGTACGGCGTCGAGTGGACGATCCTTCGCTTCGGCATCCCGTACGGCCCGAGAGCCAGGCCGACGGCCGTCGTACCGGCACTCACGGCGAGAGCCCTCGCTGGACAGACGCTCACGATCGCGGGCGACGGGACACAGGTTCGACGTTTTGTCTACGTCGAGGACCTCGCAGAGGGCTGCGTCGCAGCCCTCGCGCCGATCGCGGCGAACCGCATCTACAACCTGGTCGGCGATGAGACCACGAGCGTCCGTGCGATCGCGCGATCGATCCGCGACATCGTCGGCATGGTGCCGATCGAGCACATCGACGGGCGCGTCGGCGACCTCCATGGCGGCAACGTCTCTGGGAGGCGAGCGGCACACGAGCTCGGTTGGCGGGTAACGACGAGCTTCGTGGACGGAGTCCAGCGCTATGTCGACTGGGTGACCGCGGACGGGGGAACGCCGAGCGCCGCTATCGCCGACAGCACGGACGGAAGCGCCGACACCGTCGCGCGCCAGGACTCCGGCGCCCCGTAGGCATCCGAGTCGTGTAGGAGCACGACGTCGCCAACACTGAGCCGCCGGGTGACGCGCCGGGCGACAGAGACACCCGTCGCGCGCCGCTCCCAGTCTCGCCCCCAAACCGACCAGAGGACCGAGCGCCAACCAAGCGCACGAACCACGTCGAGGCCCCCAGCGCTGAAGACGCCGTACGGCGGCCGGTAGACCGTTGGCTCGCAACCCGTCGCATCGGCGATCACCGCTACCGCGCGGGCGAGGTCGTCGGCGAGAGCCGCGCTCGTTCGGCCTAGAAGCAGCTGATGCCGGTACCCGTGCACCGCAATCTCGTGCCCTGCCTCGTGGATCGCGCGTGCGAGAGCCGGTCGCCGCGAGACCTGCTCACCGACGAGAAAGAACGTGGCCGAGGCGCCATTCCGTGCGAGGAGCTCGAGAACAGACGGGGTGGCCTCGGGATGAGGGCCGTCGTCGAACGTCAACGCCACCGCACGGTGGGCGACCGTCCGTTCGATGCCGAGTCGCTCCGCAAGCCGGGGCACATGCGCCGCCGGCGCAGGCACGAACCAATCGAGCCTCATGCGAGCAGCGCGATGACGAGAGCAGCCGCGGAAGGGAGCTTCGCCACCGGCAGCGAATGCCGTCGACCGCCCGCGAATGCCCTCGCAATCGCACCCTGAAGCTCGTCGCGCCGCGAGACCACGTCCGCAAAGCCGTGGCGGCTGAAGGCTTCGTTGTTGGCGCGGATGTGACCGCGCCCCCAGCCGTACGAGATCGTCGGGCAACCCCGGATCGCTGCCTCGAGGACCGTCAATCCGCCGGTCGAGTGGACGAGCACGTCCGCGGCCGCGAGCCAGTCGCCCATCTGCTCGGTGAAGCCGACGACCGTCACCCGGGACTCATCGGCGTACCGCTCCTCGATTCGGACGCGGACCGTCTCATTCCGGCCGGTGAGGCAGACGACGAGCGCGTCGTCGACTTCGAGGGCCGCGTCGATCGCACCCGTCAAGTCGCCGACCCCCCACCCGCCACCCGAGACAAGGGCCACACGCGCGTCGAGCGGAAGCCGGAGCGCAACTCTGGCCTCGTCGTGGTCCCGGTGCGACTCGAACTCCGGCCTGACGAGACCTTTCACCGCAACGACGCGGGCTTCGCGGCCGGCGACGTCCCGAACCTCGTCGGTCGACTCCACATGTGTGACCAGGTGAAGATCGATCCCCGGCGCCGCCCAGTAATGCATCATCGCCAGGTCGGTGATGACGGCGACCGTCGGGATCTCGAGCTTTCCGCTCCGGCGGAGCGCGCCGAGCACCTCCGTGGTCATCGGGTACACGGACACGACGACGTCCGGCGAGACGCGCTCGATCAGGCGTAGCACCCCGCCCGCTCCGAACGCGTACACCAGCCTGCGCGTGAACCGCCGCGACGAGCGGGCGCGCACGCAGATCCAGAAGGCCGCATCCCAGAGCCATCTGAGCCGGTGGAAAACAACCCGCGGCGCGCGCTCGTTGACGAGCACGAACGCGCGACCCATCGCTCGGAGCCCATCCTCGATCACGACCTCGGCATCGGCATGCTCGGCGCGGAGCCGCTCCGCCAGCAACCGGGCCGGCAGATCGTGACCCTCGCCCACGCTCGCCGTTAAGATGAGAACGCGCGACATCCGGGGCATCCTGCCTCACTGCCGACCGCTCGGGCAACGCCGTTCAGGCCGCTCTCATGAACGATCTGCTCTCGTTTCCGCCGACGACAGTGACGCCCATCCCACCCGTCAACGACACCGACCTGACCCGGTTCGCGATCGGGTTCGATTCGCGTGATCGCGCGCGCCTGCATCTTCTCTGGGAGGAGGTGTTTCGCTCCGAGCGTTGGTCGGACGGAGAGCTGACCCGTCGCTTCGAGCATGCGTGGTCGGGGTGGAACGGCCTGCCCGCCGTGTCGTTCGGCAGTTGGACCGGCGCGGCGCTGGCGGCGCTCGAGTGGGCCCAGGTTCGGGGCGAAACCGTCCTTTGCCCGTCGAACACGTTCATGGCGACGCCGCTCGCCGCGATCCATGCTGGCGCGAGCGTCGAGTTCGTCGACTGCAACCGAGAAGACCTCTGCATGTCGTTCGACGACCTCGAGCGGAAGGTGCGACTCCACCGTCCGCGCGCCGTCTTCGTGGTGCACATCGGGGGTCACATCGCGTTCGACATCCACCGCATCGCCGAACTGTGCGCCGCCGAGGGGATCATGCTGATCGAGGATTGCGCGCATGCCCACGGCGCCGAGTGGGACGGTCGGCGCCCCGGCAGCTTCGGCGACGTCGGCGTCTGGTCGTTCGCGCCGACCAAGACGATCTCGACCGGCGAGGGCGGGATGCTCGTCTCGCGTCACCCCGGCGCGATCGAGCACGCGCAGCTGTTCCGCAACTATGGCAAGCCCGAGTACGCCGTCCACGGTCTGAACTTCAGGATGAACGAGTTCACGGCTGCGATCGGCATCGTTCAGACGGAGCGACTTCCGGAGATCGTCCGCTGGAAGAACGAGGCACTGCGCACCCACATCGATCCTGTGCATCCGTCGCGATTGCGGCTACCGGACGGCATGGTCTCCGGGCTCTACAAGGCCATCGTCTTCGAGCCGATCGAGAAAACGACAGGTCGCGTCTACGACGAGCCGTGCCATCGGCTCCTCGGGCATCCGGTCGACCTGCCGAACACCGACTGGGTCGCGACGAACCACTGGTGCGTACCGCTGTACTACCGGCCCGACCACGAGGGTTCAGTCGACGGGACCGGGGGCGACGGCACTCGCAACGGCGCGTGAACTGCCCAGCACGCCCGCTCCGACGAGCGCAAGCGCGAGCCCCCCGCCGTACCCGACCGAGTGCGGCGGCGTTGAACTCGTCAGCACAGGCGCCAGCGCTGCCGGTAGAACCATCTCGAGGCCGAACGCGATCGGAATCGCGCGGGTCGCGGGCCACGTCTGGATCGATGTCATCTCGGCGAGGATGGCACTCCAGCTGACCAATGCGACTGCGGCCAAGAAACCAAGGGCGGTGAACCACGCGTGCCGCGAGAGCGCGGCGTCGACGAGGCTCGTCGCGAGCCCGACCCACGCCCAGCCGATCCCTGCTGCGACGCTCGTCGGGAGACCACCCGTGAGCCGGAGGTAACGAAGCGCATACGGCAGCGCCGCGATCGCGGGAACCGCTGCGCCGATCGCCCAGGTCGAGCCGACGCCGAAGTGACCAGTACCCGATGGGGCCGCCCAGCCGAGGATGGCGACCGCAGCGCCGATCGCAACCGCACCCCCGAGCTCACGGCCTCCGATCGACTCATGGAGTAGCGTCGCGCCGAGGATGAGCAGGGCGACGAGCCCGAGCCCGAGGGCCGGCTGCACGATCGCGACCGACGCAAACGCCAGGGCGCCGGCCTGGAGAGGCCAGGCCACGGCGCCCGCGACGACCCCGAGCAGCCAAACACGGCGGCGTACAAGACGCGCGATGAGCGAGGCGCGCAGCGCCTCGCTCGACGGCGCCTGCCGTGCCTCCAGCGCCTGCAGGGACGTCGAGACGGCGAACAGGGTCGACGCCGCGGCTGCCAGGAGAACTGCGATTGCGATGCCCATTCATCGAGCCTATTCCGAGCATGCACGACAAAGCCGAGGCGAACTCCACTGACTCACCACTCGCAGGGTGATGAGTTCGCAGCTATTTTGAGGTCGCTGCCGCACAACGGACGTACTCCATCGACGGCACGATCTTGTGCCGACCGAGTCGTTCGAGTTCGGCGCCGTGGAGTTTTCCCTCGAGCCGCTCGCCAAGCGTCCAGGTGCCGGCAGCGGCGTTCCGCATGGCTGTCGGTCGAAGCTCGCCGGCTCGTCGTTCGAGTCGAACTGGCGCAGTAGCACCGCAAACCCGCGCATGATCTCCTTCGACGTGAACCTGGCGTCCCCGGTCAGCTCGTCCTCGCCATCCTCCTGCCGATTCCAGCTGAACGTCGCGCCGTCGTCCCCACCCAGAAGCTGGCTCTCGGCCGGTTCCTCCGCCGGCTCGACTTATCGCCGCCACGCTCGGAGATCGCGCTCGCAGAGCGCCTCCTGGAACTCGCTCTGCGTCCGTCCGGGGTTCCGGGAAGGGCCCGCCTGGATTCGAACCAGGGACCAAGGAATTATGAGTTCCCTGCTCTGACCGCTGAGCTACGGGCCCGTGCCGCCGAGCGTACCGCGGCAACACGCCGGGCGATCGGCGCCGACCCGTTAAACTCGCGGCCGATGAAGGTGTTCCAGGCCGAACGGACGTTCACGACCACGGGCGGCCTCCACGTCACCGACATCACCGACGACGTCGCGGAGATCGTTCGCGAGTCCGGAGTCCAGGACGGCATCTGCCTCGTCTACTCGCCGCACACCACGTGCTGCGTCCGCGTCAACGAGTACGAGCGCGGCATGTTCGAGGACTTCGGAACGCTTCTGCGCCGGCTCGTGCCGCACGAGACCTACTACGCGCACGACGACTGGGACCGCCGCACCGAGAACATCTGCGAAGAGGACATGGAGCAGCCGAACGGGCACGCTCACTGCATGTCCATGATCCTCGGCTCCGCGGGCGAATCGATCCCGGTGAGCGAAGGCGAGCTCGGCCTCGGCACCTGGCAGCGCGTGCTCTTCATCGAGCTCGACCGGTCGCGCCCGCGCCGGTGGCTCTGCAAGGTCGTCGGCTCGTAGCGCGCTAGGCGGCGCGCATCGCCGCAATCTCGCGACACTCGGCCAGGCGGCGAAGCGCTTCCTTCTCGAGCTGACGGACGCGTTCGCGGGTGATGCCCAGGATGCGGCCGATCTCCTCGAGCGACTTCGGATCGGCGCCGCCCGACAACCCGTAGCGCAGGTTGAGGATCTCCTGCTCGCGCGGAGACAAGTCTGCAATCGCGTCGTGCAACGCACGTTCGGTGAGCTCGACCTCGACCTGCTCGTCGGGTGTGCGCTCGTCGCTCGCGACGAGATCCCCGAACGATGCCGAGTCGTCCTCGCCGATCGGCTTGTCCAGCGAGGCGACGGCGCGTGCCGCCGCGCGCACCTCGCGGACCTGCTTCACCGGCAGCTTGGCTGCGTCCGCGACTTCGTCGTCGGTCGGAGGACGCTCGAGCTTCGCAACGAGCGTGCGCTCAGCGCGCGTGATCCGCTGTTCACGCTCGACGATGTGCACGGGGATGCGAATCGTGCGCGCCTTGTTCGCTACACCGCGCTGCACCGCCTGGCGGATCCACCACGTCGCGTACGTCGAGAACTTGAAGCCCTTCCGCCAGTCGAATTTCTCGGCGGCGCGGATCAGTCCGATGATCCCTTCCTGGATCAGGTCGAGCAGCGTCAGGCCGTGCCCCTGGTAGCGCTTCGCGATCGAGACGACGAGTCGCAGATTCGAGTTGACGAGGAGGTCCTTGGCCGGCTTGTCGCCTTCCTCGATGCGCTTCGCGAGCTCCACTTCCTGGGCGGCGGTGAGCAGCGGGTAGCGGCCTGCTTCGTTGAGGAAGAGCTGCAGCGAGTCCGTCGTCGCGGCCGCGACTTGCGCGTTCGTGTACGTGACGTCTTCCTCGATCGCCCGCGAGCAGTCGTCGGTGACATCGATGCCGGCGGCCTCGAGGCGCTCGAGCAGGTTCTCGGTCTCCTCGTCGTCGAGCTCAAGGCGCGCCGCAAGCTCATGGAGCTCGCTCGCCGAGACGCAGCCGTGCTCCTCGCCGTGCTCGACGAGCACGGCGATGGGGTCGTGCGCGGTGGTCATGGTCTGGGCCTACCCCGGCGCGTACCGCGCCTAACGCCCGGCTTCAACGAATGCTTACACCGCTGGCAAGTGGGCCACACGCCGACCGGGAACTCTGGTCGCCGTGCTTCTCGCCGACCTTCACGCAGTTGCGCCCGCTCCGGTCCCGGAAGGCTCGGTCGCCGGGTGGCTGCTGCTCGCGATCGTCGGCGCTGCGGTCGTTGCAGCGGGCATGTTCCTGAGCGCGCGTCGGTAATCTCCTCGCCATGTGGTGGCTCTGGATCCCGCTCGGCATCATCGGCACGATCCTCGTGCTGTTCCTGCTGCTCCTCGTCCTGGGGCGGTTCCGGAACGGCGCGCTGCTCAAGCCGGTCGTCTTCCGCCTCGCGCGCATCGGGTTCATGCAGCGGTTCTTCCAGCGCATCTCGACCGCGCAGATGGAGCGCTCGAACCCGGAGCTCGCAAGCGCGGTGCGGAAGCTCAACGTGGTCGCGTCGAACCCGAACCCGCAGGCCGTGCAGAAGGCGATGAGCAAGCTCACGCCGGCCGAGCGCCGCGCCTACATGGAGGCGGCGCAGGAGCAGGGCGCGATCCCCGACTCGGCCAACCGGCAGATGCGCCGGCAGGCCGAGCGGATGCAGCAGCAGGCGCGCGGCGGCCCGACGCGCAAGCGCAAGCGGCGCTAGCTAACTCTTGACGCTGTAGGGCGAGAAGAGCAGTTGCCCGTGCTCGCACACGGGCGTCGGCGGACCGAGCTTCACCTTCGTCGTCGCGCCGCCGTGGGCGCTGACTCGGAACCACCACGCGGTCGGCTCGCACTTCGTGCCGGCCGCCGGCTCGCCGGCGCCGGGCACGTCGGGCGAGAAGCGCGCGGTCGCGAAGGTCGTCTTCCCGGGCGCGAGGCGAACGAGGATCGCGGTCAGCATCCCGGGAGTCGCCGTCCGGATGTGGGTCGGCAGCGTTTTCCCCGTCTTCCCGAGCAGACGTCCCTGCGGCAGGCCCGTCAGGGTGCAGGTGCGCGTCGAGGTGTTCTTCAGGACGAGCTTGTAGGTGATGTTCCCCGCCCCCGCGCTGCCGCGAACGGCGTTGAACGTCCCGGTCAGCTGCGCACCGGTGCACGACGCATCGCGATTGGCGGAAGCGGAGGTCGCCGCCGTTGCGGCGGCCAGGACGACAAGGGCGAGAGCGAGACGACGCGTCACGTTGGTCCTACGGCACGGTAGCGCGCCGCGTCACAGGTGCTTGTAGAAAAAGGTGGCGTCGCAGAGGCCGCCGTCGGGGTCGAGCGCGTAATCGGGCACCGTGCCGAGCCGCGTCCACCCGAGGCGGTCGTAGAGCCGGCAGGCGGCGCGCTCGGCGACCGTGTCGAGAATGAGGAGCGTCTTCCCGTCAGCGCGCGCCTCCTCCTCCAATTGCTCCATCAGCGCCCGCCCCACTCCTCGGCCACGCGCACGCCGGTGCACGACCAGCTTCGCGACATCGGCACGGTGCTGCGAGTTCGGCGGCCAGGCGTGGACGAGCTGCACCGTTCCCACGAGGTCGCCGTCGACGTACGCAGCGAGCAGTGCCCGCGTCCCGCGTTCCAGCTCCGGGAGCAGCGACTCGTAGAACACGCGGGCGTCCTCGGTGCCGAACCCGTCCATGAAGCTGACCGAGTCGCCACCGTCGACGGCGTCGGCCAGCACCGCGGCGAGCCTGTCGAGCTCCGCCCGCGCTTCGGCGACCGTGAGCCTTTTCACGTCGACCGGCATGGGCCGATGCTACGGCCTGCTCCGTAGAATCGCGCGATGGCACGGCTCGGCGTCCTGCTCGTTCTCGTGGCGACGATAACGGCGGCCTGCGGGAGCAAGAATGCGTCGAGGCCGCCGACGCCCGGCACGACGTCGTCACCGACGACAACAGCACCGCCGGCACTGCGGAAGGTGAAGGTGTACTTCGTCTCGGGCGAGCAGTTCCACGCTGTGACGAGGACGGTCGCACCGGGCGGGAACGTCGCTCGGACCGCGGTGCAGGCACTCCTCGAGGGGCCGACGAACGCCGAGTCGGCGACGGGCGTCGAGACGACGATCCCGAGCGGCGCCCACCTCGACAGCCTTTCCGTTGCTTCGGGCACCGCAACCGTGGCGCTCAGCCACGCACAGACGAAAGCGACGGCGTTCGACGTGTCGCTCCGCCCGGCGCGCGCGGCCCAGGTCGTCTACACGCTGACTGCGATCCGCGGGATCCAGCGCGTCGTGATCCGGTTGAACGGCGAGGATCGCGCGCAGTTCGAGGGCGAGCAGCTGGCGGTGAAGGGGCCGCTCGCCAAGCACGACCTCAGCCGCCCGGTCACGCTGCCGATGCAACCCGCGCAGACGCCGGCGGGTGCTGCGCCGGCGAACCCGGCGGGCGTGCAGCGACTGCTCGTCGAGCTGCACTACCTCCCCGCCGAGGCGGTCACGGGCGGCTGGGATTACCGCACCTCGCAGGCCGTGATGGCGTTCCAGTCGTGGGAAGGGCTCGACCGGGACGGCGCCGTCGGCCCGCAGACGCTGGCCGCGCTCGAGACGGCGAAGCCGCCGAAGCCGGCCGAAACGGGGACGGGCCGGCGCATCGAGGTGTTCCGCAGCAAGGGCGTGACGCTGCTGCTCGACGGGAGTCAGGTCGTCCGTGCGGTCCACACCTCGAGCGGCGCGCCGGGCTACGAGACGAACGCGGGCTCGTTCACGGTCTTCCGCAAGGAACGGAACTCGTGGTCGTACCCGTACCAGGTGTGGTTGCCGTGGGCGAGTTACTTCGACGGCGGGATCGCATTCCACGAGTACAAGGACGTGCCGCCCTACCCGGCATCGCACGGCTGCGTCCGCGTCCCCGCACCCGAGGCTCCGTTCGTCTACGACTTCGCGGCGACGGGGATTCCCGTCACGGTCTACTGAACTGCCTCGAGCGGTCACGCGCGAGCCGCGGTACGAGGGAACCGCACGCGAGCAGGGTCAACCCGGTCGAGCAGCGCGATTCGTCCGGCCGGCGTCTGGATCCGGTCGGCGAGGTACGAGATCATCGCGATGGGCGGCGCCGGTCACCGACCGTGGCCTTCTGAGATCATCACGGAACATCCAGCGACCCGAGCGAGAGGGCGGGCATGAACACGGAGATGACACCCGGGGCGGCGGCGCGCGTCCGCGCGGCCGAGCTCGTCGGCGCGATCTCGCTCGCAACCGATCTCGGGACGGGACAGCCGCTCGAGCATGCGCTCCGCACCGCCGTGCTTGCGGAGCGTCTCGCCGGCCGGGCCGGGGGGTCGCCGGAGGAGATCCGTGACTCGTATTACGTCGCACTCCTCCACGCCGCCGGGTGCACGTCGAACGGGCATGAGGCGACGCAGGTCTTCGGCGAGGACATCGAGCACCGCGCCGCGTTCTTCCTCATCGACCCGTCCGACGTGAGCCAGGTGATCGCTTTCTACCGCGCTCACGTCGCCCCCGGTCGTCCGCCCGCCGTGCGCGAGCAGATCGTCGAAGCCGTGCTTGCGAACCCGGAGAAGTCAGCCGATTCGTTCGCCGCGATGTGCGAGGTGGCGCAGCGCTTCGCCGGGTGGCTCGCGCTCGGCGCCGGGATCGAGGCGTCGCTCGAGTTCGTGTTCGCGCGCTGGGACGGACGCGGGTGGCCGAGAGGCGTCGGCGGCGAGGAGTTGCCGTTTCCGGCGCGCGTGCTTCATGTGGCGAGGGACTACTCGTTGTTCCTCACCGCCGGCGGGCGCGATGACGCACGCGCGGTCCTCGAGCGTCGATCCGGCGAAGCCTACGATCCCCGGCTCGTCGAGCTCGCGCTGACGTGGTTCGACGACACGCTCTCGCAGGTGGACGAGACGCGCATGTGGAACGCGGCGATGGACAGTGAGCCGTGGCCGCAGGTCGTCCTCTCGGATGCCGGCGTCGATGCCGGCTTCGGTGCGGTCGCAGCGTTGACGAATCTCAAGTCGCCCTGGCTGCGCGAGCACTCGACGAACGTGGCCGACCTCGCCGAGGCGGCAGCGTGGCGCTTGCAGCTTCCACCGGACGTCGTCGCGGTGCTGCGACGCGCAGCGCTCGCACACGACCTCGGCCGTGTCGGAGTGTCGAACGCGATCTGGGAAAAGCCTGGCCCGCTCGGCTTCGGCGAGTGGGAGCGTGTCCGTCTGCATCCGCATTTCACCGAGCGCGCGTTCGCTCAATCCACGGCACTCGCGCCGATCGGGCTGCTGGCCGGCTCGCATCACGAGCGCCTGGACGGCTCGGGATATCACCGCGGCGTGCGCGCGCCCGCGCTCGACGTGGCCGCGCGCGTTCTCGCAGCCGCGGACTGCTACTCGGCGATGCGCGAGGCGAGGCCGCATCGCCCGGCGCTCGAGCGCGAGGAGGCGGAGGCGGAGCTCATTCGCGAGGCGAGCGACGGACGACTCGACCGGGACGCCGTCGACGCGGTACTCGCAGCAGCCGGGCACCAGACTGCGAAACGCGCCCGCGAGCTTCCGGCCGGCCTGACGCAGCGCGAGCTCGAGGTGCTTCTCGCGCTCGTCGTCGGGCAGTCGAACCAGGCGATCGCCGACAGCCTCGGGATCTCCGCCAAGACCGTCGGGCACCACGTCCAGCACGTCTACCAGAAGGCCGGAGTGCGCAGCCGCGCGGCGGCGACGGTCTGGGCGTTCGAGAACGAGCTCGTCCACCGCGCGTAGGGCGTTCACCCGATGTGCGGCGGCCGCGACGACACGACACTCGTGCGGACACTTCAACCCACAGGAGGCGACGTGATCCTCGCAACAACGACAATCGACGACCTCGACACGTTCGTGAAGATCTACGGCACGACCGGCGCCGACAAGCGCAAGCTCCACGGCTCGAAGGGCTCGACCGTCTTCCGCGACCCGAACGAAGCCGACCGCGTCTGGGCGATCTTCGACTGGGACCTCGAAGGCTGGGGCAACTTCGCCTCCGATCCCGAGGTGCCGGCGATCATGCAGGAGGCAGGGCACAAGAGCAGGCCGCAGGTCGGCGAGCTCGTCGGCCGGTTCGACGCGTAGCACCCACGTCGCCCGCCCGTGTCTTAACGCGGGCGGGCGACCCGTCCTGGATGGGTGAACGGGAGGGCCCCCGGGCATACACTCGGTGCGCTGTTGTCGAGTCAAGGGGGCGGAGTGAGCGAGATCGAGAAGGCGCTGGGTGGATTGCTCGGCGGACAGAGCGGCGGGCTCGGTGGGATGCTGGGAGGCCTTTCCGGAGGCGCAGGCGGCGGTGGGACGCTCGGCATGCTGATGCCGGTCGTCGGAGGGCTCCTTGCGGGAGGCGGCTTGCAGAAGATCATGTCCGGGCTCGAACACCAGGGTGCAGGAGCACAAGCAACCTCCTGGGTGGCGAAGGGGGAGAACCAGCCGGTCAGCGGGCAGCAGATGAAGGAGGCGGTTGGCGCCGATCAGCTCGCAAAGATCGCGGAGAGACTCGGCGTTTCACATGACCAGGCGGCCGAGGTGCTGGCGAAGGTCATTCCGCATGTTGTCGACAAGGCGAGCCCGGACGGCGCGATGCCGTCGCAGGAGGCAGTCGACTCGACGGTCGGCGCTCTTGCGCAAGGCGACACCGGCGCGGCGTCCGCGTAGCGCCGGCGCCCCGACAGGCCGCGAGAGCGGCCCTTCGGGCGTCATGTTCCAAAAGGCCCGAGCTGTCCACTGAGCCACTCGAGCTCGGATCGGTCGTCAGGGTCGAGCGCCATGCCCAGCCGCTCGAGCGCCTGCTTTCCGGAGTCGAACAGCCGCTCCGCCGTTTCGGTATCGCCGCGGGCCGCCGCGATCGCCGCCTGATTCAGGTTGCTCCACGCATCGCCGTACGCGTCGTCGGCCGCCTGAGCGTCGCGTTCGTGGAATCGCGCCTCGGCCTCGTCGACATTGCCGAGATGGAGCTCGACCCAGCCGAGGTTGTGCTGCTCCATCGCGACCCACGCCGCGTTGCCGAGGGCCGCGTTCAGCTCGAGGCTCTCGAGGTAGAGCTCGCGCGCGGCCTCGTAGTCCTGCTGCAACCGCACGCCGGCCGCCTGAAGATGCAGCGGCGATGCCTCCGCCTCGACATCGGAGACGGCGCGTGCGCGCTCGCGCGCCCGCGTGGCGAGAGCGACGACGTCGCCGTAGCGGCCGTCGCGAAGAGCGACACGCGCCAGTCCGGTCAACGCGTCGCACTCGCCGCGGACGTCGTCCGTCTCGCGCGCGACTCGAAGCGCCTCTTCGTTTCGCGCCAGCGCTCGCGGCTGATCGCCGGACCGGAACGCGAACAACCCGTCCGCATAGAGCGCTCGGGCACGCCAGACCGGAACGGCCTCCGCTCCGGGTGCGGCCAACGCGGTCACGGCGACGGCGCTGCCTTCATCGAGCTCACCGCGCGTGAACCAGATCCGCCAGGCGCGCCCGACGAGCTCGAGAGCCGACGCCGGATCGCTCGCCTCCACGAAGGCTCGCACAGCATCAGCGACAGCTTCGCGCTCGGCGCCCAGCGCCTCGAGATCCCCGTCACGCGCAAGACTCAAGAGCCCTTCGGGCGTCATCGGCTCCTGATCCTATGCCCATGCAACGTTCGTTTGCACACGGATTGGACGTCTTTCCGCTGCTTACTACGACCGACTTCAGAGTGCGAAGCTGAAGCTCGGCATCGGTCACGAACATCCTCTAGAA
>DATINO010000006.1:0-4630 GCA_035474195.1 Gaiellaceae bacterium
GAAGTACGGGCTCGCGGTCGTCGGCACGGTCGCGCCGGACGGCATCTGGCCAAAGGCCGGTGCGCAGCCGGGCGACACGCTCTACCTGACGAAGCCGCTCGGCACCGCGCTCGTGCTCGGCGGTGCGAAACGCGGGCTCGCGGACGCGGCCGAGGCGGTTCGGTGGATGCGGACGCTGAACCGTGACGCAGCCGACGTCCTGCGGTCGCTCGCGCCGAACGCCGTCACCGATGTGACCGGCTTCGGGCTCGCCGGCCATGCGCGCGAGATGGCAGAGCGAAGCGGCGTCCGGATCGTGCTGGACGCCGAGCGGCTGCCGGCGCTCGACGGTGCGCTCGAGTCGGCGCGCGCCGGCGTCACGACTGCCGGGACGCGCAACAACCGCGAGTACGCGCCGCTCGAGGTCGACGGTGTCGCACCCGAGCTCGTCGAGCTCGCGTACGACCCGCAGACTGCGGGCGGGCTGCTCGTGTCGATCCCCGCGGACAAAGGGATGTCGCTCGAAGCGCAATTCGCCGCCGCGGGTCTCTTCGTCGCGCGCGTCGGCCGCGTCGAGGAAGGCGCCGGGCTACAGCTCGCGTAGCGCGCGGAGCGCGCGCTTGCGCCGATCGGCGAGATCGTTCTCCAGCTCCTTGAGCTCGGCGGCGCGACGGCGGACGAGCGTGATCTGCATCTCCAGGTGCGGGAGCGCTTCTTCGAGCGCGGTTCGGCGCTCTTCGGGCGAGTCGGACTCACGGAAGCGTCGGCGCGCATCGGCGCGCACCGCTTCCGCGACGACCACGGAGCGCAACTCGTCGAGCGAGAGCCCGAGCAGATCCCGCAGCCGCGTCACTTCCTTGAGCCGCTCGATGTCCGTCTCGGTATACGTGCGGTGCTTACCCTGCTCGCGGTCGGAGGCGGGGAGGAGGCCGAGTTCCTCGTAGTAGCGGATCGTGCGCGGGGTCACTCCGCTCGCGAGCGCCACCTGGCCGATCCTCATGCGGCCTCCTGCAGGATCACGTCGTCGAGCTCGACGTGGACGTGCTTCGGACGCAGCAGCGAGATGACCGCGCCGAGCAGCGAGATCGCGGCGAGCACCCACAGCGCGAGGTGCATGTTCGAGATGAACGGCTGCAACTGCTCGTTCGAGAGGCCGGAGGTCAGCCCGGAGAAGATCTTGAACAGCACGTCCTTCGGCACCGCGGCCGTCACGATCGCCATCACGAACGCGATCGAGATCACCGCCCCCGTGTTCTGCAGCATCACGCGCGCGCCGGCGGCGACACCGCGTCGATGCATCGGCACGACGCCCATCATCGCGGCCGTGTTCGGGCTGTTGAACATCCCCGAGCCGACGCCGACGAGCAAGAGCCACACGGCGCTCCAGGTGTAGGCCGTGTGCGCCTGCAGCATCGTCATACCGGCGAGACCGGCGGCGCTGACGAGCATGCCGAGCGCCGCGAGCCCGCGCGAGCCGCGCTTGTCCGCGTAGGCGCCCGCGAGCGGTGATGCGATGAGCATCCCGACCGCCATCGGCGCGAGCTCGAGCCCAGCCATGATCGGCGACTGGCCTTGCGGCCCCTGGAAGTAGAACACGAAGAGGAACATCAGGGCGAAGCGGGAGAGGCCGTTCAGGAACGCGGCCGCGCTCGCTGCGCTGAAGAGGCGGTCCTCGAACAGGCCGAGATCGAGCATCGGCGCGCTCCCGCGGTGCTCGACGAGCACGAAGATGGGGAGGAGCACGATCGCGAGTGCGAGTCCGACGATCACGAGCGAGTTCGACCACCCCGAGAGCCCGCCCTTCGAGAGCGCGAGCACGAGCCCGGTGAGCCCGACCACGTACGTGATCACGCCGATCAGATCGAGGCCGCGCTCTTCGCTTCGCCCGGAGCGCTCCTCGAGCACGAGCAGCCCCCAGAGGGAGCCGACGAGCGCGAACGGCACGTTGAACCAGAAGACCCACGGCCACGCGATCGCGACGAGCGCGCCGCCGAGCACCGGGCCGATCACGAGCCCGACGGCGGCGACCATCGTGTTCGTTCCCATCGCGAGCCCGAGTTGGCGGCGCGGGAACGCGTCGGTCACGAGCGCGGCTGCGTTCGCGAACAGGAACGCGCCGCCGATCCCCTGCAGGATCCGCCAGACGATCAGCTCCGTGCCGCTCGACGCGAATCCGGCGCCGAGCGATGCGAGTGCGAACACGAGGAAGCCGAGGACGTAGGCGGTCTTGCGGCCAAAGAGGTCGGAGAGGCGCCCGGCCGTGAGCACGAGCACCGTCGAGACGATCATGTAGACGAGAATCACCCACACGAGCTGCAGGAGCGTCGTCGAGAGCTCGCGCTCGAGGTCGGGGAGCGCGATGATCAGCGTGCCCGAGTTGATCGTCGCGAGCAGCATCCCGAGGCTCGTGCACGACAGGACCCACCACTTGTAGTGAGGCGAGTGACGGCGTGTCATCAGAAATTTCATCTTTACGTCAACGTCAGCTTAGCAGAAGGCGGATACAGTGACCGAGATGGACGTCGGAGCCCAGCCGGTCTCGCGTCTCCGGGCCTTCTCGCTCTCCGACGCCGCGGTCCGGCGGCTCGTGCTCGTGAACGCGGCGGCCCTCGTCGTGATCGTCGCGACGGGCGCCACGGTGAGGCTCACGGGCTCCGGTCTCGGCTGCGAGCACTGGCCCGGCTGCACGCCGCACCATTTCGAGCCCAAGAGCGGCCACAGCTACATCGAGTTCGGGAATCGGGTGATCGCGTTCCTGACGATCCTCACGACGCTCGCCACGTGGATCTTCGCGCGCGGCCACCGGCGCCTGGCTGCGCTCATCTTCGCCGGCACGCTCGCGCAGGCGCCGCTCGGCGCGTTGACGGTGCACTACCACCTGAACCCGTGGTGGGTGCTCTCGCATTTCCTGCTCTCGATGGTCGTGCTCACGCTCGCGGTCGTGCTCGCGGCCGAGTCCCGTCCGCGCGAGCCGAGCACGCTGCCGTGGTGGGTGCCGCGCGTCGGCCTGCTGGTCGGTGTCGCTGCGTGCGTCCTCATCTTCTCCGGCACGCTCGCGACAGCTGCCGGCCCGCATCCGGGCAGCACCGTCGTTCGGCGGCTCTGGTCGTTCGAGCCGGCGGTCTACTGGCACGTGCGCGCGACGGCGGTGTTCGGCATCTCGTTCGCGCTCGCGCTCGCGTATCTCGTCCGCGCGAAGGCGCAGCAGGTGCGTGGCGCGCTCGTGTTGCTCGCGCTCCTTGCGGTCCAGATGACGATCGGCGAGGTGCAGTACCGCACGCATCTGCCGTGGTGGCTCGTGCTCTTGCACGTGACCGTCGCGGCGACGGTGTTCGCGGCGGTCGTCTCGTTCGTCTTCAGTCTCTGGCGCCCGCGTAGGATGCCGTGATGTCAGAGCTTCGCGTCGACTCGCACCCGAGTCTCGAGCGTCCGGTGATGATCGCGGCGTTCCGGGGGTGGAACGACGGCGGTCAGGGAGCGTCGCTCGCGGGCGCCTATCTCGCGCGTGCTTGGGCGGCGGTCGAGTTTGCGTCGATCGATCCGGAGAACTTCTACGACTTCCAGGCGACGCGGCCGACGGTCTCGCTCGAGGAGGGCTACACGCGCCGCATCGACTGGCCAGAGAACTCGTTCCTGTATGCGCCGATGCCGGGTTCGGGGCGTGATGCAGTGATCCTGCTCGGCGTCGAGCCGAATCTCCGCTGGCGCACGTTCGGCGAGCTGGTCACGGGGCTTGCGCGTGATCTGAAGGTCGAGCTGGTGATCACGCTCGGGTCGCTGCTCGCGGATGTCCCGCATACGCGTCCCTCGCCGGTGACGGGAAGCGCGAACGATCCCGAACTGATCGACAAGCTCGGTCTTCAGGCGTCGCGCTATGAAGGCCCGACGGGCATGGTCGGCGTGCTGCACGACACATGCGCGCGCGCGGGGTTGAAGTCGGCGAGCCTGTGGGCGGCGGTGCCGCACTACGTGTCGCTGACCCCGTCGCCGCGCGCGGCGAAGGCACTCGTCGATCGCCTCAGCGAGTTGCTCGGCGCGGACGTCGAGACGAGCGAGCTCGACGAAGCCGCCGATGCGTACGCGCAGCAGGTGAGCGAAGCAGTCGCGAGCGACGAGGAGACCGCGACGTATGTGCAGGAGCTGGAGCGTCGCGTCGACGAGCTGGCGGAGGAGACGGATCTCCCCTCCGGCGACGCCCTCGCGGCAGAGCTGACGCGCTTCCTGCGTGAGGAAGACCAGCGCCGCGACAACGGCGACGACGTCGCCCACGACCAGTAATTAGCCGAACGTGAACGAATACGCCTGCACGCCGGGCGAGAAGCGCAGCTCGAGGAGCGCGTCCGTCGGCTTGCCGCTTCGCACCGTATAGAGCCTCTCCGCGTCCACGTGGACCGATCCCGTCGGCTTGCCGTCGACGAACGACCGCACCGTGCCGTGGCCGCCCATCACGATGTAGACGTTCGACGCCTCGAACTGGAGACGCAACCGTGCGTTCTTCCCCGCGGTGATCGCCTGCGCTCCGACGCGCCAGCGCCCGTCGTACGAGAGCGTGTTCGGGGGGATCGAAGACGGGAACTGATACTGGCGCATGACGTTCGGGACGGGGTTCGTGCCGACGTAGTTGGTCAGGCGCGCGTAACCCAGATAGCTC
>DATINO010000007.1:0-37298 GCA_035474195.1 Gaiellaceae bacterium
AGGAGATGTGCAGCACCGACGCGTACGCGTGGCTCATCGTCGCGCCGTCGAGCGGCCTGTACGACCCGTGATACGTCATCTGCGCAACGGAGTCGTCGAAGAAGAACGTCAGGTAGATCCCCGTCAGGACGAGCAGGACGATGCAGTAGAGCGCGATCTCGCCGAGCAGGAACGACCAGTGGTCGGGGAAGACGTAGCGAAGCGTTCGCTTGAGCAGCGGCGCCGTGCCGGAGCGCTCGTCGAGGAAGCGGACGATCCGGCGGATCACGAGCGCGCCTTTCCCATGCGCACGCCCCACCACGACGGGCCGACCGGCCCGGAGAACGTTCCAGCCGCGCGCAGGTGCCCCGCGCCGTCGACCTCGAGCGGCAGTTGCGGCAGCGGCCGTCCCGCCGGGCCGAACAGCACAGCACCGCCCGCGGCGGGGTCGAACGTCGAGTAGTGACACGGGCAGACGAGCGCCGGCCGCGGCTGGGTGGGCGCGAACGTCGGCTTGCGGTACAGCGCCACCGCGCAACCCGCGTGCGTGCAGATCTTCGAGTACGCGACGATCCCGCGCGCGGCCCAGTCCTTGCGGTCGCGAATCTCGGCGGGCGGCAGCCGAACGACGACGATCGGGGAGCCCACGAGCTCACGGTCGGCGCCTTCGGGGTACGCCGTATAGAACGTGCCTTCCTCGATCGCGTCGGCCGCCAGAGGCTGTCCGCCCTCGTCGACGAGCCGGCGGCCGCGCCGCCACGCCGTGCGGTAGAGGCCGCCGGTGTGCAGAAGCGGCCCGAGCGACGCCGCCGGCACGAGGAGCGCAGCGCCGAGCGTGCCGAGCGCTCCGGCGCCGGCCACGGTTACGAGCCGCTTGCGCGTGAAGCGCGAGCCGCTCTCCGCGACGATCTGCTCGATCTCTTCCTGCGCGTCGGGCGACTCCCTCGGGTACGGCTCGACGATCTCCTCGGTGACGACGAGGTGGTGTGCGATCACGGTGCTTGCGAGCGCGAGCAGCGCGAACGCGGATCCGATCGCCAGGCCGAGCCACTGCGTCTGGTGCGAGAGGCGGTCGAGCGCGTACACGACGATGAACGCGGCTCCCGCGACGGTTGCGAGCAGGAACAGAATCAGGACGACGTTCTCGGCGCGGCGGTCGGGTTCGCCCGCCGCGACGATCCGCGGCTTCGGCGCGCGCGTCATCGGGTGCTTGCCGCGGCCGGAGGCGAGAACGATCGCCGCGATCAGCCAGTCTCTGAGCCTGGTCACGCGCGCAGCCTCCGCCCGAGCAGCGTGCAGATGCCGACGAGTGCCGCGGCGGCGAGCAGCCACGTGACGGCGCCCTCGGGCCAAGGCCCGAGGTGTCCGATCGCCCAGCCGCCCCGGTCGTCGGGATGCTTGGCGTAGTCGACGTACGCGACGATGTCGTTCAGCTGCGCCGGCGTTATCGCCTTCGTCGAGAAGCGCGGCATCAGATATGGCCCGATGCGCACCGCCTCTGCGATCTGTCGGTCGGTGGCGTCGGTCAGCGGCGGGACGCGCGCCCCCGTGACGTAGCCGCCTTGCGCGATTGCCTGGTGGCAGCCCGCGCAATGGTCCGTGAACAGCTGCCGGCCTGCCGAGATGCTCCCCGGACGAGGTGTGGGGATGGGCGGCCCGTTCCCGAGCGAGGCGACGTAGCGGATGAGCGAGCGGATCTCCTGCTCGGTGAATACGACGTGCTTGCGGCTCGGTTGGTCGTGCGGGTTCGCGAGCGGCATGTACCCGGTCCGGAGATAGAAGTCGGCCGCGCGCGCACCGACGCCGCGCAGCGGGGGGCCCTGGCCGTCGACGCCGTTCGCGCCGGGCGTCGACGTCGGGACTCCTTGGCCGTTCAACCCGTGGCAGCTCGAGCAGTTCGCGGCGAACAGGGCGGCGCCGCGACGGTCCTTGGCCGCAGCGGCCGACGGCACGAGCAGCACCAGGACGAGCACCGTGAGGAGCTTCACGACTGCACGCATGGGAGGTGGGTGAGGCTGCCGAGCCCGTCGAGGCCGACGAGCATGAAGAAGAGGACGTTGCCGACGAGTGCCGCGACGGCGAAGAAGCGGAGCCTCCCTTCCGGCCCCGGCGCGTCGTGGTCGACGCCGTTCGTCGCGCGGTAGACGGTGATCGCCGCGCCCTGCGCGAGCAGGACGGCGAGGACGCCGAAACCGGTGAGCACGCCGCCCCAAAGTGCTGCGTGCGCGACCCGTCCGCTACACCCGCCGTCGCTCACGAAGAATCCCAGGACGTGCTCGGTGGTCCAGGCGAGCGCGCCGCCGAGGAGGCCGTACCACTGCAGCACCTCGAGACGCGTGCGGCTCATAGGTGCGCCGACTCCTGTGTGAGCAGCACTGCGACGGAGATCGCGCTGACCACCCACCAGTAGAGCGCCACCGACTGCAGGCCGACGAGCCGGTACGGCGTGAACCGCCGTGCGAGCTGGACGAGCAGCCACGCGTCGATCAGCAGCCCGAGCAGGACGTGCGCGTGCCCGAAGCCGAGCATCGTCGTGAGGATCGACGAGTACGTGGAGTGGGAGGGCGGTGCGTCGTGGATCGCGTCCACCCAGTCGTGCACCTGCCAGACGAAGTACCCGAGCTGGATACCGAACCCGGCTGCAAGGAACCGCCACGCTGCCCTCGTCCGGCCCGATCGTCCGGCGCGCCAGGCGAGTTGCACCGGGAGGCTCGAGACGACGAGCGCTGCGGTCAGGAGAACGGGGACGAGCACTGCCGGCTTCGCGATCCCCTCCGGCGGCCAGTGCACGTTGCGGAAGCGGAGGTAGACGTACGAGCCGATCAGCGTCCCGAAGAGCGTTGCCTCGGTTGCGACGAAGAGCGCCGTTCCCCACCAGCCGTTCGGCCGTGCAAGCCACTCGGTCGAGAACACTTGCTCGCGGTCGTCTCCGTGCCAGGCGAGGACCGCGAGCAGGGTGATCGCAAGGAACGCGGCGGCGATGAGCGCGTGCGTCGTCAGCAGCATGAAGAACGCGGCGGTGACCGCGACCGCGACGACGATCGGCCACGGCGACTCCTCGGGCATCTCCGCGATCGGCCCCGCCAACGCGTCGTTCACCGTCGACGTCGGTGTCAGGTGGCCGTCTGCGAGGACGGCTTCGCCGTGGTGGAGCTTCTCGATGTCGTGCGCACGGTCGGCTGCGTCCCAGTTCGGGTACGCGCTCGTCACCGTCGGGACGACCGCGAAGTTGTAGTGCGGCGGGGGTGACGGGATCGTCCACTCGAGCGTGCCGCCGTTGAACGGATCGCGGCCGGCCGGAACGTTCCGTCGCCAGCTGACGACGAGGTTGGCGAGGATCAGCAGGATCCCGGCCGCGAGGATGAAGCCGCCGATCGTCTCGAGCAGGTTGTAGACGTCCCAGCCGAGCCCGGCGTCGTAGGTGTAGACGCGGCGCGTCATCCCGAGCAGCCCGACGATGTGCATCGGGAAGAACGTGAGCAACGTGCCCGCGAAGACGACGAAGAAGCTCACCTTGCCGAGCTGTTCGTCGTAGAGGCGCCCCGTGACCTTCGGGAACCAGTAGTAGATGCCGCCGAAGAGCGGGAAGACTGCCGCGCCGAAGATGATGAAGTGGAAGTGCGCGACGACGAAGTAGGTGTCGGTCGCTGCCTGGTCGAACGGGATCGCGGCGAACATGATCCCCGTCAGGCCGCCGAGCACGAAGAAGACGATGAAGCCGCCGATGAAGAGCAGCGGCGTGCGGAAGAGCGGCGTCCCGAGGTTGACGGTGAAGAGCCACGCGAAGACCTGGATCGTCGACGGGATGACGACCGCCATCGACGCGGCCGCGAAGAACGCGAGCGTCGTGGTCGAGATGCCCGTCGCGAACATGTGGTGCGCCCAGACGCCGAAGCCGATGAACGCGACGAGCAACTCCGCCATCGCGACGAGGGGGAACGCGAGCATCCGCCGCCGCGCGAACGTTGGGATGATCGACGTCGCGATCCCGAACGCGGGCAGCACGATGATGTAGACCTCTGGGTGGCCGAAGATCCAGAAGAGGTGCTGCCACAGAAGCGGGTCGCCGCCCGGGGGACTGAAGAAGTCGAACCCGGCCTTCCGCTGCAGCTCCAGGAACACGCAGTCCATCGTCAGCGCCGGCAGCGCGAAGATCAGCGAGAGCGCCGCGGCGAGCATCGCGAAGCAGAAGAGCGGCATCCGGTTCCACGACATGCCGGGCGCGCGCAGCTTGAAGATCGTCGTGACGATGTTGATCGAACCGACGGTCGACGCCACGCCGTTGAGGATCAATCCCAGTGCGTAGAAGTCGATGTTGAGCCCGCCGTCGTAGCGTCTCAACGCGAGAGGCACGTAGTCGAACCAGCCGGCGTTCGGCGCCTGGTGCACGAGGAAGCTCGAGTACATGAACAGGCCCGAGCCGAGGAACAGCCAGTAGCTCAGCGCGTTGAGCCGTGGGAACGCCATGTCCCGCGCGCCGATCATGAGCGGGATCAAGTAGTTCCCGAACGCGCCCGTCGTCATCGGGATGATGAAGAAGAAGATCATCGTCACCCCGTGCATGGTCAGGAGCTCGTTGAACCCTCCGGGACTGATCACGTGCTCGTTCGCGGTCGCGAGCTGTGTCCGCATGAGCAGCGCCTCGGTGCCGCCGAGCGCGAAGAACACGAGCGTCGTCCAGAAGTAGAGAAGGCCGATCCGCTTGTGGTCGACGGTCGTGAGCCAGCCGAGGACGCCCGGCCGCGCTTCCCACACGCGCTCGAGCGTGACGATGCTGCGCTCCGCGGTGGTCGTCAACGCAGGCTCCGAAGGTAGGCGTCGATCGCGGCCCACTGGGCATCGCCGAGCCGGACGTCGGGCATCCTGCTGCCCGGCTTCTCCGCTTGCGGGTGCCTGATCCAGCGTGCGAGGTTCGCCGGTGTGTTCGCCAGGGTGAGGGCGGCGAGCGTGGAGCGCAGCTCGAGATGCGTCAGGTCGGGGCCGACGTCGCCGCGGGCGGCGGTGCCGCGGATCTGATGGCAGTCGCCGCAGCCCGCGGCGAGAAACGCAGACGGGTTGCCGGACGTCGCAGGTGCCGCGTTCGCGGCGAGCCAGCGCCGGAACGCAGGCTTCGACTGGACGATCACCGCGACCGCCATGTGCGCGTGCTGGAGGCCGCAGAACTCCGAGCACTGCCCGCGGAAAACGCCCACGCGATCCGCGTCGAGCACGATGTGCCCCGTCTGTCCCGGGATCAGGTCGATCTTCCGGTTCAGCTCAGGGATCCAGAAGCTGTGGATCACGTCGGCCGTCGTCCCTGAGAGGTAGACGCGCGTTCGCACAGGGATGTGGATCTCGTTCGCAGTCACGACGGGTGTGCCGGGGTACCGGACTTCCCACCACCAGTCGTGCCCGACCACGTTCACGGCGAGCGACGTCGACGACTTGCTCGGAGCTGCGGTCGACGTGATCACGAAGACGTCCGACCAGACGAACAGCGCGACGAGCAGCGCGACCGGAAGCGCGATCCCGAGGCCGACGACGAGGCGCGTCGCGCCGCGCTCGCCGACGTCACGCGGCAATCCCGGGCGCGCGCGTCGCGTGTAGCCGAGCCAGAGCAGCGCGACGACAAGCGCGAAGCCGATCGTCGCGCCGCCGAGCATCACCCAGAACAGGGTCGTGATCGAGTGCTCCTGCGGCGACGCGGGCGCCACGGCGTTCTGGTTGCCGCCGCAGCCCGCGACCACGAGCGCGAACACGCTCGCCCCACAGAGCGCAAGTGCCCGGCGCCGCCGGTCGTTCGGCGTCTTCCCGTTCGTCACCGCTCGAACGCCATTACCCCGACTCGCGAGCGCGCAACCGCTCCTTTTGAGGCACGACGGTGTACCGCGGGTCGCGCGCCGACTGGAAGCCCGCCCTGAAGACGGCGAACCGGAGCGCCAGGCCGCCGCCGAGCATGAGCAGGCCGCCCGTCTTCGCCGGGGCAGGGCGGCGTCCGGCGAGCGCGAGCAGCCCGGCTCCGAGTGTGGTGCACGCTCGTGCGATTCGAGCGTGGCGGCCGGCGGCTCCCTGGTCGTACACCTCGCCGACGAAGCCGAGCCGACGCCGCATCTCGCGCATGACCAAGCCCTCGGCCACGGCTCCTGCGACGGCTGCACGACGCGCCGGCCCTGCGAACTGGACGGGCGTGACGACGGCGGCGGCGGCTCCGGCGGTCGCGGTCGCACTCGCGCCGAACAGCCAGGGCAGTTGGTCGCGCGCTTCGCTCCAGACGGGGATCGAGGTGTTCGCGACGAGCGCGCCGGTGTACGTCGCAAGCGGCGGGCCGGCCGCGAACGACACGATCTCCGCCGCACGTCTCACCGGCGCGAGGATGCCGAGCAACTCCAGCGCCGCCGCGGTGCTCGAAGCCCCTCCGGACGCGAGGAGGATCCAGCTGCCGACGCTCATCGGGGATGTGACCTTGAACATCCTGAACATGTTCAGGAATCGCTCCGGGCGGCCGAGGTCCTTGACGAGCAACAACGGCGACGCGACGTCCGCGACCGCGCCGACGAAGAGCGCGCGCTTCGCGAGCGCCTCGTTGCCGCGGAGCCGCGCGAGTCCGTGCAGGACTGCGGACGCTCCGGCGATCCCGCCGGTCCAGAAGTACAGCGGGATCTCGGACTTCCAGACCGGCTGCTTGACGATGTTCCGGCCGTAGTACGACGCCGTGGTCACTCGGCTCCTCCGGCGAAAGCCAGCGCGACACCGGCGAGCAGCCCGGCCGCGGCGAGCGCGGTCGTGCGCCACAGCCTCGCCAGATGGCGGGTCGGCACGACCGGATCGGGCGGAAGCCCGTACACCTCGGGCTCGTCCAGGAGAAGGAAGAACGCGCCGAATCCTCCGACGCCGTCGCCCGGGTCGTCGCCGTACAGCCGCGCCCCGTTCCAACCCTCGCCTTCGAGCTTCGCCAGCCGCTTCTGTGCCCGCTCCCGAAGCTCGTCCAGTTCCCCGAACTGAATCGAGTCCGTCGGGCACGCCTTTGCGCACGCCGGTTCGTGGCCGCCTTTCAGGCGGTCGTAGCAGAGCGTGCACTTCCAGACGCGTCCGTCCTCCTTCGTGCCGAGCAGCGGCAGTGCAAGAGGCGCATCCTGCGGCGACCGCGGCAGGTCCCGCCTGTCGATGACGCCGAACGGGCATGCGGGCACGCAGTAGCCGCAGCCGTTGCATACGTCCTCCTGCACGACGACGGTCCCGAACTCGGTGCGGAACAGCGCGCCGGTCGGACACGCGTCGAGGCAGCCTGCATGCGTGCAGTGCTTGCAGACGTCGGATTCCATCAGCCATCTCAGAGGCTCAGGCTGGCCATCCGGCGGATCGGCGCCGTCGGCGTCGACACGAAGAGGCTTGGGCTGCTCGATGAACGCCACATGCCGCCAGGTATTCGCATCGAGCTGCGACGTGTTGTCGTAGCTCTCGCCCGTCCACTCGAGCCCGCCGGACGGGATCAGGTTCCACTCCTTGCAGGCAACCTCGCAGGCCTTACAACCGATGCAGACGGTTGTGTCGGTGAAGAACCCGACGCGCGGCTTCGCCTCTGCGCCGTACGACGCTGTGCTCATCGCGCCCCCGCCCGCTCGCGTAGGTCGCGGACGAACTTCGGCAGCGCGGCGCCGCGCGGACGCCGTCCCGGGCGGATGTCGCACGTCAACGCTTTCACCTCCTGGATGTGCACGTTCGAATCGAGCGCCATGTGTGCGAGGTCGTTCGCGGCGTCGCCGGTCGTCCGGCCGCGTGTGCCCCAGTGGTACGGGAGCCCGACCTGGTGCACCGTCCGGCCGTCGACGTGCAGAGGTCGCATGCGCTCGGTGACGAGCACGCGCGCCTCGATGGCCGCGCGCGGACTGACGATCGTCGCCCAGTCGCCGTGGCGGAGGTCGCGCTCGCGGGCGAGCCCGGGGTGGACCTCGACGAACATCGCCGGCTGAAGCTCTGCCAGGTAGTCGAGGAACCGCGTCATGCCGCCCGCCGTGTGGTGCTCGGTCAGCCGGTACGTCGTGACGACGTACGGGTAGACGGGCGACCCGGGAGGGCTGTACGGATCCTCGGCGAGGTCGGTCGTCTGCCGCGCCGGATTCGACTGCTGCTCGTAGAGCCTGTTCCGGAACGGCGACTCGTGCGGCTCGTAGTGCGTGGGGAGCGGGCCGTCCTCCAGTCCCTGCGGCACGTAGATCCACCCGAGCCCGTCGGCTTGCATGATGAACGGATGGCTGCCGGAGATCGCGTCGGGGCCCTTCGCGTCGCCGTCCGGCGTGTAGTCGGGTGGCTTCTGCTCGTCGAAGTCCGGCACGTCGTCGCCGATCCACTTCTTCTTCCGCCCGTCCCACCAGACGTATCGCTTTCGTTCCGACCACGGCTTGCCGTTCGGGTCGGCCGACGCGCGGTTGTAGATCAGCCGCCGGTTCGCCGGCCACGCCCAGCCCCACTCGGGAGCGACGGGGGCTTGCTCCCAGCGGGGCTTCCGCCGCGCCGCCTGGTTCACGCCGTCCGTGTAGACGCCGCAATAGATCCAGCACCCGCATGACGTCGAGCCGTCGGGCTTCAGCTCCTTGTACGAGCCGAGCGGCTTGCCGTCCGAGTCGCTGCCGTTGATCTCGGCGAGAACCGCTTCCGCGCTCGGTTCCTGCAGCACGCCGCTCGTGGGGTACTCCCACGTCAGGTCGAGGATGGGGCGGTCCCTGGGGTCGGTCGACCCTGCGAGCCGCTCGCGGATCTTCCGGCCGAGGTGGTAGTAGAACCAGAGCTCGGAGCGGCAATCCTCCTTCGGCTCGACCGCCTTGAAGTGCCACTGCAGCAACCGCTGCGTGTTCGTGAACGAGCCCTCCTTCTCGACGTGGCTCGCCGCCGGCAGGAAGAAGACCTCGGTTGCGATCTCCTCCGTGCGGAGCTCACCGGACTCGATCTCGGGGCCGTCGGACCAGAACGAGGCGCTCTCGATCTCGACAAGGTCGCGAACGACGAGCCAGTCGAGCTTCGCGAGCGCCAATCGTTGCGCTTTGCCGTTGGCGGAGCCGACCGCAGGGTTCTCGCCGGCGATGATGTATCCCTTGACAGTCCCCGCGAGCATCTGCTCGACCGTCCAGTAGACCGAGTGGTCGTCGTCGATCCGGGGCAGGTAGCCGAAGGCGAAGTCGTTGTCGGGTGTCGCGGCCGAGCCCCACCACGCTTTCAGGAGCGAGACCATGTACGAGCCGGCGTTGCCCCACCAGCCTCGCTCCGCCGACGAACGGTCGATGTAGTCGTCGAGCCCGTCGTAGCGCTCCGTGTGCGGCATCTCGAGGTAGCCCGGGAGGATGTCGTAGAGCGTCGGGATGTCGGTCGAGCCCTGGATCGACGCGTGTCCGCGCAGCGCCATGATCCCGCCGCCCGGCCGACCGATGTTGCCGAGCAGGAGCTGGACGATCGATGCGGTGCGGATGTACTGAACGCCGACGGTGTGCTGCGTCCAGCCCACTGCATAGGCGAACGCCGATGTGCGGTCACGACCTGAGTTGCGGCAGAGCGTTTCGGCCACCGCTTCGAACTCGGCGACGGAACACCCACACGTCTCCGCGACGACCTCAGCTGTATAGCGCGCGTAGTGGCGCTTGAGGATCTGGAAGATGCAGCGCGGATGCTGCAGCGTCTCGTCACGTTCGGGAGGGTTGCCGCTGCTCATTCCACCGCCGTGCGCGCCGTGTGCTGCGTGGCCCTTGACGTGGGAGCCTTTGAACCCCTGCTCGCGTTGCCCGGCCGCGCCGTGCACCTCGACACCCGCGTACTGCCACGTCGTTACGTCGTACTTCCGCCGGTCGGAGTCCCAGCCGGAGAAGAGACCGCCGTTGTCTTCCGCGTCGACGAACTCCTCGTGGACGATCACCGGTGCGTTCGTGTAGCGGCGTACGTAGTCGTCGAACCACTTCTCATTCGTGAGGATGTAGTTGACGATCCCGCCGAGGAAAACGATGTCCGAGCCTGCGCGGATGCCGACGTGCCGGGTCGCGACGGCGCTCGTTCGCGTGAACCTCGGGTCGACGTGGATCACCTCCGCGCCCCGTTCCCGCGCCTCCATCACCCACTGGAAGCCGACCGGGTGGTTCTCGGCCATGTTCGACCCCATGATCACGATGCAGTCCGAGTTCGCGAGGTCCTGCTGGTTGGTGGTCGCGCCGCCGCGTCCGAACGAGGTGCCCAGACCGGGCACCGTCGAGCTGTGTCATATGCGGGCCTGGTTCTCGACCTGCACGATGCCGAGCGCGCTGAGGAGCTTCTTCATCAGGTAGTTCTCCTCGTTGTCCAGCGTCGCGCCGCCGAGATTGCCGATCGCGAGCGTTCGACGCGCGGGGTTGCCGTCCGGTGTCGCGTCCTGCCAGTGCGCGTCGCGCGTGCGCACGATGCGGTCGACGATCATGTCCATCGCGTCGTCGAGCGAGAGGTCCTCCCACTCGGTGCCGTAGGGGCGGCGGTATTTGACCGCGTACTCGCGCGCCGGGCCGTCGTGGAGGCTCTTCGACGCCGCGCCCTTCGGGCAGAGCCGCCCGCGCGAGATCGGGCTTGCCGGATCGCCCTCGATCTGGATCACCTTGCCGTCCTTGACGTACGCGAGCTGTGCACAGCCGACCGCGCAGTACGGGCAGATCGAGGGCGTCACCGAGTCGGCAGTCGCGATGCGAGGCTTCAGCTGCTTCGAGCGCTGCGACTGCGCCGCTTTGCCGAGCCCGAGCGCGTCGCCCTCCGCAAGCTGCCGCACGAGCGGCCAGTCACGCAGCAACGGCAGCGCCTTCACGCGTCTTCGATTCCACGGAGAGGCGGGAAGAAAACATATCGCGATCCGGTCTTTCCCGCCTCTGCCGGAACTTTCCTCAAATGAATCGCAAAGCGATATGTTTCCGCGTTCGTCTCCCGGGAACGATCGCAGAAACGACAAAGGGGGTTGACATGTCGACGATCGACGAACGGCGGGAGCGAGCATCAGCGGGAGTGGACTTCAACCCGCCGAACGGCTGGCTCGAAGACTTCGCACGACCGCGGGTCGTTCTCTCGCCGATCGCTGCCCCGTCCGTGCTGGGGCTGTTCGGTTTCGCGGGCGCAACGTTCGTCGTCGCGGCGAACCTGGCCGGGTGGTATGGAAACCCGGAGACGCCCGGCTATCTGTTCCCGTTCGCCGCGTTCTTCGGAGGGCTTGCGCAGTTCACCGCAGGAATGTGGGCGTATCGCGCACGCGATGCTGTCGCGACCGCGATGCACGGGATGTGGGGAGCGTTCTGGCTGGGCTACGGGCTGCTCAACCTGCTCGTCGTCACCAAGGCTCTACCGACCGGCGAGACGATGGACCACGCTCTCGGCTTCTGGTTCATCGCGCTGTGCGCGATCACGTTCTCGGGGATGCTCGGCGCATTGGCCGAAGGCGGCCTCGGCGTCGCGTCCGTCCTGGGAACGCTCGCCGCAGGCTCGGGGCTCGCGGCGATCGGGTTCCTCCAGAGCAGCGCACACGTGCAGCACTGGGCCGGCTGGGTGTTCCTCATCTCGGCGTTCCTTGCGTGGTACGTCGGCACCGCGATGATGCTCAAGGCAGCCGCGGGCCGAACTGTTCTGCCCCTGTTCAAGACATCGCGCGACGCGAACGTGCCTGGCAGCCGCTCGATGCGTGCGATTGAGCTCAAGTGGGGAGAACCCGGAATCAAGATGGGTCAATAGCACGACGCCGAACTCTCTCGGCGCGAGCGCAGTGCGATCTCGCGCCGAGAGCGGCGTACGACGGACGGAGGTATCGATGGGATCGACGAGCGCCGACTTTCTGCTTCAACGGCTGCACGAGAACGGCGTGCGCCGCATCTACGGCTACCCGGGCGACGGCATCGACGCGATCGTCGGCGCGCTCGAACGGCAGAAGGAGCTGATCGAGTTCGTGCAGGTGCGCCACGAGGAGCAGGCCGCGTTCATGGCCTGCGCGCACGCGAAGTGGACGGGTGAAGTCGGTGTTTGCCTTGCCACCTCTGGCCCAGGCGCGATCCATCTCCTGAACGGCCTCTACGACGCGAAGCTCGACCACGCACCCGTGCTCGCGATCGTCGGCCAGCAGTCGCGGATGGCGCTCGGCGGCAGCTACCAGCAGGAGGTCGACCTGCAGAGCCTGTTCAAGGACGTCGCCCACGAGTACTGCGAGACGGCGCTCGTCCCGGAGCAGATCCGGCATCTCGTCGATCGTGCTCATCGCATCGCGCTCGACCAGCGCGCCGTCACGTGCCTCATCGTCCCGAACGACGTCGGCGAGGCCGATGCCGTGCCGGAGCCGCCGCGCAAGCACGGGACGATTCACTCGTCACCCGGCTGGAGCGCGCCACGGGTCGTGCCCACGCGCAGCGACCTCGAGCGCGCAGCGGAGATCCTGAACGCCGGCGAGAAGGTGGCGATCCTCGTCGGCCAGGGCGCGCGCGGAGCGACGAGCGAGGTGATGGCGCTGGCCGAGAAGCTCGGCGCCGGCGTCGCGAAGGCGCTGCTCGGCAAGACGGTCCTCGACGACACACTGTCCTACTGCACCGGTTCGATCGGGCTGCTCGGCACGAAGCCCAGCTGGACCCTGATGAACGAGTGCGACACGCTCCTGATGGTCGGCTCGTCGTTCCCGTACTCCGAGTTCCTGCCCGAGCCGGGTCAGGCGCGCGGCGTGCAGATCGACCTCGACGGCCGCATGCTCAACATCCGCTACCCGATGGAGCTCGGGCTCGTCGGCGACGCGCAGGCAACGCTCGAAGAGCTGTTGCCGCTGTTGCACGCGCAGGCCGACACGTCGTGGCGCACCCAGATCGAAGAGGACGTGGCCGAGTGGTGGCGCCTGATCGAGGACCGCGCCATGCAGGACGCAGACCCGATCAACCCGCAACGGCTGTTCTGGCAGCTCAACCACCACCTGCCGGACGACGCAATCGTCACCTCCGACTCGGGCTCGTCCGCGAACTGGTTCGCGCGCGATCTCAAGCTCGGACCGACGCATCTCGCCTCCCTCTCCGGGAACCTCGCGACGATGGGCGCAGGAGTGCCGTACGCCATCGCCGCCAAGTTCGCGCACCCTCACCGTCCGGCGGTTGCCCTCGTCGGGGACGGCGCGATGCAGATGAACGGTATGGCGGAGCTGATCACCGCGGCGAAGTACTACGAGACGTGGTCGGACCGGCGTCTCGTCGTACTCGTGCTCAACAACCGCGATCTCAACCAGGTGACCTGGGAACAGCGCGCGATGGAGGGCGACCCGAAGAATCCCGCGACCCAGCAGATCCCGGATGTTCGCTACGCCGACTTCGCGCGGCTGATCGGGCTGGACGGCGTGCGCATCGAGTCGCCCGACTCGATCGACGCCGCGTGGGAGGAGGCGTTCGCAGCCGACCGGCCGTTCGTGATCGACGCGGTCACGGACCCCGAAGTTCCACCGCTGCCGCCGCACATCACGATCGAGCAGGCACGTCACTTCATGTCTGCCATCAGAGGCGGCGATCCGCATTCGCGCGCGCTGATCACGGAGTCGTTCAAGCAGAAGATCCTCGAGTTCCTCCCCGGCCGGTGAACGTCGAACGCCTCGAGACGTCGTGTTTCACGATTCCGACCGACGAGGCCGAATCGGACGGGACGCTCGAATGGACCTCGACGACGATCGTCGTCGTCGAGGCAGTCGGCGGCGGTCGTCGCGGCCTCGGGTGGACGTACGCGCCGGAAGCGGCCGAAAGTGTCGTGAACGCGCTGCTCGCGCCGCGGGTCGCAGGCCGGAGCCTCGACGACCTCGGCCGGCTCTGGCTCGAGCTCGGCGCCGCCGTGCGCAACGCGGGCCGGCCGGGTATCGCGTTCTGCGCGCTGTCGGCGGTCGACCTGGCGCTCTGGGACCTCCGTTCGCGCCTGCTCGACGTGCCCCTCGCGACGCTGCTGCCCGCGGCGCACGACCGCGTTCCGCTGTACGGCAGCGGCGGGTTCTGCTCCTACTCGGACGAACGGCTCGCCGAGCAGCTCGGCGGCTGGGTCGAGCAGGGGCTCGCGAGCGTGAAGATGAAGCTCGGACGCGATCCCGAACGCGATCCGCATCGCCTGTCCGTCGCGCGCGAGGCGATCGGCGACGCGGAGCTGATGGTCGATGCGAACGGCGCGTTCGGCGCGAAGGAGGCGATCCGCTGGGCGGAGCGCTACGTCGCGGAGTGGAACGTGCGCTGGTTCGAGGAGCCCGTGTCGTCCGAGGACCCTGGCGGTCTGCGGCGCGTGCGCGACTCGAGCCGGCTGGAGATCGCCGCGGGCGAGTACGGCTACGTGCTCGCCGACTTCCGACACCTGGTCGGGAGCGTCGACTGCCTCCAGGCCGACGTCACGCGCTGCGGCGGCATCAGCGGCCTGCTCCGCGTCAACGGTCTCGCGTCCGCGCACGGCCTCGACCTCTCAGCCCATTGCGCGCCGCAGCTGTCGGCACACGCGTTCTGCGCCGTCGACAGGCTCCGCCACCTCGAGTACTTCCACGATCACGTGCGCATCGAGTCGATGCTGTTCGACGGCGTGCTCACGCCGGTCGACGGTGCTCTCGTCCCCGACCGGTCGCGCGCCGGGAACGGGCTCGAGTTGAAGCGCGCGGACGCGCAAAGGTGGGCGGCGTGATCGGCCGCCTGCTTAGCAACCTACGGGACGGGCGGACGCAGCGCCTGCTCGCGGCGACGACCGCGCTGTCGGCGCCGGCGCTCGGACTGGAGATCTACTTCGAGCACCTGAAGGGCTCGTTCGGCGACAAGTGGATGTGGACGCCGCTCGTTCTGACTCCGCCGCTGGCGGCGGCCGGCGTTGCCGGCGTCGTGTCCGAGCGCGCCGCGCGGACGGTCCTACCGTTCGTCTCGGCGCTGTACTTCCTCGATGGGCTGGTCGGCATGGTCACGCACGTCCAAGGGGTTCGCAAGCGGCCGGGTGGGTTCCGCGAGGCGCAGTACAACCTCACGATGGGACCACCGCTGCTGGCGCCCGGGTCCCTCTGTCTCGTCGGCGCGCTCGGTCTGGCGGCGGCGGTCGTTCGGCGCGAGCGCTAGATGTCGCTGCGCGATCAGGCACATCCGAACCCGCACAACCTGAGACACCGCAACGGCACGACGCCTCAGCTCGTCGGCCGCTATCCGCACTACGACGTGCTCTCAGAGGCCGACCACTGGGACGAGGTGACGCGGCGCGTCGTCCTCGACCGGGTCGAGCGGGTGCCACCGATCGTCTTCTTCACAGAGGCGGAGGCAGGCACGTTGAAGGCGTTCTGCGACATCGTCACCGCACAGGACGAAGAGCCGCGGATCGCCGTTCTCTCGTATATCGACGAGAAGCTCGAGACCGGCGTCGGCGACGGCTGGCAGCACGCCGGGCTGCCCGGGGACGGCGACGTCTGGCGGACGGTCGCCCGGGGCCTCGACGAGGAGGCGGGTGGTTGCTACGCAGAGGCATCCGAGGAGACGCGGGTCGAGATCGTGCACCGCTTCGCGAAGGCCGAACTGCGCGACGGTGTGTGGCGCGATCTCGACGTCGGGCAGGCGTGGGGTGTCGTGATGCGCTACGTCGTGCAGGCGTTCTATTCGCATCCGTGGGCGTGGAACGAGATCGGCTTCGGCGGACCCGCCTATCCGCGCGGCTACTCCGCGTTCGGTTCGCCGCACCTCGGAGAGCGCGAGCCCTGGGAGGGAGTGGAGTCCGTGCACTACGACCCCGTTCGCGATGCGAAGAAGTGGGGGCTCGATTGACGGGTCTGCCGGCCGACAACGACTCGGCCGTCTTGCTTCACCCGCACAAGCGCGGCCTCCAGAACCTCGACCGGATGGCGCGATACCGCGACGGCGATGAGGTCGACCTCGCGGTCGTCGGTGCGGGTGCGGGCGGCAGCGTGATCGCGCAACGGCTCGCGCGCCGCGGCTGGAAGGTCGTCGTGCTCGAGAAAGGGCCGCTCTGGGATCCGGACCGCGACTGGGTGAGCGACGAGAAGGGCGCCGGGCAAGCGGGGTTGTACTGGACGGACAACCGCATCATCTCCGGCGAAGATCCGATCGAGCTCGGCAAGAACAACTCGGGCGTCGGCGTGGGGGGCTCGATGACGCACTTCGCGGGGTACGTCCCGCGACTCCACCCGTCCGACTTCGAGGTGGGGTCGCGCGACGGTGTCGCCGTCGACTGGCCGATCTCGTACGACGAACTGAAACCGTCGTTCGAGCGCATCGAGCGTGAGTTGCCGGTCGCAGGCGAGTACTGGCCGTGGGGTGATCCGCACGGGTATCCGCACAAGCCGCATCCGGTTGCCGGCGCGGCGCTCTTCGCCTGGGAGGGCGCGCGTAAGCAGGGGATCGAGATGCGTGTGGGGCCGGTCGCGATCACGAACGGCAGGTTCGGGAACAGGCCGCACTGCATCTATCGCGGATTCTGCCTCGAAGGTTGCAAGGTGAACGCCAAGGCGTCGCCGCTCATCACCCACATTCCGGATGCGATCGAGCACGGCTGCGAGATCCGCGCCGACTCGTTCGTCACCCGCGTCGAGATCGACAACGAGAGCGGCCGTGCGAGCGGCGTGCGGTACATCCGCGACGGCGTCGAATGCTTTCAGCGAGCGTCCGCGGTTGCAGTCTGCGGGTACGCGATCGAGACACCGCGGCTCCTCCTCAACTCGGTTTGTCGACGACACCCGCGCGGGCTCGGCAACGCCGCCGATCTCGTCGGCCGCTACGTGATGGTGCAGGGCGCTCCGCAGGTCGCCGGGCGGTTCCCCGAGCTCCTGCGGATGTACAAGGCCCCGCCGCCCGAGGTCACGTCGGAGCAGTTCTACGAGACGGACGACCGCCGAGGGTTTGCCCGCGGCTTCTCGATCCAGACGGTCTCGCCGCTACCGATCGGCTGGGCCGAGCACGTGCTCGCCGAGGGCCACTGGGGGCAGTCGCTCCGCGAATACATGCGCGACTACAACCACTGGTCGGTGCTCGGGATCCTCGCCGAGTTCATGCCGCTCGCCGAGAACCGCGTGACGCTCGCGGACGAGAAGGACGGGTTCGGCGTCCCGATCGCGCACTTCAGCTACACGCTGTGCGACAACGACCGGGCGATCGTCGCCTACGCCAAGAAGGTGCTCGAGCAGGTCTGGCACACCGCGGGTGCGATGGACGTGCTCACGATCGATCGCTACGCGCACCTCGTCGGCGGTGCGCGCATGGGCTCCTCGCCCGACGACTCGGTCGTCGACTCCTCGCACCGCGTGTGGGGGATCGACAATCTCTTCGTCGTCGACGGCTCGGTGATGCCGACGCAAGGCTCGGCCAACCCGGCGCTGACGATCATGGCGCTCGCCGATCGCTGGTCACGACTCGTCTGATGCGGTCACGCGCATCCCGTGTACGAACACGATGGCGCCGCCGAGCCAGCCGCCGAGCGTGAGCAGCGCGAAACCGATCAGGGTCAGGACGAACGAACCGGCTCCGACAATCCCCGTCGCGTAGTCGTGGTGGCCGACGAGGGCGGCCACGAGGAACACGCCCGACGCCGCGAGCATCACCGTGAGGTGCCAGGTCGCCTTCTTCCAGATCGTGCTGCCCCATTCGATCTCGATCCAGTCGAAGAAGCCGGCCGTCGCCGTGAGCGCGGTCGAGCAGAGCCCGACGACGAGCGCGAGCCACCACGCCACCGCAGCGCTCCGGTCGACCACGCCGATGACGTTGAGGAACGCGGCGACCGTGGCGAACGTGTACGTGCCGATCGTGACGTCGGTCAGCGGCGGGTGCAGCGGGTGACCCGGCAGCCCTTTGATCAGGTAGCTGAGCTTCATGGTCAGCTGCCGCCGACGCCCGCGGCCGCGAGGAGCACGAGCACGAGCGTCGTCGCAGCGAGCAGCCCGTGCAGCCCGACGATCGCGATCGGGAAGTGCTGCTCCGCCGGCGTGTCAGGCGTCGCGACACCCGCGCCCGCCTGGCGGCGCCGCAGCCAGATGCCGAACATCGTGAAGCCGAGGAGCGCGACGACCAGCAGCAGGGCGAACGCGATCCAAGCCAGGGTGCTGGAGTCGTCGACGACGTAGACGATCCAAAGGACGAGGCCGGTCGCCGCGAGCAGGAAGTGGCTCATGATCAGCGGCGGCTTGATCCGGCCGCCGGAGCCCTGCGACTTCATCCCGCCGCGGGCGAGCCAGATCGAGAGGAGGACGAACCCGCCTCCCGCGGTCAGCACCCAGGTGATCAACGCAGCCCATTTCATCGCAGCCTCCCAGCTCGGGGTCTCTATCTTTAAAAATCTTACAAATACAGACGCCCGCGTGCGGAGCGAGTGGTAGCGTCAGCGCAGTGGAGAGGCTCGACGCACTCGGCGACCCAGGGCTCCGCACCACCGTCCTGCTCGTTCGCGCTGCGCAGCGGCCGCTGACGGCGGACGACGTGGCCGAGCGGTTGGGGATCTCGCGGAGCGTCGCGCGCTGGCGCCTCGAACGGCTTGTCGAGGCGGGGCTTGCGATCGTGGCGTTCGAACGGCGAACCGGCCGGGGTGGCCCGGGCGGCGGCCGGCCCGCGAAGACGTACGCGGCCGCGCCGGAGACGAGCGCCGTCGAGTTCCCACGCAGGCACTACGAGGCGCTCGTCGGTCGGCTCGTCGAAGCGCTCCCGCAACGCGGCCGCGCGAGGCACCTCGACCACGCCGGCTACTCGTTCGGGCTCGAGCTCGGCCGGGCGGCGCGATTGCGCCAGGCGCCGACCATGCGCGCGTCGCTCGATCGGCTCTGCCGCGGCCTCGGACGGCTCGGGTTCCAGGCTGCCGTGGAGTCCGTGGACGAAAGAGAGGCCGTGATCGTGTCCGCGACATGCCCGTTGCGTCCCGTCGTCGTCTCGGACAACGACGCCCGCGCGCTCGACGCCGGCATGTGGCGCGGTCTGCTGGCGGCCGCGGCGGGACCGAAGGCGGCAGCCGCCGCCCGGTGCAGTACGCACAACTGCCTCGACAGCCAGGCGTCTTGCCGGATCGTTGTCACGCTCGGCAAGCACGGGTGACGCGGGGGTGACAGGATGCAGTGGTCATCCGTCGAGGGAGGTCACGTTGAAGGACTTCAGGGAGTTTCTGCTTCGCGGCAATCTCGTCGACATGGCCGTCGGCATCGTCATCGGCGTTGCCTTCGGTGCAGTCGTAACAGCACTTGTCTCGGACCTGATCACACCGCTGATCGCTGCCATCGGCGGCCAGCCGGACTTCTCGACTCTCACGTTCAAGATCAACGGGAGCAAGTTCCTGTACGGCTCGTTCTTCAACTCGCTGATCTCGTTCGTCGTGATCGCCGCGGTCGTGTTCTTCTTCGTCGTCAAGCCGGTCGGGAAGCTTCTCGCCCGGTACAAGAGCGATCCGCCTGTCGACGCCACCGTCCGCGAGTGCCCGCACTGCCTGAGCTCGATTCCGGTCGGTGCGCGGCGCTGCGCGTTCTGCACCCAGGAGGTCGCGGCGGTCTAGTAGGAGCGAGACGGCGTTGCTCACGACGGTAGGCTGGGCCGCCGTGAGCAAGGTCCTCGTCACCGGCGGCGCCGGCTTCATCGGCTCGAACCTCGTCCGCGCGCTGCTCGAGCGCGGCGACGAGGTCGTCGTCCTCGACAACTTCGCCACCGGCAGCCGCGCCAACCTCGACGGCCTCGACGTGAAGGTCGTCGAAGGCGAGCTCCGGTCCTACGAGCGGGTGCACAACGCCGTCCGCGGCGCCGAAATCGTGTTCCACTTCGGCGCGCTCGGCTCGGTCCCCCGGTCGGTTCAGGATCCACTCACGTCGAGTGCCGTGAACGTCGAGGGCACGCTCAACGTGCTGCTCGCGGCCCGCGACGCAGGAGTGCGGCGCGTCGTGTACTCGTCGAGCTCGTCGGTCTACGGCGTGCGCCGTGACCTTCCTGTGAGGGAAGATGCTCCGCCCGACCCGCTGTCGCCGTACGGTGTCACAAAGCTCGCGGCAGAGCGCTTCTGCATCGCGTTCGCGCGCGTGTACGACGGGCTCGAGTCGACGGTGCTGCGGTTCTTCAACGTGTTCGGGCCACGCCAGAGCCCGGACTCGCAATACGCGGCCGTCGTGCCGCTGTTCATGACCGCGATTGCTGCCGGCGAGCCGATCAAGATCCACGGCGACGGCGAGCAGTCGCGCGACTTCACCTACATCGGAAATGTGGTCGATGGCGCGATTCGTGCCGCGTTCGCGGACGGCGCGAACGGCCGCATCTTCAACATTGCCTCGAGCCGTTCCGCGAGCGTGAACCACCTCGCAGACACGATCGGCAGCATTCTGGGAAAGCCGGTGCACAAGGAGCACACCGCATCGCGTACCGGCGATATCCGCGACTCGTGGGCCGACGTAACCGCCGCGCGCGAGGCGCTGGGCTGGGAGCCGACGGTCGGGCTCGAAGAGGGCCTGCGGCTGACCGCCGCGTCCCTGCTCTAGGCAGGCGCAACGGCGCGCTGCTCGTCGCGCAGGTACTGATGGATGAACGCGATCGCCATGCTGCCCTCGCCGACAGCTGCAGCCACGCGCTTCACGAGCCCTGAGCGGACGTCGCCGCACGCGAAGATCCCGGGCACGCTCGTCTCGAGCAGGTAGGGGTCGCGGTCGCGCGGCCACTCGGCCGTCGAGACGTCGGAGCCGGTGAGCACGAACCCGCGATTGTCGAGCGCGATCTCCGGCGGCAGCCACGCGGTCTCGGCGTCGGCGCCGATGAAGATGTAGACGCCGCCCGACGACACGCGCTCGACCGTTCCGCGCGCCTGATCCTCGATGTCGATCTCCTCGATCGCTGCGTCGCCGTAGGCGCCGACGATCTGGCTGCGGAAGCGCGCAGTGATGTTCGAGCGCGTCGCGAGCTGTCGGATCAGGTAGCTCGACATGCTCTTCTCGAGCGAGTCGCCGCGGCAGACGATCGTGACGCTCCGCGCGTGGTTCGAGAAGAACATCGCCGCTTGCCCGCCCGAGTTGCCGGCGCCGATCACGTGCACGTCGTGGCCGTGCGTCGCGGCGGCGTCACTCGGTGACGCACCGTAGTACACGCCGCGCCCCTTCAGCTCGTCGAACCCGGGGATGTCGAGCTTCCGCCACGAGACTCCGCACGCGAGCACGATCGTGCGGCCGTGCAGCACGTCGCCGCCGTCCAGATGAACCTGATGGCGTTCGCCGTCGATCCGCGAGATCGACCGCGTGACGAGGATCTCGGCGCCGAGCCGCCGCGCCTGCTGCAGCGCACGGCCCGCGAGCTCGTCACCCGACACGCCCGCGGGAAACCCGAGGTAGTTCTCGATCCGCGACGACGTGCCGGCCTGCCCGCCCGGCGCCTCGCGCTCGACGACGATCGTCGATAGCCCTTCCGACGCTCCGTAGACACCTGCGGCGAGACCCGCCGGGCCCGCGCCGACGATCACGACGTCGTACGTCGCGGCCTCCGGCTCCGTCCCGAGGCCGAGCAGCTCGGCAAGGCGTCGCAGCTGGGGGCGGATCACCGTCTTGCCGCCGATCACCCGCACCGCCGGCCGGTCCTCCGGCGTCGGCGCGTGACCGCCCCAGCGCTCGTCGAGGTTCGGCGTTTCCGACGTCAGCCACTCGAACGTGACCTGGTTGCGGTCGAGGAAGTGGCGAAGCTCGGTGGTGGCGGCGTCGGTCCGGTCGCCGATCACGATCGCGCGCGGCGGCACCGGATCGGAAGCGAGCCCCTGCAGGCCGAGCGGGCCGCTCATCCGGTGGCCGGCGAGGCGGCCGACCTCCTGTGCGACGTTCGGTGCTGTCGCCGAGACGGTGTGGAAGTTGCGCGGCTCGACCCGCATCACGCGTGACGGCTCGGACGCGCGGAACCCGACCGGGAAAACCGTGCCGAGCGTGATCGGCACTTCGCCGAAGATGTCGCCCGGCTCGCGCTTGCCGACGATCCGCTCGACGCCGTCGACGATCTGGACGACCTCGATGCACCCGTCGAGCAGCCCGAACAGCGCGCGTTCGGCGCCCTGCTCCGCCGCGTACTCGCCCGCGCCGAGCGCGATGTCGGCGGCCGCCCGCGCAAGCTGCGTGCGATCGTCCTCGCCGAGCTCGGCGAAGATCGTGATCCGGGCGACGTCGTCGGGGGTGATCACTCGGAGAAAACTAGCTCGCGCAGGGCGGCAACTCCGAAGAATTCCTTTACGTGGCAGGACTAGCGTCCCGCGGAGCCAAGGACGAGCTGCGTGGGGATCACGAGGACGACACTTGCCGGAATATGTGCGGTGCTGGTGGCCGCGTTGCTAGCCGGCGACCTGTCGGCGGCCTCCCCGAAAGACAAGCTCCGCGCGAAGCAGGCGCAGGCCGAAGCGGTGCTCGTCCAGGTGAACAAGCTCAACCAGAGCTTCGAGGCGAGCGTCGAGGCGTGGAACGGCGCTCGGTACCAGCTCGTGGTCACGAAGAAGCAGCTCGTCGTCGACCGGCAGCGTCTTCGCGTGGCCGAACGCGAGCGTCGCATCGCGCTGGCGCACGTCGCCGCGCGCCTGCGGGCGCTGTACGAGAGTGACAACGACCAGAACACGACGCTAGGGATCGTGCTCGGCAGCTCGAGCGTGTCCGACATGCTCGACCGCATCGATGCCGCCCGCGCCGTTGCGGCGGCCGACAAGAAGCTGACGGAGCAGGCGACGGCCGCGCGCAACCGCTACGCGCAGGCGGCGCGCGCGGCGTCGGCGACAGTCGAGCGGCGGACGGTTGCGTTCCAGCAGCGTGACCGCGAACGGCAGCGCATCGGCGCGATGCTCGACGAGCGCAAGCGGCTGCTCGCCGGTGTGCAGTCGCAGGTCGCGACGCTCCAGGCAGAAGAAGCAGCTGCAGAGGCCGCGAGGCAGGCGAAGCTCCAGGCCGAAGCGCGCGCCAGGCTCGCCGCGGAAGCGCAGGCGCTCAAGGCGCAGCAAGCGGCCGCGGCGGCAGCGGCGACAGCGGCGGCGGCGCGCGCGAAGGCCGTGACCACCGTGCCCACGGCGCCGGCGGCGACGACGACGGCTCCGGCCACGCCGACGGTCGCTCCCGTCACGACGACGAGCGTGCCGCCCCCGCCCGTTCCCACGATCCCCGCCGGCCCGGGCCATCCGCAGGCCGCGACGATCGCGCTCCGGTACCTCGGCATCCCGTACCTCTGGGGCGGAGCGTCGCCCGCGACCGGGTTCGACTGCTCGGGCCTCGTCATGTACGTGTACGCGCAGCTCGGGATCTCGCTCCCGCACTACGCCGCAGCGCAGTACCAGCTCGGCACCGCCGTCGACCGCAGCCAGCTCCAGCCGGGCGACCTCGTCTTCTTCGACGCGCTCGACCACGTCGGCATCTACATCGGCAACGGCCAGTTCGTGCATGCGCCGCAGACCGGCGACGTAGTCAAGATCACGGCGCTGGCGGACTTCGGCGACGGCTACGTCGGCGCGCGACGCCTGTAGCATCGCCGATGAAGGAGCCGCTCGAGGGGATCGAGGTCGTCGACTTCTCACGCGTCCTTGCCGGCCCGCTCGTCGCGATGACGCTCGGCGACCTCGGCGCCGACGTGATCAAAGTGGAGTCGCCGCTGGGCGACGACACGCGCCGGTGGAAGCCGCCACAGGATGCGCAGGGACGCGCCGCCTATCACCACACGGCCAACCGCAACAAACGCTCGATCGCACTCGACCTGAAGTCCGAACGCGACATCGAGCTCGCACGCAGGCTCTGCGAGCGCGCGGACGTCGTCGTGTCGAACTTCCTGCCCGGGACGCTCCAACGGTTCGGCCTCGACTACGAGCGCGTCGCCGCCGCCAACCCCGGTGTCGTGCACTGCGAGATCAGCGGGTTCGGCGAAGGGGCGGGCGCGGCGCTGCCCGGGTACGACCCACTCGTGCAGGCGCTCTCCGGGCTGATGTCGGTCACGGGCCTGGCGGGCGCGCCGTCGAAGACCGGTGTCGCCGTCACGGACGTCGTCGCTGCGCTTTACGCGACGATCGCCGTGCTCGCCGCGTTGTATGCGCGCCGCGACACCGGGCGCGGCCAGCGCGTCACGATCGACCTGTTGCACGCGAGCCTCGCGCTGCTTGCGAACCAGACGACGGGCTACTTGGCAAGCGGGGACGTGCCGCTCGCGCTCGGCAACGTGCATCCGTCGATCGAGCCGTTCGCGACCTACCGCGCGGCTGACGGCGAGTTGATGATCTGCGCCGGCAACGATGCGCAGTTCCGGCGGCTCGCCGACGTGCTCGGACTCGAGGACGACGAGCGCTTCGTGTCGAACGAGCTCCGCGTCGCGAACCGCGACGAGCTACGTGCTCGGCTCGAGGCGGCGCTCGCAGAGCGACCGCGCGACGAGTGGGCGTCCGCGCTCGCCGCCGCCGGCGTCCCGGCCGGCCCGGTGCAGACGATCGACAAAGCGTTCTCGCTCGCCGGCGCGCTCGGTCTTTCCGTCGTCGACGAGACGGACGGAGTGCGCACCGTCGCGTTCCCGGCGCGCCTCTCCGAGACGCCCGCGACCGTCCGGCGAGGCCCGCCGGACCTCGACGAGCACGGGGACGAGATCAGGACCGAGTGATGGTGACCTCGACGCCGGCGTTCCTGAGCAGCGTCGAGAACGGGCACCCGGCGTCGGCACGCTCGAGGAGGTCGTCCGGCACGTCGTCGGCACCGCCGATCGTCACCTGTGACGCGACGATCTGATGGCCCTGTCCTTCGACCTCGTCCATGACGATGTGGCACGTGAGCTCGAGGTGGACGGGCGGCGTCCCGGCTTCGGTCAGCTCGGTCGCGATCCCCATCGTCAGGCAACCGGCATGAGCAGCGGCGAGTAGCTCCTCGGGGCTGGTCTTCTCCGCCCTGGCGGCGATGCGCGTGGGCAGCGAGTAGGGGAGATCGGTGAACGCGCCGGTGTGCGCGGTGATGTGGCCCTCGCCGCGCGCGACGTTCCCTTCCCAGGCGACGGTGGCGCTGCGCTCGATCCGCGGCATCAGGCGCCCGCCCGCGTGCCGTCGGGGTAGTACGCCTCCGCGGGCGAACCGGCCGGGCGAAACACGCCGAGCACGCGCATCTCGCCGTCGCCGGTATTGGCGAGGCTGTGCACGAGCGTCTTCGGCAGGTGGATGCACGTGCCCGGCCCGATCGGCGCCTGCTCGCCGCTGATGTCGAGATAGCCCTCGCCTTCGAGCACGTAGATCACCTCGTCGTAGTAGTGGAAGTGGTCGGGGGCCCGACCCGGCGGGATCAGGCCGATGAACTGGGTCGCCGAGGCGCATGGAGCTCCCAGCACGAACTGGCGGCCGGCGGTGGCCGTTCCCTTCTCGACCTCGCCGCAGTCGACGACCGCGGGCCCCTCCGACGGATCCGGCTCGTGGACGAGCACGGAGGCCGCTTGCGCGTCCCCACCGGCCGTCCAGGCGGTTCCGGCCGGGACGAACAGTGAGATTCCGGCGCGAAGCGGGCTCTCGACTCCTTCGATCTCGGCGCTCCCGGAGCCCGCCAGCACGAACACGAGCTCGTCGGCATCGTGCCCGCCGAGCTCGCCGGAGAGGGAGACGAGCCGCTGGGTGAACACGCCGACCTCGAAGCGCCGCCCGTCGGTCCGGTCCTCTGGCTGGAGCGCGTAATCCACGGCGGAACCTTACGCCTTTGATCGAGATTTGATCATTGACACCGAAAGCGGGACGGAACATGATCGCTGCTCCAGCGCTTGACCCCCCGCAACAACCTGCCCCCGGGCAAGGAGGACTACTCGATGAAGAAGGCTTTCGTCCTCGCATTGGCGGTGCTCGCTACATCGGTCGTCGCTGCCAGCGCGCAGGGCAGCCAGACCGCGTCGGCCCGCTCTCTGGCCAGCTTCAACTGCTCGAAGACGATCACGCTGCCGTTCGTCACCCCACTGACGGGCGGTGCCGGCTTCCTCGGCACCGAGCAGATGAGCTGGGCGAAGTACGCCGTGAAGACCCTGGCTCCCGGCCTCGGCCTCAAGGTGAAGCTCGTCGGCGGCGACACCCCCGTCGAGCAGGGTCCGGCTCCCGCGCAGACGCTTGCGCAGAAGTACATCGGCACGCCGAGCGTCCTCGCGCTGCTCGGTCCGTCGACGTCCGGTGCCGCCGCTGCATCCACGAAGACATACGCCGCGGCAAAGCTCGCCCACATCTCGCCGTCCGCGACGCGGACGACGCTCACGAAGACGGTCGGGGGCACGTTCGACGGATCGCAGGCGTTCTTCCGTGACGTCCCCGGCGACTACATCCAGGGCCCGTCGGACGCGAACTTCATGATCAACAGCCTGCACGTCAAGAAGGTCGTGATCATGGACTTCCAGGAGCCGTACTCCCTGGGTCTCGCCGGCGCGGTCGACTCGACGCTGAAGGCGAAGGGCGTGAGCACCATCCGCCTCTCGGCCCCGAACACGACGACCGACTACTCGGCGTACGTGACGAAGGTCCCGAGCGATGCGGATATCGTCTTCTTCCCGACGCAGAAGCCGGGTGACGCGCAGACGTTCGCGCAGCAGCTGATCGAGCAGGGCAAGAAGGCGAAGGTGTTCGGCGGCGACGGCTCGAACGACTCGTCGCAGTTCAAGCAGCCCGGCTCGTACGTCTCGAACTTCGCGCCGGACATCACCGGCATCGCCGCCGACGCGAAGCTCATCGCCGGTTGGAAGAAGGACAACGCCGGCAAGGCGGTCGGCTCGTTCGGGCCGCCGAGCTACGGGGCCGTTCAGATCGCACTGACGGCGATCTCGAAGGCGTGCAAGGCCGGGCACGGCTCCACGACTCGACTCGCCGTGTTCCACACGTTCAAGAAGGTGTCCATCAAGAACTGGATCCTGGGTGGATCGTTCAAGTGGTCGACGAAGTCCAACGACCCGCTGAACGCGAAGTTCTACATCTTCCAGATTCAGTCGAACGGCTCGTACAAGCTCGTCGGCTAGAACCGGCAGCTGACTTCGGCGGGGCGGCTCGGCAACGGGTCGCCCCGCCGCGTATAAGAACCGCTACGTGGACCAGTTCATCCAGCTCACCGTCGATGGCCTCACGCTGGGCAGCGTCTACGCGCTGATCGCTCTCGGCTACACCCTGGTCTACGGCGTCCTCAAGCTCCTGAACTTCGCGCACGGTGACGTGTTCATGGTCGGGACGTTCGCCGGATTCGGCGTGCTGCAGGCGCTCGGCGGCCCGGCGAGCCCGAAGGTCCCGATCTGGCTCGTGATCATTCTGGTGACGCTCGCGGCGATGGCGGTGTGCGCGGCGCTCGGCGTCGTGATCGAGCGATTCGCCTACCGGCCGCTTCGCGACGCCCCGCGCATCGCACCGCTGATCAGCGCGCTCGGCGTGTCGTTCTTCCTGGCGAACTCGATGCAGCTCCTCTTCGGCGCGACGCCGCGCAACTACGACCTCTTCCAGTACCACGCCGGCACGCTGTACTTGCGCGGCCTGCACATCGGAGGCGTCACCGTTCCGTTGCTCCGCATCATCACGATCGTCGCGGCGTTCGTGCTCATGGTCATCCTCTGGTTCCTCGTCAACAAGACGCGCACGGGCAAGGCGATGCGCGCGACGTCGTTCGACCGCGAGGCGGCGGCGATGATGGGCATCGACATCGACCGCGTGATCGTGTTCACGTTCATCCTCGGCTCCGCGCTCGCGGGCGCTGCCGGCGTGATGTTCTCGCTGCGCGTCCCGACCAACGTGTCGATCGGGTTCATCGCCGGCCTGAAGGGCTTCATCGCCGCCGTCATCGGCGGCATCGGGTCGATCCCCGGTGCGATGGCCGGCGGCCTGATCCTCGGCTTCCTCGAGTCGTACATCCAGGGCTACGTCCACGGGGCGCACATCCCCGACGGGACGCAATGGTCAGACCTGTACGTGTTCAGTGTCCTGATCGTGCTGATGCTGTTCCGCCACCAGGGCCTGCTCGGCCGGCCGGACATCCGGAAGGTATGACCACGTGAGCGACTCGACGCCGCACGGGTTCCATTCGACGGGCGCCGAAGGCCCGGCGATCGGGCAGGACGAATGGGTCGCTCGCCACGCCGACGTGCGGTTCCTGCCGGCACGGTTCGCGCCGGTCGAGCAGCGCCTGCGCGCGGTGCCCTGGTGGGCGTGGCTGACGCTGTTCGTCGGCGCGTTCTGCCTGTTCCCGATCGTGGAGCCGAGCGGGTACGTCCGGCAGGTCGCGTTCCTGACCGTCCTCTACATGCTGCTCGCGCTCGGACTCAACGTCGTCGTCGGGTGGGGCGGCCTGCTGGATCTTGGCTATGTCGCGTTCTACGGCATCGGTGCGTACGCGTACGCGCTGCTCGACTCGCCGCACTACGGCATTCACCTGCCGACGATCGTGTCGATCCCGGTCGTCGTGGTGATCGGTGCTCTAGCCGGTTTCGTGCTCGGTCTCCCCTCGTGGCGCCTGACAGGGGACTACCTCGCGATCGTGACGCTGTTCTTCCTGCAGCTCTTCCAGACGGTGACGACGAACTGGCAGAACGTCACCGGCGGCCCGTTCGGGATCCTCAACATCGATCCGTTCGGCCTGCCCGGAGGGCACAAGCTGGCGACCGCCCACGGCGGCGTCTTCGCGGTCTCGTACCTGTATGTCGCGCTCGCGATCTTCGTCGTCGTGTTCGTCGCGCTGCGATTGCTGAACAACTCGCGCACCGGCCGGGCGTGGCGCTCGTTGCGCGAGGACCCGCTCGCCGCCGAGGCGATGGGGATGCCGGTCAACTGGCTGAAGCTGCTCGCGTTCGCGTCCGGCGCTGCCGTCGCCGCGTTGACAGGGACGTTGAACGCGGCGTTGTACGGCAACGTGTTCCCGCTGTCGTTCTACTTCGTCACGCTGATCACGATCTACACGATGGTCATCCTCGGCGGCTCGGGAAACCAGGCCGGCGTCGTCCTCGGTGCGTTGATCGTCAGCCCGCTGCTCGAGTTGCTGCGTGATGCCGACAAGTCGCGAGCGTTGTTCTTCATTGCGCTCGTCGGAGGGCTGGCATTCCTCAGCCGCCGTAGCCGTCGGATGGCGATGGTCACCGGAGCGACCCTCGTCTTCGGCTTCATGCTGCATGCGATCGCGCGCGCGATCGACGGTGGGTGGGTCGCGGGCCAGCCCGGCGCGGGTGGGTTCGCGCAGTTCGTCGACCACTGGGTGATCGCGCCGGAGCACCCGGCGCGGTGGATCGCCCCGGTCGCATACGTTGGCGTGATCGCAGCCGCGCTGCTGTGCACCCTGCTGACCGGGTTCGTGCGGGACATCGCGCTCGTGCCCACGATCTACCTCGGCGCGTTCGTCTGGGAGAATGTGATGCTGTCCAAGCCCGATCCGGCGCGGTACATCGTGCTCGGGCTGATCCTGATCGTGCTGATGGTGCTGCGGCCGAACGGCCTGCTCGGCGAGCGCCGCGTGGAGATCGTTTGATGGACCTTCTGGAGCTTCAAGATGTCTCGCTGTCCTTCGGCGGCCTGAAGGTCGTCGACGGGCTCGACTTGCACGTGAAGGAGGGCGAGATCGTCTCGGTGATCGGCCCGAACGGCGCCGGCAAGACGACGCTGTTCAACCTGATCACGGGCATCTATCGGCCGCGCACCGGCGACATCCGCTTCGACGGGCAGACCATCGTGGGCCTCGAGCCGCACCAGATCTGCCGCCGCGGGATCTCTCGGACGTTCCAGACGCTGCGCCTATTCCTCAACATGTCCGTGAAGGAGAACGTGATGGCCGCCTGTTACGGCCACACGAAGGCGGGGATCTTTCGCTCGATGCTGCGAACTCCGGGGATGCGGCGTGAAGAGCGGGAGATCGAAGAGCTGGCGCGCAAGCGGTTGTCGTTCTTCGGCCAGCGGCTGATGGGATACCGCTGGGAGCAGCCCGCCTACTCGCTCTCGTATGCGAATCGGCGGCGGCTCGAGATCGCGCGCGCGACGGCGACGAACCCGCGCCTGCTCCTGCTCGACGAACCGGCCGCCGGCATGAACCCGTCCGAGACGCACGAGATCACCGAGCTGATCGGGGAGCTGCGCAACGAAGGTGGGTACACGATCCTCGTGATCGAGCACGACATGCACGTCGTCGAGGGCATCTCCGACCGAGTCGTCGCGCTCGACCACGGGATCAAGATCGCCGAGGGCTCCTTCGAGCAGGTGGCGACGAACGAGAAGGTCGTCGAGGCGTACCTCGGCCTGAACACGATGTCGAGCAAATGAATACGAACGGTCAGCTGCTCGAGCTCCGCGAGGTCGACACGTACTACGGGCAGATCCGCATCCTCCAGGGGCTGTCGATCCACGTCGGTGCGGGGGAGCTCGTGTGCCTGCTCGGCGGGAACGCGTCGGGCAAGTCGACGACGCTGAAGACGATCCTCGGCATCGTGCGCCCGCGGTCGGGCTCGGTCGTCCTCGGCGGCGAGGACGTGACGAAGCGCCCGACGAGCTATCGCATCGGGCGCGGGATCGCGATCGTCCCGGAGAACCGCCGGCTGTTCGCGCCGATGACGGTGCTCGAGAACCTCGAGATGGGTGCGTACCTGCGCGGCGGCGGCGACCAGGAGGACTTCGACCGCGTCTACGAGCTCTTCCCGCTGCTGCACGAGCGGCGGTCGCAGCTCGCCGGGACGCTGTCGGGTGGCGAGCAGCAGATGGTCGCGATGGGACGCGCGCTCATGTCGCGCCCGAAGCTGCTGCTGATGGACGAGCCGTCGATGGGGCTCGCGCCGATCCTCGTCGAGCGAAACTTCGAGATCATCAAGCAGGTGCACGAGTCGGGCGTCGCGATCCTCGTCGTCGAGCAGAACGCGAACGTGTCGTTGTCGATCGCCGACCGCGGCTACGTGCTGTCCACCGGGCGGCTCGTGCTCGAGGGCAAGGCGGCCGAGCTGCGGGAGAACGAAGAGCTACGGAAGGCCTACCTTGGCCGTTGACACCTCGGTCGCGGCCTGCCGGTCGCGGTTCCCGATCTTCGAGCAGCTCGTGTACGTCAACTCGTGCTCGCAGGGCGCGCTCTCCGACGCGGTGCGTCAGGCGTATGCGGACTACCTGGCGGGCTGGGACGAGCGCGGGGCGCCGTGGGACTACTGGGTCGAGCGCACCGAAGCGGCGCGGACGTCGGTCGCGGGGCTCATCAATGCCGATCGAGACGACGTCGCGGTGACCACGTCGCTGTCAGCCGGCGTCAGCGCGCTCGCGTCGGCGATCGATTTCACCGAGCGTCCGAAGGTCGTGATCAGCGACTACGAGTTCCCGACGATCGGCCAGATCTGGCACGCGCACCAGTTGCGCGGGGCCGAGGTGCACGTCGTGCCGCCCGAGCGGGTCGACGAGGCGATCGACGAGCGCACCGCGATCGTGTCGGTGACGGCGGTCTGCTACCGGAACGGCGCCCGTCTGCCGGTCGAGGAGATCGCGAAGGTCGCGCACGAGCGGGGCGCGTTGTGCCTGCTCGACGCCTACCAGGCAGCCGGGTCGTACCCGCTCGACGTCACGGAGCTCGGTGTCGACGCGCTGGCGGCCGGGGTGCTCAAGTACCTGCTCGGCTCGGCAGGGCTCGCGTTCCTCTGGACGCGGCCGGGGCTCGCGGACGAGTTGACGCCGACCGAGACGGGCTGGTTCGCCGACCGCGACATCTTCGAGATGGCGCACACACGGTATGCGCCGGCCGCGAACGCGCGCCGCTGGCAGTCGGGTACGCCGCCGGTGCCGGCGATCTACGCGGGCATCGCCGGGATCGAGCTGATGCGCGAGATCGGTATCGCGGCGACGCGCGAGCATGTGAATGCGCTGAACGAGCTGCTGATCGCCGGGGTCGACGACCTCGGCGGCACGGTCGTGACGCCGCGCGAGGCGGAACGGCGCGGCGCGCTCGTGTGCATCCGCGCGACCGATGCGCCCGCGCTCGTGGGAGCGCTCGCCGCGGAGGGGATCGTCACGTCGGAGCGTGACTCGAACCTCCGTGTCTCGGCTCACGCCTACAACACCGAGGACGACATCACCGCCGTCCTCGCCGGGCTCGCCAAGCATCGGCACCTGCTTGCGTAGGGCGGCCTTGGGGAGGATCTGTCACGGTCCCGTGACGGTGCCTGGCACCGGGCATGTCCCGTTCGCGGCCGGTGTTCATCCCACTTCGGGGCGATTGTGGAAAGAACGTTTGCGCCTCGTCACGGTGCCTGGCACCAGGCGTGTCCCGACCCGGCCGGTCCGCTCGAGGCGCGGTTCAGACTTGCGCCGGACAGATCAGACATTTTATAAGACTCCCTAGATGCTTCTCCGCGAGGTCGCATACGCCAGGCCGTCCTCCCTCGCGCAAGCTCTCGAGATCCTTGCCGCGGACGACGGCGCGCGGGCTCTCGCGGGCGGGCAGACGTTGATCAACGTCATGAAGGCGCGGGCCGGCTCGCCCGACACGCTCGTCGACCTGAGCGCGCTCGACGACCTGAAAGGGATCGAGCTCGGCTCGGACGGGACGCTGGAGATCGGCGCGATGACGACGTACACGGAGATCATGGCGTCGAGCGAAGCTCGCGCCCGCCCGATCCTCGGCGACGTCTGCGCGCAGATCGCCGACGTCCAGGTGCGGAACCGCGGCACGATCGGCGGCAACGTCTGCACCAGCGACCCGACGAACCACCTGCCGCCGCTCCTCGCGGCGTTAGGTGCGCAGTTCACGATCGCGGGCGGCGGCAGCGAACGCACGGTCTCGTCGGACGACTTCTTCCTCGGCGTCTACCTGACCGCGGTCGGCACCGGCGAGCTGCTCACGAAGATCACGATCCCGGCCGGGCGTAACGACGGCTTCGCCGCCGTTACGCTAGGCGTGGAGGGGACCTGCATTGCGAGCGCCGCGGCTTCGTTGAACGGAAGCACGCGGATCGCGCTCGGCTGCGTCGATGCTGTTCCCGTCGTCCTCACTCCGTCGTCACCGGACACCGACGCCGTCCGGCAGGCCGTCCGGGACGCGACCATGGAGCCGCCGTCCGATGTCCACGCGTCGAGCGAGTACCGCCGCCACCTGGTCGAGGTGCTCGCCGTCCGCGCAGTCGACCAAGCCCGAGGAGCTGCATGAGCGTAACGACCGAGCGGTCGATCACCGTCACGATCAACGGGACGACGTACGAGCGCGAAGTCGAGGCGCGGAAGCTCCTCATCCACTTCATCCGCGACGACCTCGACCTGACCGGCAGCCACATCGGCTGCGATACCGGCAACTGCGGCGCCTGCTCGCTGATCGTCGACGGCACGCTCGTGAAGAGCTGCATGATGCTCGCCGTCCAGGCCGACGGCGCCACGATCGAGTCGGTCGAAGGGCTCGCAGAAGGCGACGAGTTGAACAAGCTCCAGCGGGCGTTCCGCGAGCATCACGCCCTGCAGTGCGGCTACTGCACGCCGGGGATGCTGATGAGCGCGACCGCGCTGCTCCGCTCGAACCCGCACCCGTCGGACGACGAGATCAAGAAGGCCCTGCAGGGCAACATCTGCCGCTGCACCGGCTACTGGAACATCTTCGAAGCCGTGAAGGCGGCTGCGGAATGACGACTGTCGCTCCCGAGCAGACCGAGCAGGCGCAGGAGACCTGGGCGGGGCAGAACGTCCCGCGCAAGGAGGATCGCCGGCTCGTCCAGGGGCAGGGCGTCTTCGTCGACGACGTCAAGCGCCATGGCATGGGCTACCTGCACTTCGTCCGCTCGCCGTACGCGCACGCGCACATCACGTCGATCGACGTGTCGGCGGCCGAAGAGCACCCGGGCGTCTACGGGACGCTCACCGGCGAGGAGGTCGCGGCGCTCACCGATCCGTTCTTCCAGCTCGCCTCGGTGCCCGGCGCGAACGTCAAGGACTACGCGCTCGCGGTCGGCAAGGTGCGCTACGTGGGCGAGCCGATCGTTGCCGTCGTCGCCGAGACGCGCGAGGCCGCGCGCGACGCGTCGGAGCTCGTCGAAGTCGAGTACGAGCCGCTCGACGCGATCACCGACGCGCGCCACGCGCAGGACGACGGAGTCCCGACGATCCACGAGGACGCCGGCGGCAACCTGATGTGGCACGGCACCTACGAATGGGGCGACCTCGACGCGGCGTTCGCAGAGGCGGACAAGATCGTGAAGATCGACGAGCTTCACTTCCACCGCTTCAACTCCACACCGCTCGAATGCGACGGCGCGCTCGTCGAATACAACCGCGGCATGGGGCAGTGGACGATCACGACCAACAACCAGTTCCCAGGCTTCGCGATCATCATGATGGGCCCCGCGATGAAGGTGGGGCTCGACAAGCTCCGCTTCGTCACGCAGGACATCGGCGGCGGGTTCGGCAACAAGATCACGTCGCACCCGCAGCTCGTCGCGTGCTGCCTGCTCGCGCGCAAGCTGAACCGTCCGGTCCAGTGGACGGAGTGGCGCACCGACTTCCATCTCTCGATGTCGCACGGCAACGAGCGCTGGTTCCACGAGACCGAGGTCGCCGTCAAGAGTGACGGCACGCTGCTCGGCTTCCGGACGAAGGCGCTCGACGACGCCGGCGCGTACTTGCGCTACGAGCCGCTCGGCGGCGTCATCTGGGCCCAGGTCACGCCCGGGATGTACAAGTGGAAGAACATCCGCGTCGACTTCACGCAGGTCGCGACGAACAAGGCGCCCGTCTCGCCGAACCGCGGCTACTCGCGGATGCAGCACCTGTGGTTCACCGAACGGATGATCGACATCGTCGCGCACGAGCTCGACCTCGACCCCGTCGAGATCCGGAAGCGCAACTACGTGCGCGTCGAGGACATGCCGTACACGACGCCGAACGGCTGCGTGTACGACTCGGGCGACTACGCGAGGATGCTCGACATCGCTCTGGAGCTCATTGACTATCCGAACATCGCGGAGCGACGTTCCGAGGCCGCAACCAGAGGGAAGCTGCTGGGCGTCGGAGTCGGATCCACGTTGGACTCCGGCACGAACAACTTCGGCCAGTCCCGCATGATCAACCCGGAGCTGCAGTTCTCGGGCAACAACGAGGTCGCGACCGTTAAGCTCGACATCTTCGGCGAGATCGTCGTCACGCTCGGCACGACGCCGCAGGGCCAGGGCCACGAGACGACGGCGTCGCAGGTCGTCGCGGACATCCTCAAGTGCTCCGTCGACGACGTCTTCGTTCGCGCCGGCCACGACTCGTACTGGAACTCGCACGCCGGCTTCTCCGGCACGTACGCGTCGCAGTTCGCGGTCACGGGTCTGAGCGCGGTGAAGGGCGCGACGGAGATGCTGCGCGACGAGATCTTCAAGCTGGCGGGCGCGGTCTTCGGCGGTGTCCCGGCGGAGGCGCTCGAGCTTGCCGACGGCGGCATCCGCATCAAGGAGAGCCCGGAGGCGTTCCTACCGTTCATGGCGTGCGGCGCGATCATCAACGCGAACAACGCCGGCCTGCCGGAGGATCTCGGCGTCACGCTCAACTGCCGCTACGTCTACCGGCCGCCGTTCGAGGTGCCGGACGTGGAGAAGAAGTACGGCAACCTGACGCTGACCTACGCGACGCAGATCCACGCGGCCGTGATCGAGATCGACCCGGAGACCGGGTACTACGACATCGTCGACTACGCCGCCGTCGACGACTGCGGCAAGCGGATCAACCCGCAGATCGTCGAGGGTCAGGTGATGGGCGCGACCGCACAGGCGATCGGCGCCGCCGTGCACGAGATCTTCGAGTACGACGAAGACGGGAACTTGCTGACCCCGAACTTCTACGACTACCACGTGCCGCATGCCCTCGATATGCCGCCCCTGAAGACTGGCAGCGTCGAGAGCCCGTCGCCGTTCACGCCGCTCGGGACGAAAGGGATGGGCGAGGGCGGCGGCGCGGGGATCCACGCGATCTGTGCGGCTGTGCAGGACGCGACAGGCGTGCTCGTCACCAACAGCCATAACTCCTACCAGCGGGTCTGGCACCTGTTGAAGGAGCGTGCATGAACGTCTCGGGTGAGCGCACGTTCGACGCGCCGCGCGACGCGGTGTGGAAAGTGCTGAACGACCCGGCGTCGATGGCGAGGACGATGCCGGGTGTCGAGAGCTTCGACGTGCACGACGACAAGCGGTGGACGGCGAACGTGAAGATCCCGCTCGGTCTCGGCGGCCTGAAGATGAAGGTCGACATGGAGAAGGTCGAGGAGCGCGCTCCCGAGCACGCCGCGCGCAGCATCAAGGGCAAGGGCGTCGGCGCGATGATGTCGATGCAGACGTCGTTCGACCTCTCGGACGCGGACGGCGCGGGCACGCTCATGAAGTGGGCGGCCGACGTGAAGATCGCCGGCCCGGTCGGCTCGATGGGGCAGCGCGTGATCCAGCCGATCGTCAACCAGCAGGTCTCGCACGTGCTGGCCGCGCTCGAGCGCGAAGTCCAGAACGCGGTCGCCTCCTAGGCGCATGGCGCAGCCGTTCCGCATCGGGGTGATGCAGCTCACCATGGAGCCGCTCGACGTCATGCTCGAATCGGCGCGCACGATGGACGAGGTGGGCATGGACACGATCTGGCTCGCCGAGGCGTATCCGTGGTGGCGCAAGCACGGCATGGAGGCGCGCTCGTCGACCGGTGTCGCGGCGCTGATGGGCCGCGCGACAGAGCGGCTGACGATCGGGTGGGGGATCATCGCGGCGTCGACGCGCCATCCGGTGCAGGCGGCGATGGACGCGCGCGTCGTGCAGGAAGCAGCCGGGCCAGGGCGCTTCATCCTCGGCTTCGGCACGTCGAAGATCTTCCTCAACAACACGAAGACGCAGACGAAGAAGACGCTCGGGCCGATGCGCGACGCAGTGACGATCGTCCGCGGCGTGCTGTCCGGCGAGCGCTTCGACTACGACGGTGACACCTGGAGCGCCGACGTCCCGGCCCTCGCGGCCGATGCGCACGCGCCGCGCGAGGTTCCACCGGTCTACGTCGCTGCGACCGCGCCGAAGATGCAGGCGCTCGCGGGTGAGATCGCGGACGGGTGCCTGACGCCCTCGATCACCACGCCGGCGTTCGTCCGCTACACCTGCGGGAACGTGAAGGCTGAAATCGACATCGGGTGCACGGTCGTGGCGTCGATTCACGCGACCGACCGCGACGCGGGCCGCGACGGCGCGCGTGAGATCGCCGGCATGTACCTGGCGAACAAGGTGCAGAACATCCAGGGCGCCGCCGACACGCTGCTCGATCTCGCCGGGCTCGAGCAGGACGAGATCCGCCCGGTCGCCGAGGCGATGGAGGAGGGCGGCCGCCTGGCCGCCAAGGCGAAGGTGACCGACGCGATCCTCGACAAGTGCAAGCCGATCGCCGGCACGCCCGCCGACTGCATCGCTGCGATCGAGGAGTACAAGGACGCGGGCTGCACGCACGTCATGCTGGAGCTGTGGGGCGAGGATCGC
>DATINO010000008.1:0-11388 GCA_035474195.1 Gaiellaceae bacterium
AAACAGTGTGCATGCCGTCGAAACCGGTCGACGGCCACGTCGCGGGACAGTCCGCGGAGGCGAGCAACGTGGTTCCGGTCTGGGCGCCCGGGGCGTCGGCATCGCGCCGGCCGCGCGGAACGAACTCGAGACGAAGCTGCTCGTCGGCGGCGTGATCTGGGCGTTCCTCGGGATCATCTTCGAGATCGTCACCGAGACGGTCGCGTGGGAGCGCTGGGAAGGGACGATCGAGTACACGTTCATGGCGCCTGTTTCTCGGCCGGTGCACCTGATCGGCATGGGTGTGTACGCGGTCATCTACGGCCTCGTACGCGCCGCGCTCGTGTTCTTCGCCGTGGTCGTGTTCATCGGAATCCACCTCCCGCATGCCAACTACGGCGCAGCGATCGCGCTGCTCGCGATCGCGTCGATCTCGTTCATCGGCGTCGGGATGATGACCGCGGTCCTGCCGCTCGTCTCGCCGGAGAAAGGCACCCAGCTCGGCTTTGTCGCCCAGGGCTTGATGCTCGTAGTCTCGGGTGTCTACTACCCGGTGAGCGTCCTGCCGGAGTGGATGCAGTGGATCGCGAAGATCTCCCCGGCGACCTACGCGCTGCGCGGCAACCGGGAGCAGATCCTGAACGGCGCGGGTCTCGCGTGGGCGGACGTCTGGCCGCTGCTCGTGATCGGCGCGTTCTCGATCCCGATCGGGCTCGCCGTCTTCAAGGTGGGCGAGCGGTATGCGAAGCAGCACGGGAAGCTGAAGCGGTCGGGTTGATGGACGAAACGGATCCGATGTTCGCCGCGGAGATCGTCGGGCCAACGGTCGACTTCCTGGCGCCGATGGCTGCCGGCGGCGCGCTCGAGTTCGCCGTCGGCAGCGGTCGGATCGCCGTCCCGCTCGCCGAGCGCGGCGCGCGCGTGCACGGCATCGACATCTCCTCCACGGTGCTCGAGCAGCTTCACGCCAAGGGCGGCCGAGTCACGACCACCCTTGGGGACTACACGACGACCACGGTGGACGGAACGTTCTCGCTCGTCTACCTCGTATGGAACTCGCTGAGCAACGTCACGACGCAAGAAGGGCAGGTGGCGGCGTTCGGGAACGCCGCAGCGCACCTCGCTGCGGGCGGCAGCTTCGTCGTCGAGCTCTTCGTCCCCCAGCTGCGCCGGCTTCCGCCCGGCCAGGACTTCGTCCCGTTCGATGTCACCCCTGAGCACCTGGGCTTCGACGAGTACGACGTCCTGACGCAGCGGCTCGTCTCCCATCACTACTCGCCGGGCCGCGGTGGGTACGGGGCCGGAGAGTTTCGGTACGCGTGGCCGTCCGAGCTCGACCTGATGGCGCGGCTCGCCGGCATGACGCTGAGCGAGCGCTGGGCCGGCTGGGGACGCGAGCCGGTCACCGAGAACAGCCCGTCGCACGTCTCCGTTTGGACGCTCGCATGATCGAGCTTCGGCCGGCGGAGTCGGACGAGGACCTCGAGGCGTGGCGATCCGTACGGGCGGCGATCATGCCGAACGAGCGGACGGCGTCGGTCGCAGAGCTCCGTGCGGGTGCGGAATGGGACACGCTCTGGTTGCTCGCGCACGTCGACGGGGAACTGGCGGGCAGCGGCGTCTCGACCGGGGCGTCGACCGGCGGCGCGTTCACGCAGCCGCGGGTGCTGCCGGCGTTCCGCCGCCGCGGTGTCGGCACGCGTCTCCTGCACGCGCTCGCGGACCAGGCGCTCGCCTGCGGGCACGAGGACGCGGGCGCGCAGCTCGAGGAGCCCGGCTCGGCGGCGTTCGCGGCGCGGTTCGGCTTCACCGAGCGGAACCGTCAGATCGAGCAGGTGTACACGATTCGCAGCGACGAGCGGCAGGCTGACGTCCCCGAGGGGATCACGATCGCGCCGCTCCGCGGGCGGGTCGACCTGCGCGCGCGGCTGTACCCGGAGCTCGTCGAGGCGGCGCTCGCGGACCTGGTCGTCGACCGGCCGATCGCGATCACCGAGAAGGAGTGGTGGTCGAGCTGGATCCCCTCCGACGACTGGGCCTTCCTCGCGCTCGCGGGCAACGAGCTCGTCGGGATGGCCGGCCTGCTCGACGACGAAGACCGCCCGGAACGTGCCGAGAACCTGCTCACGGCGGTCCGGCGCGACCTCCGTGGGCGCGGGATCGCGCGAGCGTTGAAGCAGCACACCCTGCGCTGCGCGGCGGATCGCGGGTTGACCGAGGTCTACACGTGGACGCAGACCGGGAACGAGGCGATGCAGCAGTTGAATCGATCGCTCGGCTACATCGACCGCGACTTGATCGTCAGCGTCCGTGCGCCGTTGCCGCTCGGCTGAAGCGATCGCGCCAGCCCGACCGTCTGCCAGACGGCGATGCACGCAAGCAAGAGCGACCCTGCGCCGAGCGGAGAACGGATGTAGACGAGCACGAACCCGACGTAGTGCGGTGCGAGGACGACTCCCCCGACGATGTCTGCTCGCGGTACGTGCCACGGGTCGCGCGTGTCGTTGCCGTCTCCCTTCGTGTCGACGGTCCCGTCGGCGTTGAACGCGACGAGCCGGTGTGTGACCGTGATCCCGTTCACGTGGAACGTGATCGCCTGGCCCCGGTGATACCGGCCCTCGCGAACGAGCACCGCGCTTCTAGAGGGGATCGTCGGGCCCATGGAGCCGGTGTGAATCACGTACACCCGGTATGGGATCAACCCGGCGACGTCGAGCGCGAGCACGACAAAGACGACCGCGGACGCGCTGAGAAGCAATGCAGACTTGATGTGCTTCATCCGAATATCCCCGGGCGGGAGCCGGGCGGAGCCTCGTCCTCGAAGGCTCCGCCCGGCGACCGGCCTACGGCGTCTGGCCCACCTGCGTGGCGACCAGCTCGTACGGAAGTCCCGAGCCGCTGCCGTCCGCCGCGTTGACCGTGGTCTGACCCGGAATCGGGTACAGGTTGAACGGGGCGCCCTCAGCGGCCGGATTCTTCAGCTTGCCGGCGTAGTTGAACGTGAACTTTGCGAATCCGCCGGCTCCGGGCGCGATGTCGCTCCCGACCTTGATCTGGCTGGGAAGCGGCCAGCAGCCGGACGGCGAGAACGGGCCGCATGTGCTGGAGCGGTCGTTCAGGTTTGCGCTGTCGAACAACGCATGGCCGTTCGACACGTGCACCTCGCCGTAGGAGCCGAGGTTATTGAGCGCGCTCAACGCCGTGGCGTTGTTGAACACGAGCCAGACGTCTTCGTTGTCGAGGCCGGTGTTCTGATACTGGATCGTGGCCGTCTGCGGGACGCCGGGCAGCATGTTCGTGAACGTGAAGTTCGTGCTGTCCGCCCCGGTGCCGCCGGAGGGCGTCACCTTGATCGAGCCGATGTTGCCGGTGATGGCGCCCTGATGCGTGTCGCTGAAGTACGCGCCGGTCATGCCGGTCGCCGCGACGACGAGCGTCGCGAGCGCGGCGAGCGTTGCGCCCCAGACGATGAACCGGGCCGCAGTGGAACCCCTCATCCCATCCTCCTCGTGTAGTTGACCCCAGCAGTTACATCGATTAACGATGTAACTGGCTGACCCTAGTTTCGGCGGGCCTGGTTTCCCCCGACGAAGGGCGGGAGGTCGGCAGACGATGGTCGAGGTTGCGCGGCTTGATATGACCACACGAACCAACCGAGGCCGAGAGGAGCGACGACGAATCGATGGGCATGATCGAGAGTAAGGACCGGGCGGCGTCCACCCCCGAGGCGCGCAAGCAGGCGCTGAAGCAGATGGAGAAGGACGGCGTCGAGTACGCCCTCTTCTGGTTCACGGACATCGAAGGTCACCTGAAGAGCTTCGCGATCACGCCCTCCGAGTTGGCCGGCGCGCTCGACGACGGGATGGGGTTCGACGGCTCGTCGATCACCGGCTTCAACGCGATCGAGGAATCCGACATGGTTGCGATCCCTGACCCGACCACGTACCGGCTCATGCCGACGCGTGAAGGCGAGGCGAAGGTCGGCCGCATGATCTGCGACGTCGTCACCCCCGACGGAGTCCCGTACGACGGCGACCCGCGCCACGTCCTGCGCAGCGCGCTCGACCGCATGCACGACATGGGCTTCGACACGTTCAACATCGGGCCCGAGCTCGAGTACTTCCTCTTCAAGGACTCTTCGGGAACCGAGACGCTCGACGAAGGCGGCTACTTCGCGATGACCGCGCTCGACGCCGCCACCGAGTTGCGCAATGAGACGATTCAGGCGCTCGAGGCGATGGGGATCGGGATCGAGTACCACCACCACGAGGTCGCGCCGTCACAGCACGAGATCGACATGCGTTACGCGAATGCGCTCGACATGGCCGACCAGACGGTCACGTACCGGTTGATCGTCAAGGAGGTTGCGGCGAAGAACGGCGTCTACGCGACGTTCATGCCGAAGCCGCTGTTCGGCGAGAACGGGTCGGGGATGCACACGCACATGTCGCTGTTCAAGGAGGGCCGCAACCAGTTCTTCGACGGAGGCGACCACCACAACCTCTCACCTGCCGGCAAGCAGTTCATCGCCGGGCTGCTGCGTCACGCGCGCGAGCTTTCCGCCGTGTTCGCGCAGTGGGTCAATTCGTACAAGCGGCTCGTCCCGGGCTTCGAGGCGCCGGTGTACGTCGCGTGGTCGCAGCGCAACCGTTCGGCGCTGATCCGCAACCCGCTCTACAAGCCGGGCTCGGAGCAGGCGACGCGCGCCGAGATCCGCTGTCCCGATCCGGCTTGCAACCCGTACCTGACGTTCGCGGCGCTGCTGCACGCGGGGCTCGAGGGGATCGAGAAGGGCTACGAGCTGGAGCCGCCGATGGAGACGAACCTCTACCACCTGACGGCGGAAGAGCGCCGCGACCAGGGAATCGTGTCTCTGCCCGAGACGCTCGGCGAGGCGATCGACGAGTTCGCCGCGAGCGATCTGATGCGGCGCGCGTTCGGCGACCACATCTTCGACAACTACGTGAAGCTGAAGCGGAAAGAGTGGGACGAGTACCGCGTACAGCTCACGCAGTGGGAGCTCGACAGGTACTTGCGGGTTCTTTGACCTGTTAGAGGAACGTGCGGATCGACTCGCGGTCGACCCGGAGGCCGATCACCTTCGCGCCGTCGTCGATCTGCTCGATCGACTCGGCCGGCACGAGCCGGCGTCGGCGGGCGAAGAACCCCGAGCGGACCGACAGGGCGTCGGGCTCTTCGGGTGAGGTTCCGTACATCGGGCACTCGACGGTTCCGACGACGCGGCCCTTCGCATCTGCGACGAGGAAGCCGGCTGTGGCGCGGAGGTCGACGGCGAGAGCACTCACGTAGGCGACGCTATTCCCCGACTACGAGGAAATACCTCTTCCGCCGTAAAGCTTTTGTGAAAGGTCGCCGGCCGGTTGCTAGCTAGCTGCCCCACTTGCCCGACATCGCAAGCATCGCGACGGTCAGCATCAAGAGGAGGAGTGTCGACAGCACCGCGACGATTCGGCCGGCGACGGGCTTCTCGCTCCGCTTCCACCAGAACGCCAGCCCGATCGTGATCAGGAGCAGCAGGAAGCCGGCGTCGCTCGTGATGTAGCCGATCCCGACCCAGGTCGGGTCGTTGCCGCCGAAGCCGTCCTTTTCCTTGCTGTACATCACCTCGGCGAAGACGCGGAGGAGGATGTAGAAGGGGATCGTCGTGAGCAGCGTCGTGAAGGTCGCACGGCGCAGGAAGGCGGCGTCGGGGCGGCTCCACGACACGTACGACAGGACGACGACGGTGAGGATCGCGCCGACCGTCGTCATCGCGCCGAGCACGTGCAGGAAGAGCGGCCAGAACGGCCTGCTGAAGTCGGCGACGATCACGAGCCCGGTTTCCAGAGCATGATCACGAGCACCGCGATCGTGGCGATTCCGGCCGCGTAGTTGACGGCGATCGCCTTCGGGTCGCGGAGCATGGCACGCAGCTCGCCGGACATCGTGTCGCCGGCGGCCGCCTCGCGCTCGGCGGACTCACGCACGTGCTCCTGATGCTTTCCGCCTCTGCCGCCGAGCGCGCTCGCCAGCGCCCAGAAGACGAGCGCGGCCCAGATCCAGCCGGTGCCGAACCCGAAGCCCAGGTCGTGCCAGAGCCAGATGCCGAACAGGAGCGTGCCGAGAACCCCGGCGAAGATGAGCGGAAGTGCGTAGCGGATCAGCTTGAGCAGGAACGCGGTCTCGCTGGGCTTCTTGGAGCGGATCGCGAGGAAGTTGAGGATGGCTGCGGCCGTCGAGCCACCGACAAGGCAGAAGGCAGCAGCGATGTGAAGCATCAGCAGCCACTGGGTCTTGTCCACGCCGTGAGCGTAACGTTGTTCGCGGATGGATGCACGCGAACGGCACCTGCGCCTCCTGACCGGGACCATCGAGGCGGTCAACTCGACCCTCGACCTCCAGGAGGTGCTTGAGCTCGTCGCGACCCGGGTGGCCGGCGCGCTCGAGGCGGACGCCTGCTTCGTCTACCTCTACGACGACCGGGCGGACGAGCTCGTGCTCCGCGCGACGCACGGCACGCCGATCGACGAGATGACCCGCCGGCCGCGGATGCGCACGGGTGAGGGGATCACCGGCTCGGCCGCCGCCGCGCGGGCGCCGGTGATGCTCGAGGCGCAGGCGCACCTCGATCCGCGCTTCAAGAACTTCCCGAACCTCCGCGAGGACGAGTACGAGTCGATCCTCGCCGTGCCGATCCTTACGCGCGACGGGACGCTCGAGGGTGCCCTCAACGTCCGCACGCGTGAGCAGCGCGCGTTTTCCGAGGACGAGGTCGAGCTGCTGCTCGCGATCGCCGCGCAGGTGGCGCAGTCGATCGAGCACGCGAAGCTGTACTCGGAGGCGCAGCGGCGGGTGCACGAGCTCGAGGCGCTCGCGCGCATCTCCGAGGCGGTGCAGGACTCGCTGTACCTCGAGGAGTCGCTCGAGGCGATCGTCAAGACGACGATGGACGCGCTGGGCGCGACCGGTGCTGCGCTCGTGCTCGACGACGGCCGCATCGCCTGGCCCGAAGGCGTCCCGTCGACGCATGCGATGCGCCAGTCCCTCACCTGGCGCGGCCGGCAGATCGGCGAGCTCGTTGCCGACAGGGGGACGCCGTTTTCGGAAGGGGATCGCGAGCTGCTCGCGTCGATCGCGACGCATGCCGCGGTCGCGCTCGAGCACGGCCGGGCGGTGATGCGCGGCGTGCTCGCTCAGGAGATCCACCACCGCGTCAAGAACAACCTGCAGACGGTGGCGTCGCTGCTTCGGCTGCAGGCGCGCTCGGCCGACGCCGTCGATCCGCGCGAAGCGCTCGAGCATTCCGTGAACCGCATCCTGGCGATCGCCGCCGTTCATGAGCTGCTCACGGAGCGGCGCGAAGAGGACGTCGAGCTCGCGGATCTCTTCGACCGGTTGCGCGCGATGCTCGTGCAGGGCGTCGGCGGCGGCAAGGAGGTGTCGGCGACGCTCGCGTCGGTGACGCTGCCCGGCGCGCGCGCGACCGCGGTTGCCCTAGTCTTTGCAGAGCTGCTGCAGAACGCGCTCGAGCACGGCGGCGACCGGATCCGCGTCGAGCTCGAGCAGCGGAACGGTGACCTCGTGCTCGCGATCGCCGACGACGGTGCCGGTCTCGGCGACGCGCCGTCCGGGACCGGGCTGTCGATCGTGCGTGCGTTGGTCCGAGACGAACTGCGCGGGACGCTCGACCTCTCGATGGGCCCGGGCGCGCGTGCCGTGGTCGTCTTCCCCGCCTAGGCCGTCCGCGCGGCGAGTTGACACAGTTCTGAGCGCACTTCGTCACGGTGCCTGGCACCGGACGAGTCCCAAGCGCGTGAGTCTGTGCGCAGGGACTTTTACAGTTCAGGCACCCTCTTGTGTCCGGCTCGTCACGGTGCCTGGCACCAGCCGGGCCGCCACAAGCCGTGTCTTCGAGGGCTAGTCCGACTGCTCGTCGAACGTGAAGTGGAAGTGGTCGCCGTGGGCGTCGACGCCCAGCACTTGGTCGGCGAGGACTTCCGCGGCAACGCTGTCCAGGAACACCTGCGCGCCGTTGCGCTCGATGATCTCGTCGCCTTCCTGGGGCTCCGTCGCGTCGTCGATCTGGAGCTCGACGCCGTCGTCGGTCTCCTGGGCGGTGATCCGCAGCGCGGTGCCCATCCCCTTCAACGGCTCGACGGCGTCCTCGCGGATCTCGAGCATCGTCGGAGTATAGGAAGGAGAACGTTTGCGGCGCGGGAGGCCAGGCGAGGGCCACCGCAGGAGCCTTCGAGCGGGCCTCCCACACCGCAGCTCTCATCCTGCTCCCCGGCCGCCGTTCCGCCACTAGCCCTTCGGCCAGGGTGTACAACCCTCCGATGCGGATCCTGATCGCCGAGGACGAGACGATCATCCGCCTCGACCTCCGCGACCTGCTCGAACGCGCCGGCCACGAGGTCGCCGGCGAGGCGCGCGACGGGGAGGAGGCGGTCGCGCTCGCCCGTGAGCTCGCGCCCGACCTCGCGATCATGGACGTGAAGATGCCGCGGCTCGACGGGATCGAAGCCGCGAAGCGGATCCTCGACGACCACCCGATGCCGATCGTCCTGCTGACCGCCTACGGCCAGCAGGAGCTCGTGGCGCGCGCGGTCGAGGCCGGCGTCTTCGGCTACCTCGTCAAGCCGTTTCGCGAACAGGACCTCGTGCCCGCGATCGAGACCGCCCGGGCGCGGCATGCCGAGCTTGCCGCCGTCCGCGAGGAGGCCGAGTCGCTCGCCGACGCGCTCGCCGCCCGCAAGGCGATCGAGCGCGCGAAGGGGCTCCTGATGGAGAAGGAGAACCTCAGCGAAGCGGAGGCTTTCGACCGGCTGCGGCGCGCCAGCCAGGTGTCCGGCCGGCCGCTGAAGGTGATCGCCGAGGCCGTGGTCGATACGCTCGGTACGGAATGACGAGCACGCTCACACCTCCCAAGGAACGTGCGCGGACGGGGTCGGGCTCCGGTACCGGCGACGCGTGGCGCGTCATCGTTCGCAACGACAACCACAACACCTTCGAGGGCGTGGCGTTCGCGCTCGCGCAGACGGTTCCCGGCGTCGACTACACCAAGGGCATGGCGCTCGCGAACAAGATCCACTCGACCGGCCAGGCGATCGTCTGGTCGGGCCATCGCGAGCTCGCCGAGCTCTACCACTCACAGCTCGAGGGCTACGGCCTCACGCTCGCACCGCTTGAGCGCTGACGACGGGATCCGGCGCGTCTTCGACGCATTCCGCGGCGGCGATCCGCGCGCGCTGTTCGAGGTGATCGCCGAGGACGCGGTCTGGATCGTCAACGGCACGGTCCCCGTCGCGAACGTCTACGAGGGCCGCGAGCAGATCTTCACCCTGTTTCGCGAGACGCGCCGCCTCACGGGCGGCACGTACCTGTCGACGCTCAAGTGGTCGCTGAGCGACGACGCGCACGCCGCCGCCGTCTACCGCGCGCAGGGCAAGCGTGAGGGGCGCGAGCTCGACATCGACCAGGTGCTGCTGATCGATCACTCGGGCGGCATCTGGCAGCGGATCGTCGCGATCCCGTCCGACCCACCGGCGTTCGAGGAGTTCTGGGCGGCGTGAGGGTCGGCATCCAGCTGCCGGAGGTGGAGTACGAAGCGAGCCGTGAAGAGGTCGAGGCGATGGCGCGCGCCGCTGAGGACGTGGGCTTCGACTCGCTGTGGGTCGGCGACCATCTGCTGTACCGCGACCCGCTTCGCGGCCCGTGGGACGCGTGGACGACGCTCGCTTGGCTCGCCGGGATCACCGAGCGCATCGAGCTCGGTCCGCTCGTCGCGTGCACCGCGTTCCATCCGCCCGGCGTGTTGGCGCGTATGGCGGCCGCGACGCACCAGCTTTCTGCGGGCCGGCTCGTGCTCGGGCTCGGCTGCGGCTGGAACGACGTCGAGTTCCGCGCGTTCGGGCTGCCGTTCGACCACCTCGTCTCCCGGTTCGAGGAGGCGTTCACGATCGTCCGAGGCCTGCTCGCCGGCGAGCACGTCACGTTCGAGGGGCGTTACCACCGCGTCGACGACGCCGTCCTGCTGCCGAAGCCGGCGACGACACCGAAGCTGATGCTCGGCGCGAATGCGCCGCGGATGCTTTCGATCGGGCTGCCGCACGTCGACAGCTGGAACACCTGGTTCTCGCGCTACGGCAACACGGTCGAAGGCTTCGCCGCCGAGAACGCCGGGACCTCTGCAGCCGCGGAGCGGGTCGGTCGCGACCCCGCGACGCTCGAGCGGAGCGCGTGCGTCTTCGTCTCGGTCGAGAGCGCCGGCCTGCGGAACAACGACACAGGCGCTCCGGCGGTGCCCGCGGAAGCGCTAGAAGAACACCTGAGAGGGTTGGAGCACGCCGGGGCGGACGAGGCGATTCTCGTCGCCGACCCGATCACCGAGGCGTCGATCCGCTCGCTTGGAACAGTGATTCCCACCGCCTGAGCAGCGTGTCGAGCTCGTCCCGCGCCCGCTTGTGCGCGGCGACCAGCTCGACGTCCGACCAGTCGGTCGCGAGCTTCTGCTCCACGTCGGCGAGGCGCGCCTCCGCCTTCTCCACCTCCGCCTCGACCTGGTCGAGCGCCGACGGCTTCGGCTTCGCCGCGCGTTTCGGACGCTCCGGTCTCGGCGCCTTGGTCGCGGGCGCAGGCGGCGCGTCCTGCGCTTCCTGGGCGCGGACGTAGTCCGCCCACCCGCCGGGGTACGACGCGATCGCCCGGTCTTCGACGGCGAGCAGCCGGTCGGCGACCGCGTCGAGCAGCGCGCGGTCGTGCGACACGAGCAGCACGGTCCCGGGAAATGCCTCGAGTGCCGCTTCGAGCGACTCGCGCGACTCGAGGTCGAGATGGTTCGTCGGCTCGTCGAGCACGAGGAAGTTCGCGCCGGAGGCCACGACGATCGCGAGCGCGAGCCGGCGGCGCTCACCGCCGGAGAGCGCGACCACCCGCTTCTCGTGCTCGTCCCAGCCCGAGAAGAGGAACCGTCCGAGCAACGACTGGGCTTCCGGCCGCTTCAGGCCGGTTCCCGACATCGCTGCCTCGAGCACGGAGCCTCGCTCGTCGAGCTCCGCTTCGTGCTGCGAGAAGTACGCCGCCTCGACGCCGTGGCCGAGGCGGATCTTCCCGCTCGCCGGGTCACGCCGGCCGAGCAGCGTCTCGAGCAGCGTCGTCTTGCCGGACCCGTTCGGGCCGACGAGCGCGACGTGCTCGCCGCGCTCGATCGCGAACGCGGCGTCGTCGAGCAGCGGCTTTTCGCCAGCGCGGATGCGCAGCCCCTCGCCGACCGCCACGTCGCGTCCCGAGCGCGCGGGCTTCAGGAACTCGAACCCCATCGAGCGCCGGCGGTGATCCGGCGCGTGCACCCGGCTCGCCTGCAGCTTCTCGATCTGTTTGAGCTTCGACTGCGCCTGCCGAGCCTTCGAG
>DATINO010000009.1:0-2635 GCA_035474195.1 Gaiellaceae bacterium
GGAGATGCGCAACTACTGGGCGGCCGAGGAGGAGGCGTGGGACGCGGGCGACTTCGACCTTGCAACACAGGTGAACCTCGACTTCTGGGTTCTCCCCGAGCATCACGACGAGGTGCGGCCGCAGCAGCGCCTCGCGATCGACCTGCAGTCCGCGCACGAGGAGCCGGAGGTGCTGTGGCCGGACATGGCGCCGCTCGAGTCGCTCGCGATCCCGACCCTCGTCGTCGTCGGTGAGAACGACAAGCCCGACTTCCGCGCGATCGCGCACCACCTCGCGGAGCACATCCCGGATTCGGAGCTCGCGGTCGTGCCGGACGCGGGCCATCTGGTCGGCATCGACCAGCCCGACGAGCTCAACCGGCTACTGCTTGGCTTCTTGCAGGACTGAGTCGGCGAGGCGCGGCCACGCCTCGGCGGCCCAGTCGCCGAACGCGAGGTCGGTGAGGCACGCGAGCGCGACGTCCGCGCCGGGGTCGACCCACAGGAACGTGCCGGCGCGGCCGAAGTGGCCGAACGTCTGCGGCGAGTTCCGCGCCCCCGTCCAGTGTGGCGACTTGTGATCGCGTATCTCGACGCCGAGCCCCCAGTCGTTCGGCTCCTGCCGCCCCGAAGCCGGGCAGCACGCCGACGAGCCCAGGGAACTGCACCGTGGATGCCTCTTCCAGCGTCTCCGCCGCGATGCGCGTCGGCTCGCGCAACTCGTGCGCGATCGCGAGCAAGTCGTCGAGCGTCCCCTCGACGCCCGAGCCGGCCGAGCCGGACAACACCGCCGTCGTCTCGCCCCACACGTGCGCGAAGTAATCCGTGAACGGCATGCCGGCCCGCTCCGCGACGAACGCCGCAGCCACTTCGAAGCCGTAGTTCGAGTAGATGCGCCGCGCGCCCGGTCGCGCGATCGGAGCGCCGCGGTCGAACGGCAGGCCCGACGCGTGGGCCAGCAGGTGCCTGAACGTCGAACCAGGAGGGCCGGCCGCCTCGTCGAGATCGACGATCCCTTCCTCCGCCGCGACGAGGAACGCAACCGCGGACGCCACCTTCGTCACCGACGCCCACGGGAACCGGTGGGCGCGATCGCCCACCGATGCCTCGGCTACGCCGGTGACGGCAACCGCGGCGTGCTCGCACGGCCACCCCTCAACCTGGCGCAACGCGTCCACGAACGGCGACACTAGCGACATGGAACGCCAGCTCATCACCTCCGGCGCCGCCTTCGAACAGCGCGTCGGCTACTCGCGCGCGGTGCGCATCGGCGACCGCGTCTGGGTCTCCGGGACGGCGCCGATCATGCCCGGCGACGTCGATCCGCCCGCCACCCCGTACGACCAGGCGAAGGTCTGCCTGGCGATCATCGAGCGCGCGCTCCACGAGGCGGGCTCGAGCCTCGACGACGTCGTCCGCACGCGGATCTACGTCACGGACGCGGCGTTCATCGACGACGTCGGCCGGGCGCACGGCGAGGCGTTCGCGCGGGCGCGGCCTGCGACGACGGGAATCGTCACGCAACTGCTGGATCCGCGCTGGCTCGTGGAGATCGAGGCGGAAGCGGTGATACTGCCCTCGTGAAGCAGATCTTCCCGCCGTCGATCACGGGCAAGGGCTCGATCGGGACGAGCGCCGAGCACGCGAGCGTCCTCGACCACAAGTTCGGCCAGGGCGACCCGTACACGCTCGGTGTCGAGGAGGAGTACATGCTGCTCGATCCCGAGACGTGGGATCTCGTTCAGCACATCGACTCCGTGCTCGCCGCCGTCGAGGAAGGGGAGCACGAGGACCGCCTCCACGCAGAGCTGATGCAGTCCGTGCTCGAGGTGACGACGCCCGTCTGCCGCACCGCGGCGGACGTGATGCACTCGCTCGCGCAGCTCCGCGGCTATGTCGCGGACATCGCGCGGGCAGAGGGCTGCCGCTTCGGCTCGGCAGGCACGCATCCGTTCTCGCTGTTCGAGCGCCAGCGGATCACGGCGCGCGACCGCTACCGCAACCTCGTCGACCAACTGCAGTACATCGCGAGGCGCGAGCTGATCTTCGGCATGCACATGCACGTGGCCGTCGACGATCCCGAGAAGGCCGTGCAGGTGATGAACGGCCTGCTCGTGTACCTGCCGCAGATGCTCGCGCTGTCGGCGTCGTCACCGTTCTGGCGCGGCGAGCCGACGGGGCTCTCGTCGAGCCGCCAGATGGTGTTCGCCGCGTTCCCACGGTCTGGCCCGCCGCCGCGCTTTCGCGACTACGCCGACTATGCCGAGGTCGTCGGCCAGCTGGAACGCACCGGCTGCATCGCGGACTACACGCATATCTGGTGGGACATCCGTCCGCACCCGCGGCTCGGCACGATCGAGATGCGCGTGTGCGACGCCGTCACGCGGCTCGAGGACGTGGTCGCGATCACCGCGTTCTTCCAGGCACTCGTGAAGATGCAGTGCGAGCTCTACGACGCCGGACGCGAGATCCCGACGTGGCACCGCCTGCTGACGACCGAGAACAAGTGGCTCGCGGCGCGCTATGGGCTCGAGGCGCCGATCATGGATCTCGCCACCGGCCGCCGCAACCGGGTGCCCGTCGCGCAACTGGTCCGCAGGACGCTCCGCGACATCGAGCCGCATGCGAAGGAGCTCGGCTCCGAACGTGAGCTCGA
>DATINO010000010.1:0-8958 GCA_035474195.1 Gaiellaceae bacterium
TCTCCCTCCCGACGACTCGTTCGACCCGCACGGCAAGCAGGTGCTCGTGCTGCTCACGCAGGGCGCGCACTACCGAGGCACGCCCGACTTCGTCGAACGCTACGACGCGTCCGTCTGGGCGCCGCCGAACGCATGGTGGCCGCCAAAGCGACCCGACCCCGCGACGACGCGAGACCTACCTGAGGGGATCGAGGCGATCGAGCTCGACGGCGAGCCTCAGCAGGTCGTCTTCTGGATCCCGGAGCACGCGACGCTCGTCACCGGCGACGTGATCAGCGGCACCGGCGAGCAGGTGCACGTGTTCGTCGACGAGGCGGACGCCACGCGACTCTTGCCGGCGCTCGAGCGCCTCGCCGAGCTGCCGATCGAGCGGCTCGTCATCCCGCACGGCGCGGTGCTCGAGCCCGACGGCGCCGCGCACTTGCGCGCAGCGATCGCCGAAACGCGCGGCGGCTAGGATGGCGCCGCTCGGAGGGGTGTCCGAGCGGTCTAAGGAGCGCGACTGGAAATCGCGTACGTGCCGAAAGGTGCGTCGAGGGTTCAAATCCCTCTCCCTCCGTCTCGCCGGGCCTCGGGCCTCGCCGTGCAAACGGTCGAGGCCCGTCGTCCTAAACTGACCCATGCCCAGCTGTACCGCCTGCGGGCGCTCGATCGAGCAGGAGTTCCGCTTCTGCCCGTTCTGCGGCGCAGACTCGACCGTGCCGCGCGGCCGGGAGGAGCGAAAGGTCGTCACCGTGCTCTTCGTCGACCTCGTCGGGTTCACCGCACGCGCCGAGCAGCTCGACCCCGAAGACGTCCGTGCGATCCTCGCGCCGTACCACGCGCACGTCCGGAACGAGCTCGAGCGTTTCGGCGGCACCGTCGAGAAGTTCATCGGCGACGCGGTGATGGCCCTCTTCGGTGCGCCGGTCGCGCACGAGGACGACGCGGAGCGCGCGGTTCGCGCGGCGCTCGCGATCCGCGACTGGGCGCGCGAGCAGGACGACCTCCAGGTGCGGATCGCAGTGAACAGCGGCGAAGCGCTCGTGAGTCTCGACGCGCGCGCGAACGAGGGCGAGTCGATGGCGGCGGGCGATGTCGTCAACGCCGCCGCGCGCCTTCAGACGGCGGCGCCGCTGAACGGCGTGCTCGTCGGTGAGCAGACCTACCGCACGACCTCACAGGTATTCGAGTTCGCCGCGGTCCCGCCGGTGACGGCAAAGGGCAAGGCGGAGCCGGTCGCCGCGTGGCAGGCAGTCGCTGCGCTCTCGCGGTTCGGTGTCGACGTCACACGCAGCGCTTCGACGCCGCTCGTCGGGCGGGTGCGAGAGCTCGACCTGCTCGTCTCGACGCTCGATCGTGTTCGCGAAGAGTCGTCGACGCAGCTCGTGACGCTCGTCGGAGTGCCGGGGATCGGCAAGTCGCGGCTCGTCCACGAGCTGTTCCGCTCCGCCGACGAGCGGCCGGAGCTGACGACGTGGCGGCAGGGACGGTCGCTGCCGTACGGCGACGGCGTCACGTTCTGGGCGCTTGCCGAGATCGTCAAGGCCGAGGTGGGGGTCCTCGAGACCGACCCGGCGACCGTCGTCGAGCAGAAGCTCGCCCGCTCTGTCGGCCGCCTGGCACGCGACGCCGAGGAGGCGCAGTGGCTCGACCGGCACCTGCAGCCGCTACTCGGCGTCACCGAGGGGACGCCGAGGGGCCTCGACGAGGCATTCGGCGCGTGGCGGCGCTTCCTCGAGCTGGTCGCGGAGCGTGGACCGATGGTCTGCGTGTTCGAGGATCTCCACTGGGCCGATGACGCGATGCTCGACTTCGTCGATTCGCTCGTCGAGCGCAGCGGCGATGTCCCGATGATGGTGCTCGCGACGGCGCGTCCCGAGCTGCTGCAGCGGCGTCCGGGGTGGGGAGGCGGCAAGCGAAACGCGCTCGCGATCTCGCTCGCATCGCTCACCGACGACGACGCGTCACTTCTCGTCGGGCAGCTGATCGAGGGAGTGCTCGACGCCGACGATCGGGCACGGCTCGTGGCGCGTGCGGGTGGGAACCCCCTGTACGCGGAGCAGTTCGTGCGCCTCCTCAACGAGCGTGGCGAGCTCGACGGCCTGCCCGAGTCGGTGCAGGGGATCATCGCGGCGCGCCTCGACGCGCTCCCCGACCGTGAGAAGCGCCTCCTCCAGGACGCAGCGGTCGTCGGCAAGGTGTTCTGGCTCGGCGCCGTCGAGGCCGTCGACGGTCTGACGCGCTGGGAGGCGGAGGAGCTCCTGCACGTCCTCGAGCGCAAGGAGTTCGTCCAGCGCTCCCGCGCCTCCTCGGTGGGCAGCGAGATGGAGTACTCGTTCCGGCATGTGCTGATCCGCGACGTCGCATACGGGCAAATCCCGCGTGCCGGCCGTGCGGAGAAGCACGAGCGCGTCGCGACCTGGATCGATTCGCTCGGAAGATCCGACGACCAGGCGGAGCTCGTCGCGCACCACTACCTGCAGGCGCTCGAGCTGACCGAGGCGACCGGAGGAAGCACGTCGGTTCTCGCCGACGCGGCCAGAGGCGCGTTCCGTGACGCGGGCGAGCGTGCGGCGGCGCTTTCGGCGCACGACACCGCCCGCCGGTTCTTCGACGCCGCGCTGAGGCTCACGTCGCCAGAAGATCCTGAGCGCCCGTACCTCCTGATCCGCCGTGCGGCTCCCCTGGGCGGCACGGACATCGCACCGGAGGACACGCCGCTCCTGCACGAGACACTCGAGGAGCTCGGCCGGCTCGGACATACGCTGGGGCAGGCGGAGATCGAGCGCTTGCTCACCCGCAGCTACTGGCTGCAGGGCATGCCGGAGAAGGCACGCGAGCACGCGCGACGTTCGGAAGAGCTCGTTCGCGAGGAGCCTCCGAGCAGGACGACCGGTGTCGTTCTCTGTGGAACGGCCTCGCTGCTGATGCTCGCGGGCTCGAGCCTCGACGCCCTGCCGATCGCCGAGCGCGCTGTCGGCCTCGCGGAGGAGCTCGCGCTGGAGGACGTCCAGGCCGAGGCGCTCATGCTGCGCGGAAACGCCCGCGTCTCGCTCGAGGACGATGCGGGCATCGAGGACGTCGAACGGAGCATCGAGCTCCTGCGCTCGATGGGCGCCCTCGTCTTGCTCTCGCGGCACACGAACGGCCTCTCGGTATCTCATATTCAGCTCGGTGATCTCCGCGCCGCGGGCGAAGCCCGACGCGAGTCGGGACGCATCTCACGGCAGATCGCCTCGGACGTCGGGACCCGCTGGTTCGAAGGCGTCATCAGCGAACAGCTCTACCGTGAGGGTGCGTGGGATGAGGCGCTCGCGCTCTGCGACGCTTTCCTCGCGCGCGTCGAGGCAGGAGAGCGTCACTACCTGGCCGCGCAGGTGGCGTGCGTGCGGGCTGAGATTCGACTAGCGCGTGGAGACGACTCGGGCGCCGTCACCGATATCGAGCACGGACTGCGGGAGGCTCGCGCGATCGGGGACCCGCAGCTCAGGCACTACGCAACGGCACTCGCGACGCACGTCTTCTCGTTCGTCGATCCCGAGCGGGCGAGGCCGCTGGCTGCCGAGTTCCTCGAGCTCCTCCACAGCGCCGGGGAGCTGCAGTTCGCGGTCATCGCGCTCCCGGCGTTCGCCGCGGCCGCCCACCGGCTCGGTGTTGCCGATCGGCTCGAGGCGGCCGTCGCCAAGCGCGGTGCACGCCCCTGGGTTCGCGTCGTACGTGCCTACGGCGACGGCGACCTCGCTCGCGCCGCCGACCTTCTCCGCGAGATCGGCGCGCTGCCGGACGAGGCGGAGGCACGCGTTCTCGCCGGCGGTGATCAGCGCGAGGCGGGTCTCGCGTTCTTCCGCAGCGTCGGCGCGACGCGGTTCGATTCGCCGGGGTAGGCGGTACGATGCGCCCGCCCGGAGAAGTGGCCGAGTGGCTGAAGGCGGCGCCCTGCTAAGGCGTTAGGTGGGGAAATCCCTGCCTCGAGGGTTCGAATCCCTCCTTCTCCGCCTCCGACGTCGACGGCGCGCGAAAAATCACCCTTCTGGTTGATGCGCACCAGTCCTTTCGTAGAGCAGGATCCCCCTGCCGGCTCCCCCCTGACACTGTCGGCGGACTGACGTGACTGCGGCGATGCCCGCCCCTCCCCCGGGCGGGTTTCGTCATTTCTGGGCTGCTCTCTTTAGGACGAGTGGGTCGCGGTGAACACGTACGCCGCGACATCCTGGATCTGCTTGGCCGTGAGCTGGCCCTTGAACGCCGGCATCGGCCCGCCGCCGTTCTCGACCTGGTGCTGCACGATGGCTTCGGCCGGCTTCAGCTGGTCGAGATCCGGCCCGATCGTCCCGTGGGAGCCCGCGTCCTTCAGCGTGTGGCAGCTTGCGCACCCGGCGCTCGCGAAGACGGCTTTGCCGGCGGTCGCGTCGCCCGTTGCCGAGGGTGCCGCCGGCGTCGTCTGCGCCGTGGTCGTCTCGTGCCCTTCCCCGGCGCCCTCCGCCTTCTCCTTGCCGAAGATCAGCACCGCGGAGAGCATCGCGACGAAGAACAGCACCGAGATCGTGAGGTAGAGGCCCATGAAGCGGCCCGGGAAGTTCGGGATTCGGCGCGGCAGGACGAACGACGAGACGAGCGCGAAGACGATGAACGCGGCGCCGACGGTGGCCAGGCCGATCTTGTGACCGGTCGACAGGGAAGCGACGACGAGCGCGAGCATCGAGGCAGGACGCTACCGGACGGGAGCTACGAGAGTGCCGCTTCGCCTGCGCCCTGCTCCTCGACGCCCGATTCGGGAGGGCCGACGGGGTCGGGACGCTCGGGGCGGAGGTACAGGAGCTCGTACAGCGACGCCGCGATCACGGCACCGGCGAACGGGCCGACGTACCAGACCCAGAAGTGGGACCAGTGGTTGCCTGCGAGCTGCGGGCCGAACGCGCGCGCCGGGTTCATCGCGCCGCCGGTCAGCCGGTACGCCATCAGGACGTCGAACACGATCACGAAACCGATCGCCAACCCGGCAATCTGCTTGAACGTGCCGCGCGAGTCGACCGCGGTCGCGAACACGACCCAGACCAGGAAGAACGTGAGGACGGCCTCGATCACGACACCGGCGCCGGCGCCGATCCCCGCGCCGAGAGCGGGGACACCGAGGTTGGTCGCCGTCTCCGCGCCGTTCGGGATGACCCACTTGAGCAGGAGCGCTGCGAGAACGGCACCGCTGAACTGCGCCACCCAGTAGACGACCGCGAGCATCGGTGCGATCCGCCTGGTGACGAGGAACCCGAGCGTGACGGCCGGGTTGATGTGGCCACCGGAGATCGGGCCGGCTGCGCACACCATCACCGCGATCACGAGGCCGTTCGCGAAAGCGAGGTCGGTCGGCGAGGTCGCATAGGCGACGCCACCGGCTGCAACGAAGATCAGGGCGAAGACCCCGACGAACTCCAGGACTCCGCGGCGGAGGTAATCGCGCTCGAGCATGGGCGCAACCCTAGGACCTCCGTCGGACGGACTCGAGGCCTCTCAGATCATGAACGCGCCGTTGTTCTGGTCGATCGCCTGGCCGGTGACACCGACCGAGTCCCCTGACAGGAGCCACGCGACGGTGCCCGCGATCTCGCTCGGGTCGCTCATGCGTCGGAGCGGTACCTCCTGCTTTGCGACCTCCCACGCCTCCTCCTCGGTCAGCCCCTCGAACAGCGAGAGCCCGAGCCGTGTCATGTCGGTGTCGACCCAGCCGGGGCAGATCGCGTTCACCTGGATCCGCCGCGGCGCGAGCTCGGCGGCCAGGGCGCGTGTGAGCCCGAGCAGCCCGGCTTTCGACGCGCAGTACCCGGTGTACCCCGCGACGCCGATGCGGGAGAGGATCGACGAGGTGATCACGATCCGACCGCCGTCTGCGAGCAACGGCTCGGCGGCGCGCGCGCACCAGTATGTGCCGTAGAGATTCGTCCGAAGGATCTCGTCGAAGCGGTCGTCGTCGCCCGGCTCGTTCCCGCCCCCGATGCCGGCATTCGCGACGAGGCCGTCGAGCGGCTCGGTGAACGCGGCGGACACCGCGTCACGGTCGCTGATGTCGACGACGCGGATCGTCGCGCCCTCGAGCGACGGCTCGTCACGATCGATGAGCGTCAGCCGCGCGCCCTCCGCGGCGAGCCGCTCGGCGATCGCGAGCCCAATGCCGCGCGCCGCTCCGGTGACGGCGATGTGCTTCCCCTCGAAGCGGTTCATGCAGTCGAGTCTACGAGCGCGGCGCGAAGAGAGGAGCGTTCAGCCAGCGCGGCGGCGATGAACGTCGCCGCCGCAACCGTCATGAGCCCGAGCACCGCGGCGAGCACGCTATGGGTGTCGTAGTGCGCGAGAGCGGGGCCGGCGATGAGCAGCCCGATCGGCGCGCCGATGCACTGGAAGACGCCGAACGACGCGAGCGCCTGCGTTCGGACCTCGCGCGGGATGCGGAGCGTGATCAGCGCGTGCACCGGCGTGTTCACGAGTGACGTGAAGAAGCCCGCGAGCGCCATGCCGGTGAACGCGACCTCCCACGGCGCGGGGATCGCCAGGATCCAGAGCGACGCCATCTCGAGCGTGAACGCAGCGGCCCCGAGTGTCAGCGCCTCCACCTTGCGGACGACCGTCATCGACACGAACGCGCCGACGAGCGCGCCGCCGCCCATGGCGCCGAAGAGCCAGCCGAGGACACGCGGATCGGCGTGGTAGCTCGTCACGACGAGCACCGGCAGCGATGCGAAGAGGAGCATCCAGCAGATGTCGATCACCGTGAACGCCGGTGTCCAGAGCCGGAGCAGCTTGTCGCGCGCCATGAACCGGACGCCGTCGAGCACGCCCGTAGGCGGGCCGTCCGTCGTGACCTCGGGCAGTCGCACGAATGCGGCGACGAGCAGGAACGACGCGAGGTAGGTCGCCGCGTCGACGTAGATCACGTTCGCCGTACCCATGAGGCTGATCAGCACGCCGGCGAGCGGAGGGCCGACGAAGATCGTGGTGCGGTTCGCCGCCTGCGAGAGAGCGGCTGCCTGCGCGACGGTTGCCTGATCCTCGCCGACGAGCTCCGGGATGACAGCGCGCTGCACGGAGAAGTACGGCGCAAGGAAGACACCAGACAAGGCGACCAGCACGATCAACACCGGGAAAGGGAGGGCGCCGGCGGCGTGGAGCACCGGGATCGCCGCGAAGAGCGGCACGCGCGCCAGGTCGCATGTCAGCATCGTCCTTCGGGTGCCGACGCGCGCCGCGATCGCGCCGCCCCAGAAGCCGAGCACCGCGACGGGGAGGACCTCGGCGATGATCACCCAGGTCATGCGCTGCGGCGAGCCGGTGGTGCGCAGGACGAACCACGGCAGCGCGAGCCACGTCATCTGCGTGCCGGTCGAGGAGATCACCTCCGCGACGAGCAGCGCCGCGAACCGGCGGTCGCGGAGCAGCTTCATTACGGTTCCGCCGTCGCGCCGAAGCTGACGATCACCGTGCGCGTGCCGCGGCGCTCGTCGCGGCCCCGGTACTCGTCGAGCAGCCTTTCGAAGCGCTCGCCGAGCTCGTCGAGCTCCTTCGTCGTCAGCTCGAGCGACGCCGACGACGTCTGCACCGCGCGCCGCCACGACGTGGGCAGCTCGTGCTCGCGGCGAAGCGCGTCGCGCACGCGCTGCTGCTGGCGCGCGACGAGCTCGTCGCGGAGAACCGTCGCCTCGATTCCGTCCGACGGGAACTCGATGCGCGTGGCGGTTGCGCGCCACGGCCGCTCGCGGCCGGCGCCGCCGTGGCCCTCACTCACGAAACCCCATTTCGCGAGAGCGCGTAGGTGGTAGCTGCACGACGAGGGGCTCTCGTCAACGAACTCCGAGCACTCGGTCGCCGTCGCCTGGTCGACCGAGTGGAGGTGGTCGAGCAGCGCAAGGCGGGTCGGGTGCGCGAGGGCGCGCATCGCCCGCGGATCGGTCAGGGTGAGCGAGTTGTCGAAAGAGATCTTTCGAAACTAACGTTTCGAGAGCCAGGCGTCAAGTATCGCCTGCTCTTTCGCCCGGTCGAGCCCCGCGTCCGTGTCGGTCGGTGCGTCGCCGGCTGCGACCCACGCGAGCGTGTCGCGCACCGTCTCGTCGAGCGGCCGCGGCTCGAGCCCTGCCGCGAAGGCCGCCGACGGGTCGACCGAGAGCATCCCCGCGAACGCCGGGTCGATCAGCCAGAACGGCAGCTCCATCCATTCGCCGACCTCGTGCTCGGCGAGGAAGTCGCCGTCCACCCAGACGACGTCGGCGTCGACTCCGGCGACACGCCGGCAGGTCTCGACGAGCGTCGAGCGCGGAATCGGCCGGTCGACCGTGTTGTACGTGCCGCCGAGACCCGCTTCGGCTGCGCGCACGATCCAGTCGGCGAGATCGCGCGCGTCGATCACCTGTGCATCGGCGTCGGGCGGCGCGGGCGCGAGCACGCGCCCGCCGTCGGCAAAACGCTCCGGCCAGTAGGTGAAGCGGCCGGTCGGGTCCCACGGGCCGACGATCAGCCCGGGCCGCGGGATGAACGCGTTCGCGAACCGCTCACGGACGACGTCCTCGCAGTCAGCCTTCAGCTCGCCGTACGCCTCGCGCCACTCCTCGGTCGGCGCTTTCAGCTCGGCGACCGGGGAGGTCTCCGTCGGCGGCGCCGACGCGTCTGCGTACACGGAGATCGACGACACGAACGTGTAGTGGCCGACGTCGCCGAGCGCGTCGATCGTCTCGCGCACGATGCGCGGGACGTAGCCGCTCGTGTCGACGACGGCGTCGAACTCGCGGCCGCGCACCGCGTCGAGGTCGCCGTCGCGGTCGCCGCGCAGCTTCTCGACGTCGGGGAAGAGCTCCGGCCGTGTCTGGCCGCGGTTGAAGAGCGTCACCTCGTGACCGCGCGCGAGCGCCTCGTCGACGACGTGCCGGCCGAGGAACTGCGTCCCGCCGAGGACCAGCAGCCTCATGAGACGGCTGTCCGGGAATCGGCGTGGTGGAG
>DATINO010000011.1:0-18033 GCA_035474195.1 Gaiellaceae bacterium
GACCCCGGCGACGAACTACTACCAGGTGATCCAGACCAGGGGCACCTCGTACAACTTCGTCACGAACGGTGGTTGGTGCGCTGACTACTTCGACCCGTTCGACTATCTGAACGTGCTGTTCGACGGCCGCAAGCTCCAGGCCGCGAACAACAACAACTACGCGTACTTCAACAATGCCTCGTTCAACAAGGGCCTCGACCATGCGTCGGCGCTCTCGGGCGCTGCCCGCGCGGCTGCGTACGCACAGCTCGACCACGACCTGATGGCGAAGTACGCTCCGGTCGTGCCGTACGTCATCTCGACGAACCGGTACTTCGTCTCTTCGCGGACGAAGAACTGGATCTACAGCTCGTACTTCGGCTCCCCGTACCTGAACGCACTGGCGGTGGGCTAGCTCGTAACGCACGTCACCGGAAGCCGTTCCTGGGAGGCGCCTTCGGGCGCCTCCCAGGACGTCTCCGGATCCCCATGACGCAGGCGGAAGGAAGGAAGACATGACGCAGTTTCTGATCAGGCGGATCTTCTGGGCGATCTTCCTCTTCCTCGTCGCCACGATCATCACCTACCTGATCTTCTGGGTGATCCCCTCGGATCCGGCGGCGCTCGCGGCCGGCAAGTCGGCAACGCCCGCCGACATCGCCCGCGTCAGGCACTTCCTGCACCTCGACGAGCCGATCTGGAAGCAGTACCTCAGATTCGTGTGGCAGCTCGTGCGCCACGGATCGCTCGGAGAGTCGTTCGTCAACCGCCAGCCGGTGCGGACGATCATCAGCAAGGACGCTCCGGTGACCGCGTCCCTCGTGTTCGGCGGCGCGGTGCTGTGGCTTTCGCTTTCGATCCCGGTCGGCATCCTTTCGGCGCTGCGGCCGCGCTCGATCATGGACCGCGTCACGATGACGCTCGTCCTGATCGGGATCTCGGCGCACCCGGTGTGGATCGGGCTGATCTTCTCCTACGTCTTCGGCTACAAGCTCGGCCTCACCCCGATCGCCGGCTACTGCAACTTCTTCCCGGGCACGGTCGGTGCGCAGTGTGAGGGCCCCGTTCAGTGGGCGTACCACCTGATCCTCCCGTGGTGCACGTTCATGATCCTGTTCGCGGCGCTCTACGTCCGCCTGATCAGAGCGAACGTGATGGAGACGATGAACGAGGACTACGTGCGGACCGCGCGGGCCAAGGGCGCGTCTCAGCGCCGGGTCATGGTGCAGCACGTGCTGCGCAACAGCATGCTCCCCGTGGTGACGATCCTCGGGATGGATCTCGGGCTCGCGCTCGGCGGCGCGATCTTCACCGAGGGCATCTTCAACCTGCCCGGGCTCGGCCACGAGATCATCCAGGCCTACGGCCGCGCCGACCTGCCGCTGATCACCGGCATCGTCGTCTTCTCCACGATCGCCGTAATCGTGTTCAATTTCCTTGTGGACGTCACCTACGGATTCCTCGACCCGCGGATTCGGCCGAGCTGATGGCGGTCGCCGCTCTCGAAGTCAAGGATCTCAGCACGTCGTTCCGGACGGACGACGGCGTCGTCCAGGCCGTCTCCGGTGTGAGCTTCAGCCTCGAGCAGGGAGCGACGCTCGGCGTCGTCGGCGAGTCCGGCTCCGGCAAGAGCGTCACCTTCCTCACCGTGATGGGGCTCGTCGACCCGCGGCAGGCGACCGTCCGCGGCTCGGTGCTGCTCCAGGGCGAGGAGATGCTCGGTGCGAGCCAGTCCCGCATGCGCCAGATCCGTGGCCGCACGATCGGGATGATCTTCCAGGACCCGATGACCTCGCTGAACCCGGTGAAGACGATCGGGTGGCAGCTCCAGGAAGCGGTCCTGATCCACCAGGACGTCTCGAAGAAGGAAGCGCGCAAGCAGGCGATCGACATCCTCAGGGAGGTCGAGATCCCGCGCGCCGACCAGCGTGTCGACGACTACCCGCACCAGTTCTCGGGCGGTATGCGCCAGCGCGTGATGATCGCGATGGCGCTGATCAACAACCCGGAGATCCTGATCGCTGACGAGCCGACCACCGCGCTCGACGTGACGACCCAGGCGCAGATCCTGCGCCTGATGAAGAAGCTGCAGGCCGAGCACGAGACGGCCATCGTGATGATCACGCACGATCTCGGCGTTGTCGCCGAGCTCGCCGACCAGGTGATCGTGATGTACGGAGGGAAGGTGGTCGAGCAGGCGAACGTTGACGACCTGTTCGTGAAACCCGAGATGCCGTACACATGGGGCCTGCTCGGGTCGCTGCCGCGCCTGAATGCGACCGGCGCCCGGCTCGACCAGATCCCGGGCCAGCCGCCGTCTCTGCTGAACCCGCCGAGCGGCTGTCCGTTCCATCCGCGGTGCGAGTTCGTGATGAACGTCTGCCGGACGGAGCTGCCCGGCCTTGAAGCATCGACGGTCGGGAACGACCACCTGTTCCGCTGCCACCTCGACGAGGAGGCACGCAGCCGAATCTGGACGCAGAAGAAGGCGGCCCTCGTCAGCCAGGACGCTGCGTGAGCTCGACGGGGTCGGGCAGCGAGCTCCTCCGCGTCGAGGGGCTGCAGAAGCACTTCCCGGTCACGCGTGGCCTCGTGTTCCAGAAAGAGGTCGGTTCCGTCAAGGCGGTCGACGGTGTCTCGTTCTCGCTCACGGCGGGGGAGACGCTCGGCGTCGTCGGCGAATCCGGTTGCGGCAAGTCGACGATGGCGCGCTGCATCGCGCGGCTGCTCGAGCCGACCGGCGGCACGATCTCGTTCGAAGGCCGCGACATCACGCACCTCGGCCGGGCGGAAATGCGGCCGGTGCGGCGCGACATGATGATGGTCTTCCAGGACCCGTACGCGTCGCTCAACCCGCGCAAGCGCGTCGGCTCGATCGTCGGCGAGCCGCTCGAGGTGCACGGGGTCGGCACGGACGTCGAGCGCAAGCGCCGCGTGCAGGAGCTGCTCGAGATCGTCGGCCTGAACCCGGAGCATTACAACCGGTTCCCGCACGAGTTCTCCGGCGGCCAGCGCCAGCGCATCGGCATCGCGCGCGCGCTCGCGATCAACCCGAAGCTGATCATCTGCGACGAGCCGGTCTCGGCGCTCGACGTCTCGGTGCAGGCGCAGATCCTCAACCTGCTGAAGGACCTGCAGGACGATTTCGGCCTCACCTACATCTTCATCGCGCACGACCTCAACGTCGTCCGCCACATCTCGGACCGCGTGATGGTCATGTACCTCGGACGCGCCGTCGAGCTCGGGGACCGCGACGACCTGTACCGCGAGCCGAAGCATCCGTACACCGGCGCGCTCCTGTCGGCGGTGCCGATCGCAGATCCGGAGCAGGGCCGCTCGCGGAAGCAGATCATCCTCGAGGGCGACGTCCCGAGCCCGCTCAACCCGCCGGCGGCGTGCCACTTCCATCCCCGGTGCCCACGCTTCGTCGACGGCAAGTGCAACGTCGACACTCCGGAGCTGATCCAGCACGGCAGCCACTTTGCCGCGTGCCACTTCCCGCTCGAGCGCTGGCCGATGTCGGAGGACGAGATGAGGCGTCGAACCGACGCGCCGTCCGTCCCGGTCGCCGACTAGCCGGCGATGCGCCGCTAGTGCTCGTCCAGGCTGCCCGTCGGCTCGCACTGATCTTCACCGCGGTGCTCGGCTCGACCGTTGTCGTGTCGGTGCTCCTCGGACTCCTCGCCGGCAAGAGCCTCGGGCGGTCGGTCGCGATCGGGCTGTACGTCGCCGGTGCGGTGGCGCTGCTCGGCTGCTTCGTGATGGGTGCCCGCGGGCCGCTTCGCGGCACCGGCCCCTCTGGCGAGAGCGCGCCCCTCCTCGGGGCCAAGCGGGTGCGCCGGGCGACCTCCGACGAGCGCACCGAGGCCACCCGGACGGCGCTGCTCCTCTTCGCCCTGGGCCTCGTGCTGGTGGTGATCGGGTCGGTGATCGACCCGGCGCATCGGACGTTTTGACGAATCCGGGTTGGAGATCACCCGTCCGGGTGACTAACAGACTCAGCTTCGCGGCGTCCTACCTCCCGTGAGACCTGCACGTTGCGACCGTTCGCGTGAAGCGATTTCGCTCCGGCTCGACGGGGTTCTGTCCCTGTTCGAGTCGGCGCTGCTCGACCGGCACCTGCGCAGGTGCGCCGACTGCCGCGATTTCGCCGCAGGCGCGGCAGCCCAGACGCAGCTTCTGCGCTCGGCCGTGCTCGAGCAGCCCCTTCGGCCCGTGGTCATCCCGGCCGGCCGGCGCCACGTGCGCCGCGTCGCCGCGGGTGCGCTGACGGCGGTGGCGAGCGTGGCGGCCGCCGCCGCGGTGACGCTGTCACCGGGCGGCAACAACAACTCAGGCGCCGCGTCGGCGTCGGCGCACATCGAGACCGGCGCCCCGGTCCTGGTCGTCGTTGCCGCGCACCCGACGCCCGGCGTCCGCGAGACCGTGCCGCGCCTGACCATGCAGCCGGCGAACGTCGCCGACGGCCCGGTGCACGGCCTCTTCAACACCCCCGTCTCGGTTCGCGCCTAGCCCGCGGGCTCCGCGACGGGTGTCAGACACCGAGGTGTCTGACACGATTTTCGAGCGGCGGCGCGCTCAGCCTGAGCGTGGTGGCACACCGAACTGGTGTCTGACACCAGGGGTGTCAGACACCCACCGGGCTCTAGCCGGGTGCTGCCGGTACGGGCGGGCGCCAGCGGGGCTGCCAGTAGTCGATCAGCCACTTGCCGGTCTTCGAGCCGCCGGCGCGCTTCATGCCGATGAAGAAAAGCAGCTCTGGGCGCGCTTGCGTGTGGCCGACCGGGATCAGGTCGACGTTGAAGAGCGCCTGCGTCTGGTAGTGGTAGATCGGCACGAACTCGGCGGTGTCGATGTTCTCCGCCTCGTACTGGATGACGGGGATATTCCCGCTCTCCCACTGCTTCAGCGTCATCGTCCCCTTGAGGTCGGGGTCGACGATCGTGAATGCGTAGGCGAGCTTCTTCCGGGCGACGGCCGTCTTGATGAACGTCCGCATCAGATCGATCTGCTGCCTGGTCACGCGGACGGTCTTCTCCTTCTGCGCCAGCTTTGCCGGCTGGTTGGAGATCGTGTCCGGGAACGCGTTCGACGTACCGCGAAGGAGGAAGACCGAGACGAAGGTGACAACGCCGACCGCGAAGACGGCCGCGCTGATGATCAGGAACCGCCGCTGCTTGCGCGGCGAGTTCAGCCAGCCTCCGAGGATGCCCGTCGAATCCGTCATACCCGTCTATAGACCACGGTAGCAGCGAAAAAGTTAGGGCTGGGACGCCAGTTCTTTCTGTTCTTCCGTGCCTCCTCGATAGCTCGTGGGGAGGGGTGGAAGCTCGGTCCGGCCGCTCGCCCGTACGCTCCTGCGCCAGCGGAGTGCCCGCAGAAGGACAGCGGCTCCGAGGGCCAACGGGATGAGCAGCACGATCGCGAAGATCGCGATCACCGGCAGCAAGAAGGAGTGGCTCGAGGGGCTCGCGGTGGTGGACGTGCGCGAGGTCGGCGGAGGCGCGGCGTAATCCGCAGGCCCGAGCTCGTGCGTGACGGTCGAGGGGCGGACCGGCGGGTTCATGACCGCGATCGTGTAGATGCGGTTGACGAGCCAGCTGCTCTTCGACTTGACCACCTCGATCGAGAAGACCCAGGTGCCGATCTTCTGCGGGTTCTTCGGGTGGACGAGGACGTTCAGGACGACCGAGCCGCGCTCGACGTCGATGGCGCGCCAGTGGTGGTAGTTCTTCTCGTTCGCCGGGTAGGACGGCACGGGCAGATCGCCCTTCCGGAAGTCGGCGAGGCTGGACGAGCTGCGCATCTCTGGGCCTGCCAGCGCCCAGGCGGTGCTCAGGTCACGGCGCTCCACGGCGGCCGGGATGAACCGGTCGAGGAGCGTGTCGATCTGGCGCCGGTCGGCCGGCGAGAGCTTCTGATGGGTGTCGACCGCGAGCTGGGCCGGTGCACGGCCGCCGGTGGCCGCCCCTGTCGAGGGGCTCTTGTTCGGGATCAGGACGGCGACGGCGACCCCGGCAACAACGAGGAAGCCCGCGATCGCGGCCCACTTGAGGCGGCGCCGGAGGCGCGGCGATTCGGGAATCCGAATCACGCGATTCACGGTAACAAGAGGTGCGTACGTGGACGAGGCGAGTATCCTCCGAGTCGTGACGTTCGGCGCAAAGCTGCTCGCCGTCGCAGTCCTCGCGTGTTTCTTCGTCGCCGGATCGTCGGCGTCGCCGCCGAGATACGTCTATCGCGACGTCGCCCTGGTCGCCATTGCGGGGCACGGCACGGTGACGAGCAAGCCGCACGGCATCGACTGCCCGGCGAAATGCCGCACGCTCTTCGTGCGCGGCACGCACCTGAGCCTGCATGCGGTCGCCGCGCCCGGCTGGCGGTTCACCGGCTTCAAGAGCACCTTCTGTAACGGCGCGCACGCGATGTGTGTCTTCGACATGGTGAGCTCACACGACTGTGTCGGCGGGGCGTGCCCGACCGGGGTGTTCGGCGTCCGTGCCCGTTTCGTCCGCGACAGCTGAAAGGAGGGAGCCCGCGTGCTCGCGAGCCCGGTGACCCAGCGGGTCTGAACGCTCGACCACGCCGAACGTGTTTCGGCGGCACTCCGCGCCCACGAGCGCAGCTTGGGCTCCAATTCGGACAGGCATTCCGCTAGGCTGCGCCTGCCTCGGCGGCTCGCGCGTGTCCTTCGCGGCAAGCCGCAGGTCAAACTCGCATCCTCTCGCCCTCAGGAGCTCTAGAACCGTGTCGACGAACGGAACCAGCACCGGCAAGCTGCTCGAGATCAAGGGCGTCGTCGTCGACGCCGTCTTCACGGGCAAGCTCCCCGCGATCTACTCGGCGCTGCGCATCCCGCGCGCCGACGGCCCAGACCTGATCGCGGAGGTGCAGCAGCACCTCGGCGACGACCGCGTCCGCGCAGTCGCGATGGACGCGACCGACGGCATCGCCCGCGGCACCGACGTCTTCGACACCGGCGGGCCGATCTCGGTGCCCGTCGGCGAGGTGACGCTCGGCCGTGTGTGGAACGTGCTCGGCGATCCCGTCGACGAGAAGCCGGCGGCAGGCCCCGACGCCGAGCGCTGGTCGATCCACCGCGACCCGCCCGCCTTCGCAGATCTGTCGCCGAAGGTGGAGATCTTCGAGACCGGCATCAAGGTGATCGACCTGATCGCGCCGTTCGTGCGCGGCGGCAAGATCGGCCTGTTCGGCGGCGCGGGCGTGGGGAAGACGGTGCTGATCCAGGAGCTGATCCACAACGTCGCGCAGGAGCACGGCGGTGTGTCGGTCTTCTCCGGCGTCGGCGAGCGCACGCGCGAGGGCAACGACCTGCTCCTCGAGATGGAGGAGTCGGGCGTGCTCGACAAGGTCGCGCTCGTCTACGGCCAGATGAACGAGCCGCCCGGAGCGCGCCTGCGCGTCGGCCTCTCCGGGCTGACGATGGCGGAGTACTTCCGCGACGCCGGCCAGGACGTGCTGCTCTTCATCGACAACATCTTCCGCTTCACGCAGGCGGGCTCCGAGGTGTCGGCGCTGCTCGGCCGCATGCCGAGCGCCGTCGGATACCAGCCGACCCTCGCGACCGAGATGGGCCAGCTGCAGGAGCGCATCACCACGACGAACAAGGGCTCGGTCACCTCGATCCAGGCGATCTACGTGCCTGCCGACGACTACACCGACCCGGCGCCGGCGACGACGTTCGCCCACCTCGACTCGTCGGTCGTGCTCGACCGCGCGATCGTGGAGCAGGGGATCTACCCCGCCATGAACCCGCTCGACTCGTTCTCGCGCGCCCTCCAGCCCGGCATCGTCTCCGACGAGCACTACGCGGTCGCGACGCGCGTGCAGGAGATCCTGCAGCGCTACAAGGACCTGCAGGACATCATCGCCATTCTCGGCATCGAGGAGCTCTCGGACGAAGACCGGCTCACGGTGTCGCGCGCACGCAAGATCCAGCGCTTCCTCTCGCAGCCGAACTTCGTCGCCGAGCAGTTCACCGGCACGCCCGGCCAGTACGTGAAGCTCGAGGACACGATCCGCGGCTTCGCCGAGATCATCGACGGCCAGCACGACGACCTGCCCGAGCAGGCGTTCTACATGGTCGGCCCGATCGAAGGCGCGGTCGAGCGGGCGAAGCAGATGTCCAACGCGTAATGGCGGATAGGAAGCCGTTCTCCGTCTCGGTCGTCACACCCGACGGCCCGGCGTATGAAGGCGACGCCGAGATGATCATCGTGCCCGGCGCCGCCGGCGAGATCGGCGTGCTCGCGCGGCACGCTCCGCTGATCGCGACCTTGAAGGCCGGCTCGACGCGCGTGCACCCGCCGGGGGGCGAGGTGCTCGAGTTCGCGACCGGCCCCGGGTTCTTCCAGGTGCTGCAGGACCGGGCGATCGCGCTCGTCGACGATGCTGTCGAGGCATCGAAGATCGACGACGCCCGCGCGCGCGAGCAGCTCGAAGTGGCGCAGGCCGAGCTCGAGGCGATCGACAAGGGCGACTCGACCGCCGACCGCTGGCAGGCCGAGCAGCGGCTCAAGCACGCCGAGAACCAGCTCTCGGTCTCCGGTCGCTCCTGATCACGGTGCCGGGCGGCTTCCGCTCCCGACACCGCAGCTACGTCGCGAGGTACGCTCTGAGCCCCGGAAAGCTTTGACGAGCAGCTTGGCGACCGGGTCACCAAACGCCTAAAGAGCTATGCGAAACGTCGCCGACGACATACGCAGCCTGGCAGCCGAGCGGATCCTCGTGCTCGACGGGTCCTGGGGCGTCCTCCTGCAGAGCCGCGGGCTCTCGGAATCCGACTTCCGCGGCGAGCGGTTCGCATCGCACGCGCGCGACGTGAAGAACGATCCCGACCTGCTGAACCTGACGCGGCCGGACATCGTGCGCGAGGTGCACAACGCGTACTTCGCGTCCGGCGCCGACATTACGACGACGAACACGTTCACGGCTACGTCGATCGGTCAGGCGGACTACGGGCTCGAGGGCGCTGTGTACGACATGAACGTCGAAGGTGCGCGCATCGCGCGCGAAGCGGCCGGCCCCGAGCGCTTCGTCGCCGGCTCGGTCGGTCCGCTCAACGTCACGCTCTCGCTCAGCCCGCGGGTCGACGATCCGTCGTACCGGACGCACACGTTCGACCAGATCGTCGAGAGTTACGCGGAGCAGATCCGCGGCCTGCGCGACGGCGGAGCCGACCTGCTGCTGATCGAGACGATCTTCGACACGCTGAACGCGAAAGCGGCGATCGTCGCCGCGCGCGACGAGGCGCCCGAGCTGCCGCTGTGGATCAGCGTCACGATCGTCGACCTGTCGGGGCGGACGCTCTCCGGGCAGACGATCGAAGCCTTCTGGACGTCGATCGAGCACGCCGACCCGTTGATCGTCGGTGTCAACTGCTCGCTGGGCGCGCGCGAGATGCGGCCGTACGTCGCGGATCTGTCGCAGATCGCGAGCTGCCTGACCTCGGCGCACCCGAACGCGGGCCTCCCGAACGCGTTCGGCGGCTACGACGAGACGCCCGACGTGACGTCGGCGCTGCTCCACGAGTTCTCGCGCGACGGCCTGCTGAACATCGTCGGCTCGTGCTGCGGCTCGACGCCCGAGCACACCAGGGCCATCTCGGAGACGACCCGGGGACTGTCCCCGAGACTCGTCCCGGCGAGGCGGCGCGGCCCTCGCTACAGCGGCCTCGAGCCGTTTGCGATCACCGACGACACCGGCTTCGTGCTCGTCGGCGAGCGCACCAACGTGACCGGCTCGGCCCGTTTCCGCCGCCTGATCGAGGCTGGCGACTACTCGGGAGCCGTCGCCGTCGCGCTCGAGCAGGTTCGCGGTGGCGCGAACTTCATCGACGTGAACATGGACGCCGACCTCCTCGAGGGCGAGGACGCGATGCGCACGTTCCTGAACGTGATCGCGACGGAGCCTGAGGCGGCGCGGCTCCCCGTGATGATCGACAGCTCGAAATGGAGCGTGCTCGAAGCAGGCCTCCAGTCGATCCAGGGGAAAGGGATCGTCAACTCGATCTCGCTCAAGGAAGGCGAGGACGAGTTCCTGGCACACGCGCGTCGCGTGCGCGACTACGGCGCCGGTGTCGTCGTGATGGCGTTCGACGAGGAGGGCCAGGCAACGACAGTCGAGCGGCGCCTCGAGATCTGCGAGCGGGCGTACCGGCTGCTGCTCGACGAGGTCGGCTTCGAGCCCGAGGACATCGTCTTCGACCCGAATGTGCTCGCCGTCGCGACGGGGATCGAGGAGCACGAAGACTACGCGCGCGCGTTCATCGAGTGCCTGCCGCTGATCAAGGAGCGGTGCCCGGGTGTGCGGACGTCGGGCGGCATCTCGAACCTCAGCTTCTCTTTCCGTGGCAACGAGCTGATCCGAGAGGCGATGCACGCGGTGTTCCTGTACCACGCGATCCGCGCGGGACTCGACATGGGCATCGTGAACGCGGGGCAGCTCGCCGTCTACGAGGACGTCGACCCCGAGTTGCTCGAGCGCGTCGAGGACGTGATCTTCAACCGGCGCCCAGACGCGACGGAGCGGCTCGTCGAGATCGCCGATCGGATGAGGGGCGAAGGAACGAGGCGGGAGCTCGACCTCAGGTGGCGCGAAGCCACCGTCGAGAAGCGCCTCGAGCACGCACTCGTCCACGGCATCGTCGACTTCGTCGAGGCGGACACCGAGGAGGCGCGCGCGCGGTTGCCGCGGCCGCTCGACGTGATCGAAGGTCCGCTGATGGACGGCATGCGCGTCGTCGGCGACCTGTTCGGGTCGGGCCGGATGTTCCTGCCGCAGGTCGTCAAGTCTGCGCGTGTGATGAAACGCGCCGTCGCGTATCTCCAGCCGTTCATGGAAGACGAGCAGGACGGCCGGCGGGAACCCCAGGCGCGCGTCGTGCTCGCAACCGTGAAGGGCGACGTGCACGACATCGGCAAGAACATCGTCGGCGTCGTGCTCGGCTGCAACGACTACGAGGTGATCGACCTGGGCGTGATGGTCCCGCCGGAACGGATCCTCGACACGGCTGAGGCGGAAGGCGCCGCACTCGTCGGCCTCTCCGGGCTGATCACGCCGTCGCTCGACATGATGGTCGACGTCGCGCGGGAGATGGAGCGGCGGCGGCTCGAGCTTCCGCTGCTGATCGGCGGCGCGACCACGTCACGGCAGCACACCGCGGTCAAGATCGCCCCCGAGTACGGGAACGAGACCGTGCACGTCCTCGACGCGAGCCGCGTGGTCGACGTCGTGTCGCGCCTGCTCGACCCGAAGCGGCGACGGGAGCTCGACGAGGAGAATCGCGTGCTGCAGGAGCGGCTCCGCGACCAGCACGCCGAGAAGCTCAAGCGGCCGCTGCTGCCGCTCGCCGCCGCGCGGGCGAATCGCGTGCCGGTGCGCTACGACGACCTGCCGCGAGCGCCGTTCGCGGGCGTGCGCCAGGTGAGCCCGGCGCTCGCCGACCTCGTCCCGTACATCGACTGGCAGTTCTTCTTCCACGCGTGGGACTTGAAAGGGAAGTTCCCCGCGATTCTCGAGAACCCGGCGGCGCGCGAGCTCTACGACGACGCGCAGGCGCTGCTGCGGGAGATCCTGCAGGGAGCGTCGCTCGGTCCGCGCGGTATCTACGGCTTCTGGCCCGCGCATGCCGAGGGCGACGACGTCGTTGTCGACGGCACGCGGTTCTGTTTCCTCCGCCAGCAGGCCGACCACGGCGACGATCGCCCGAACCGCTGCCTCGCAGACTATGTCGCCCCGGCGGGCGACACGCTCGGCGCGTTCGCCGTCTCGATCCACGGCGCCGACGAGCTCAGCGCCCGCTACGAGGCGGTGCAGGACGACTACTCGGCGATCGCTGTGAAGGCGATCGCCGACCGGCTCGCGGAGGCGTTCGCCGAATGGCTGCACGCCCGGGTTCGCCGCGAGTGGTACGCGCCCGACGAGCACCTGACGACCGAGGATCTCGTCAAGGAGAACTTCCGGGGCATCCGTCCGGCGTTCGGCTACCCCGCGTGCCCGGATCACAGCGAGAAGGCGAAGCTGAAGGAGCTGCTCGGGACGGAGGCGATCGGCCTCGGGCTCACGGAGAGCTACGCCATGACACCGGCGGCAGCGGTCTCGGGCATCTACCTGCACAGCCCGCAGGCGAAGTACTTCGCGGTCGGCCGCATCGGCCGCGACCAGCTGGACGACTACGCGGAGCGCAAAGGGGAAACCGCCGCGATTGTCGAACGCTGGCTCGGACAGAGCCTTTCGTAGCCAGGAAGTCGGTCCGGGAGGTCGGGTATCCTGGCGCGTGCGGGCGCCATTCGTGGCGCCGCACACGTTTGTATGCGGACCACACTGAAGCGAGGCGTCGGGCGCGGAGCCCACAATGGGAACGGCAAGGCCGTCTACCCGCCCGGGACCCTCAGCACGGTCACGCGCTACCGGCAGCCGCAGCCGCCGTCGAAGACGCCGCTCGGCCTCTTCTGGCGGATCGTGATCGGCATCCTCGTCATCATCTCGTCGCTCGCCCTGGCTCTCGCCGGCGGCGCGTACCTGTACTTCCATCAGTCGGTCGCGACGGTGCGCGCACACACGCCGTCAGTCGTGCGCGCGGCGAAGACGCTCGATATCCCGCTCGCCCATCAGGCTGCGATCGCCCTCGTGATCGGCTACGACCACCGGGCGGGCATCGAGTCGAACAGGCCGTCGCTCTCCGACACGCTCATGCTCGTTCGTGCCGACCCGTCCACGAAGACGATTTCGTTGCTCTCGTTCCCGCGCGACCTCGACGTACCTATCTACTGCCCGCGATCGAAGACCGATACGCAGGGATACGTCGCGTCGAGCAACGACCGCATCAATTCCGCGTACTCACGCTGCGGTGAGACCGGGACGGTTCTCACGATCAAGCATCTGACGGGCCTCCCGATCCAATTCCTGATCACGGTGAACTTCCACGGCTTCAAGGAAGTCGTCGACAAGCTCGGCGGCGTCTGGATGGACGTCGACCGCCGCTACTACAACAGGAACACCGGCGCCTACTACAACGACTACGCGAATATCAACCTGCAGCCGGGATACCAGCAGCTGACCGGCCAGCAGGCACTCGACTTCGTCCGCTTCCGCCACACCGACGACGACCTCCACCGCAATGCGCGCCAGCAGGAGTTCGTGCAAGCGCTCCGCGCGCAGATCTCGAAGAATTTTTCCTATTTGGAGCTGCCGAGCCTCGTCGGGTCGATCACGAAGAACATCGAGGTCGGCGAAGGAGGCCACTCGCTGTCCGGCAACCAGGTGATCCAGTACGCGCTCTTCGCGCAGACGCTACCCGCCGGTCATGTCTTCCAGAACCGCATCGAGAACGTCCAGTGCACCCTCGGGTGCCAGGCGTCGTCGACCGACATCCAGAATGCGGTGAACTCGTTCCAGAACCCCGACGTCGAGTCGTCCAAGAACGCGAACGCCGCAGCGCTCGGGATCAAGATCAAGCAGAAGACGCCGCCTCCCTCGAAGGTGACGTTGACGGTCGTGAACGGGAACGGCGTTCCCGGCGCAGCGGCAGACGCCGCCTACAAGCTCGGCCCACAAGGTCGCGGCTACGACGTGCTCGCGGCACCGAACGGGCTCGAACCCGACATCACGCCGTACGTCTTCCACTCGAAGATCTACTACGACCCGGCGCAGAAGGGATCCAAGCTCGCCGCCGTCGCGCTGCAGAACCTGATGCAGCCGGCCGACGTCGAGAAGCTGCCGCGGCGGCCGAAGCTCCTCCGCCTCGACCCGGGGTCGATGCTGATGGTCGTGCTCGGCCAGACGTTCCACGGCGACATCGCGCCGCTTCCGACCCACGTGGTGCCGAAGCACCAGAGCGCGGTCGTGCGCTACGACGCGTCCTCGGGGACGGAGCTGCTGCGGTCGCTGCACGGCAAAGTCGCCTTCCCGCTCTACACACCGACCGTGCTCGAGCGCAACTCGTACCCCGACACGCAGTCGGGCGACAAGGCGATCCGCCGCTACTGGATCGACGGCCACGGGAACCACAAAGCGGTGCGCCTCGTCTTCCGGACCGGCGGCAACGAGTACTGGGGGATCGAGGAGACCGACTGGGACAACGCGCCCGTCCTCTCCGACCGGAGCTTCCGCCACTCGGTCGGCGGCCGCGAGATGGAGTTCTACTACTCCGGCTCTCACCTGCACATGGTGGTGCTCCGCGCCCACGGCGCGACCTACTGGGTGGTCAACACGCTTCTGGACTCGTTGTCGAACGAGACGATGATCTCCATCGCCAAGGGCCTCAAGCCCCTTACATCCGTGAAGTAGGTTTCGGCGCGGGAATGAGCAAGGTGGGCATCTTTGGAGCGGGCTGGGTCGGGCTCGTGACGGGCGCGTGCTTCGCGGAGCTCGGCCACGAGATCGTGATTCGCGACGTGGTCGCGTCGAAGATCGACGCGCTGCAGCGCGGTAAGGTCCCGTTCCACGAGGACAAGCTTCCGGAGCTGCTGGCAGCGAACGCGGAGCGGATCACGTACACGCTCGAGGCCGACGACGTGGTCGGCTGCGAGTTCCTGTTCGTGTGCGTCGATACGCCGCCGACGTACTCCGGGGACGCCGACCTCTCGCGGGTCTGGACGGTCGTCGACGAGCTGCCCGAGCTCGAAGGACATCCGATTCTCGTCATGAAGTCGACCGTCCCGGTCGGCACCGGTGAGAAAGTGCGGGTCGGGCTCGACCAGCGCGGGCTCGAGCACGTCGGCTACGCGTCGAATCCCGAGTTTCTCGCGGAGGGTCGCGCGATCGAGGACTTCATGGGGCCGGACCGGATCGTGGTCGGCGCGTTCGCGGCCGACGACGCCGATACCGTCGCCGGCCTCTACGACGCGATCGACGCGCCGATCGTGCGCACCGATGTGAACTCCGCAGAGATGATCAAGCTCGCTGCGAACGCGTTCCTGATGACGCGCATCTCGTTCATCAACGAGATCGCGAATGTGTGCGAGGCGACCGGTGCCGACGTCGTCGCGGTGGCGGAAGGCGTCGGCCTCGACCGGCGGCTCGGGCCGCACTTCCTGCGCGCGGGTATCGGCTACGGGGGTTCCTGTTTCCCAAAGGACTCACTTGCGCTTAAACAGCTCGCATCGAACTCGGGCTACCACTTCCAGTTGCTGTCCGCGGTGATCGAAGTCAACGAGCTGCAGAAGCGGCGCGTGGTCGGGAAGCTGAAGCGGCACGTCGGCTCGCTCCGCGGCAAGACGGTTGCGCTGCTCGGCCTCGCCTTCAAGGCGAACACCGACGACATGCGCGAAGCGCCCTCGATCGTGCTCGCGTCGCGGCTGCTCGCCGAAGGCGCGGACGTCCGCGCGTGGGACCCGGTGGTGCGCGGCGACGACAAGCTGCCGAACGGCGTGCAGATCGTGGGCTCGATCCTCGAGGCGGTGCAGGATGCCGACGCGGCTGTGATCGTGACGGAGTGGGGCGAGCTGAAGGAGCTCGCATCGCCGGAGGTGCATGCCGCGATGAAGACGCCCTTGATCGTCGACGGCCGCAACCTGCTCGACCCCGACACGACCCGCGCGGCGGGCTTCACCTACGAGGGCATCGGCCGCAAAGCGGAGCCGGCCGCCACCGTGCCGGAGCCGTCGCGCCCGGTGGCGAGGACATAGACACCATGGAAGCGATCATCCTCGCCGGAGGCAAAGCCGAGCGGCTCGGCGACGCTGCAGGCGGACGCCCGAAGTCGCTCGTCGACGTCGTGGGCAAGCCGCTCGCGGCTTACCAGGTCGGGCGCCTCGTGCGGGCCGGCGTGACGCGCGTCATCTTCGCGTGCGCGGCGGGAGAGGGGTCGAAGTTCACCGACCTCCTCGACGGCCTCGGCGCGGAGATCGTCGCCGTCGAAGAGCCGGAGCGGCTCGGCCGCGGCGGCGGGATCAAGTTCGCGGCGGAGCAGCGGCAGGAGGGTGGGGACGTGCTCGCGCTGAACGGCGACGAGCTCGTGGACGTCGACTTCGGCGGCCTGCTCGCCGCCCACCGCGCCGGCGGCGCTCTCGCGACGATCGCCGTCGCGCAGCCGAAGTCGCAGTTCGGGCTCGTCCAGGTCGAGGAGGACGACGTTGTGCGCGGCTTCGAGGAGGCGGGACGCGTTCCCTACTGGGTGAACTGCGGCAACTACGTCCTCAGCGAGGAGGCGATCGCGCGCTTCCCGGACAAAGGGGACCACGAGTCGTCGACGTTCCCGGAGCTCGCCGCCGAAGGGCAGCTGCGCGCGTACCGCCACGAGGGGCTGTGGCTGACCGTGAACACGCCGAAGGAGCTGCGTGTCGCCCAGGAGCACGTCGAGTCACACCCGGAGTGGCTCGCAACGTGAGAGGATCGCAGCCGATGGACTCGCCGAATCTTGCGTCCCTCGACCGCTGGGGCTTCGACGTCCGGCGCGTCGAGAAGCCGTGGGGGTACGAGCTGATCTGGGCGCTCACCGACACGTACTGCGGCAAGGTGCTGTTCGTGAAGGCAGGGCACGCGCTGTCCCTTCAGTTCCATCGCGAGAAGGACGAGTCGTGGCTCGTGCAGTCCGGCCGGGCGAAGCTCGAGCTGGGCGACGCCGGCCAGCGCTCGCTCGCCGAGGAGGTCGTGGGATCGGGCTACGCGTTCCACTACACGCCCGGCACCGTCCATCGTGTGACCGCTCTCGAGGACACGACGATCCTCGAGGTCTCGACCCCGCAGCTCGACGACGTCGTTCGGCTCGAGGACGCGTACGGACGCGAAGGCACGTCGACTCCCTAGACCTTAACACGGTTGTGATAAGGTTGGGCCGATGTCCGCCCGGCTCACCGTCGGCGCTGCCGCCGTCGAGACCGGCTGGTCGGCTCGGATGCTCCGCTATCTCGAGGCGCAGGGGCTCGTCGTCCCGACGCGCACCCCGTCCGGCTACCGGGTCTACGGCCTGCCGGAGCTGAACCGCCTTCGTTCCCTGCGCGACCTGCGGCGGCGGTTCGCGCTCGAGCTCACGGATCTCGCCTTTGCTCGCCGGCTCCGCCGCGAGCCCGAGTTGAAGCGTGCGGTCGAGGGGTGGCTCGCGACCGCCGACGACGCCGGCTCGTGGGTCGAGTGGGAGCAGCGAAAGCACGAGCGCCTGCTCGCCGCCTAACTACACTGCCCCGGATTTCAAAGCAGAAAGGACCTCATGGCAACGACCGCCAAGCACGACGTCAAGGATCTCTCGCTGGCACCCGAAGGCGTGCGCCGCATCATGTGGGCAGACCGGCAGATGCCGGTCCTCACCGAGATCCGTGAGCGCTTCGAGCGCGAGCAGCCGCTTGCCGGCTATCGCGTCTCCGCGTGCCTGCACGTCACGACGGAGACCGCGAACCTGATGCGGACGCTCAAGGCCGGCGGCGCCGACGTCGTGCTGTGCGCGTCGAACCCGCTCTCGACCCAGGACGATGTCGCCGCGGCGCTCGTCGAGGAGTACGGCATCCCGGTCTTCGCGATCAAGGGTGAGGACGAGGAGACGTACTACTCGCACATCATGGCTGCCGTCGATCACAAGCCGCAGCTGACGATGGACGACGGAGCCGACGTGATCGGCGTGCTCCATTCGGCGCGCCGCGAGCAGCTCGGCGAGATCATCGCCGGGATGGAGGAGACGACGACGGGCGTCATCCGGCTGAAGGCGATGGAGGCCGACAAGGCACTCCAGTTCCCGGTCATCGCCGTCAACGAGGCGCGCACGAAGCACTTCTTCGACAACCGCTACGGCACCGGCCAGTCGACGATCGACGGGATCATCCGGGCTACGAACGTCCTGCTCGCCGGAAAGCGTTTCGTCGTCGCCGGCTACGGTTGGGTCGGTCGCGGTGTCGCGATGCGCGCCCGCGGCCTCGGCTCGCACGTGATCGTCACCGAGATCGACCCGATGCGCGCACCCGAGGCGCTGATGGACGGGTTCGAGGTGATGCCGATGAAGGACGCCGCCAAGATCGGCGATATCTTCTGCACGGCCACGGGTGACAAGCACGTGCTCGCCCGTGAGCACCTGGCGACGCTCAAGGACGGCGCGATCATCTG
>DATINO010000012.1:0-22181 GCA_035474195.1 Gaiellaceae bacterium
CGCTTCCCGCTCCAGGCGCTGACGTCGTCATCGACGTACACGTCCTCGACGACAAAGCCGCGCCGCTCCGCCTCACGGCGGCAGTCCTCAATCTGGCGCTTGACCCCGAGCTGGTCGCCGTCCCGGTCAGACGAAATCCGCGCATAAATCCCAGCGCGAACAACCGACGAACGAACGGAAACAGCCACTCAGGGAACATACACGAACACTCGGCTGGGCGAGCGTGCTTACGCCCGAGAGATCGAGCTACGCAGCCGCGGCGCGCGTGGGCGTGGCGTACGGCGCGAGGTACTGCTCCCAGCGCTGCGGGATCTTCGGCGTCGCAAGACGGATGAACAGCACCGGCGCCGGCGGACGTGGGCGAGCCGACAGCTCCATCTGCACCTCGTGCGGCAGGCGATTGCCCTTCCGCAGGTTGCACGGCGCGCACGAGGTGACGACGTTCTCCCACGTCGAGTCGCCGCCCTTCGACCGCGGGATCACGTGATCGAGCGTCAGCCGGTTGCTGGCCGTGCCGCAGTAGACACACCGCCAGTTGTCACGGGCGAACAGCGCGCGCCGCGAGATCTTCCGCTGCACCATGCGCGGGACACGGACGTAGTGCACGAGGCGAATGACGTGCGGCCACTGGAACGTGTCCGTGGCCGAGCGGAGTGGTCGGTCGAGCTGTTCGACGACCTCCGCCTTTCCCTTGAAGACCAGCACGTGGGCGCGGCGCAGTGAGCACACGTTGAGCGGCTCGTAACTCGCGTTGAGGACGAGTACTTGCTGCACCTTGGCCGGAATGTACCGAACAGAGCGGCTCAGCGGCCCATCGCGCGCTCGACCGCCTCCTGCTCCTCGGGGGAGAGGGCGACGGCGGCGCGGCCGCGGTCGAGCTCCTTCATGTAGATCCGCGCGTAGTCGCGGCCCTGGATCGCCGTCACGACGACGCCGGTCCGGGCCGAGTCGAGCAGCGCGAGCGACGCGGACTGGTGGCCGCCCGTGTCCTCGTATGCGTCATACCGCACGATCGCCGTGTTCGTGACCGTGCCGTCCACTCGGCGGTCGACCCGCGCGAGCCCGGCGGCGACCTCGTCCACCGCGCTGTTCAGATCGTCGACCCGCCCCTGAAGCGAGACCGCGAAGTCGACGAGATCACGCCGCCCGCCGCCGAGCAGCGACCGCTGCGAGTCCCGCACCCGCTTCACGCGGATCGACGCCCACACCGCGAAGCCGAGACCCGCAGCACCGATCGCTGCCCCCGCGATCGCGACGATCAGCGCCTCTGTCGCCGTCACGTGCACCTGCGGAGGGTAACTAGCCGAGCGAGAAGATGACCGGGTAGCTCGCGTGGTTGTTGTCGACGCGAGTCTCGCCCTTGACCGGCTTGACGTCGATGTCCAGATGGCTCTTCACCGCGAAGAACCCGGACGTGTTGATGCCGGAGAAGGAGATGATCTTCTTCTGTCCCGGATTGATCACGGCGATCTTCTTCGTCTGGACGATCGGCTTGCCGCCGCCGTCCTTCTTCAAGGTCATCGTCACCTGGATGTTGACCTCTTGCGCGTCGCCCGAGTCCTCCACGGTGACGGCGAACGCAAGGCTCGGTGTCGCCGTGATCGTGTTCTCGCTAGAGGTGGAGAGCGTCAATGGCTTCACATTGCCGCCCGGCCGCGCGATCGTCCCCACGATGTTCGTGCCGTGCAGGCCGGAGACCTGACCGCCGGTCGACGCGCCGCGCAGTCGGCTCAGCATCAAGTTCAACGACGTCTCCGCGAACAGCTGCCGGTTCGAGACGAACGTCGAGTCGGGCGGCGGAGCGCCCTTCACGCCCTCGTGCGCCATGACCGTCCTCGCGGGCCCCTGGAAGAGATCGGCCCAGACGACGTCGCTCGCGAGCAGTCGGTCCGACTGCGCCTCGAGCAGCGCGACCTCGCCGGTGGTCTTCTTCGGCGCCAGCGCGTCGATCGTCTGGGCGAGCCCGTTCACACCGCTGATGCGCAGCTGCAACGCCTCGATCAGCTGCTCGTTCTCCGGGCGGAGAGGCCCGGGCGGATCGAGGCTCTGCGCCTGCTTCACGTTCTGGCGTTCCTGGTCTGCGATCCCTCGGAGCGTTGCCGAGATCGATGCCGCTTTCGACGCACTGGTCAGTGCGTTCGCGACCGCGACGCCGTCCTCTTGCGAGCCGCGCGCGATCTTCGCGACGTTGTCCATGTAGTTCGCGTACGAGTCGTGCTTCGACGTCGACGCGCACGACTGGATGAGCAGGCCGAAGACGACGAACAGCGCGACCAGCGCGACGATCGCGACGAGGAGACGCAGCATCGGAGTCAGGCCGCGCGGCGGGCCGGCCGGGCGGCGCATCCCCGTGCCGCGGCCGCCGCGCCGCGGCAGGCGCGTACGCGCCGACGGGGCTTGTGACTCTCTCGTCGCCGGCTCGTCGAAGAAGTCGAACTCGAGTTCGTCGTCGCGCGGGTCCACCGGCGAATTAGACCATCCTTCCCGGCCGGAGAGGAAATGCACCGGCGACACCGTAGAAACCCAGCGTGTCCCAACCGGCCCTTGCGCACGAGCTCTTCCTGGGCCGGTACAGGCCGATCCGCCCCCTCGGCTCTGGCGGAATGGGCCATGTCTGGCTGGCGCGGGACGAGAAGAGCGGCCTCGACGTCGCCCTGAAGATCGTCGCCCGCGAGGGCAAGAGCGGCCACCGCGCCGAGCGCGAGGCGCGCGCCGCCTCGTCGCTCCGCCACCCCCGCTGCCAGCGCATCCTGGCGCTCGCGCGGGACCCGTCACACGTCTACATCGCCTACGAGTACGTGCCGGGCCGCACGATGCGCGAGGCGCTCCGCGCCGGAGAGCTCGACGACCGCGGCGCGCTCGAGGTGTGCGGCCAGATCGCCGACGCGCTTGCCCATGCGCACCGCCGCGGGATCGTGCACCGCGACGTGAAGCCGTCGAACGTCCTGCTCGCCGAGTCACCCGACATCGACGTGCGCCTCCTCGACTTCGGGCTCGCACAGATGGCGGAGTTCGACACGCTCACCGGGCTCGGCGACATCCCCGGAACGCTCGCCTACATCGCACCCGAGCGGCTGGCAGGGCTGCCTGCGACCTCCGCCGCCGACGTGTGGGGCCTCGGCGTCGTCCTCTGGGAGGCGCTAGCAGGCGAGCACCCCTTCTGGGGCGGCGATCTCGTGGAGACATCGCGCAGCATCCAGCACGGCGCGCCTCCACTCGAGACGCTGCGTCCCGACCTCCCGCGCCACGTCCTCGACGTGGTGAACGGCGCGCTCGTCGCCAACCCGCAGCGGCGGCCGACCGCGGAGCGCCTCGCCGCCGAACTGCGGAACCTGCCGCGCCGCCGCCGCAGCGGTGGCAGCGCAGGACCCGCCGCGCCGCCGAAGTCACTCGCCGAGGTCGCACGGGATCGCGTGCTCCCCGGCGCGCTCGCCGGTGTCGCATCCGGCGCGGTCGCCGCCGCGCTGCCGTTCTACCCCACCGGCTGGCCGCTCGGGCTCGCCGCGGTAGCGGCGGCGCTCGGCTTCGCGTCGCCACGCGCGGCACTGCTCTTCACCCTGCTGGCGGCGTTCTTCCCGCTCGCGAACATCTCGATCGGTCTCGCGCTCGTCTACGCCGCGCTCGCCGTCCTCTGGGCGGCGCTCAACTGGCAGGACGCGCGCACGGGACTGTTGCTCGCCGCCGGCCCTCTCGCCGCACCGCTCGCGGCGTTGCCCTTGCTGCCGGTGATCGCGCAGGCGGCTCATGGACGCGCCAGGCGGTCGCTGCAGGTGGCCGGCGCCGTCCTGCTCGCAGCCGTGGTCGCCGGGATCCGGCGCGTCCCGCTCCCGTTCGACGGCTCGACGCCGCCGCTCGGCCTCGGCGTCGCCGGCTCGACCCGGCCGACGGCGGTCGCGCACGCGCTCTGGAGCCAGCTCGTCGCGCACCCGGAGATCACCGCCGAAGCCCTCGTTCTGGCAACGGCGGCAGCCGCTCTCCCCTACGCCCGCGGGCGCGGACCGTGGCCCGCCGTCCTGTTCGCCGGAGCCCTGCTGAGCCTCACCGCGACGATCGCTCCGGCTGCAGCGCTGCTCCCGCTCGTCGCAGCCGCCTGGCTGACCGCCGCGATCCTGGCCTTCCAGCGCGCTACATAAACTTGCTTGCCGGGGTACAACCCCGCCGCCTATGTCAGTCCTGCGCAGCATCGAATCAAAGCTCGAGTCGCTCTTCGAAGGCGTGTTCGGCCGCGCGTTCCGGACGAACGTGCAGCCGGTCGAGCTCGCGCGCAAGCTCGTGAAGGAGATGGACGACCACCGCAACGTGTCGGTGTCACGCGTCTATGTCCCGAACGAGTACACCGTGTACCTCGCCCCCGGCGACCGCGAGCAGTTCGCCACGTACGAGGCCCAGCTGCAGGACGAGCTCGGCGACTACCTGGCCGAGCACGCTCGCCGCGAGTCGTACGCCCTGCTCACCCCGCCGCGCGTCGAGTTCGAGACCGACGACGATCTCGACGTCGGCGTGTTCGGGATCGCGACGCGGATGGTGCAGCCGTCCGGCCGCGCCGAGGAAGGGCCGCCGACCGAGGTCGAGCCGAACGCGACGATGGTCTACAAGCCGTCCGCAGCGCCGGTCCCACAGGCGACCGAGCCTGCGTCGGCGATCGAGCTCGGCGTCCAGCGCGAAGTCGCCGTACTCGCATGGGAGGGCAAGCGCCAGGAGCTCGGGAAGCGGCGCATCGTGATCGGGCGCTCCAAGGACGCCGACGTCCAGGTGACCGACCCGAACGTCTCGCGCCGCCACGCCGAGATCCGCCAGGAAGGGGCGACGTACTGGCTCGTCGACCTCGACTCGACAAACGGCGTCGAGGTGGGCGGCAAGCGGGTGAAGCGACTCAAGCTCGAGGACGGCTCGCGCTTCACGATCGGCTCGACGGAGCTCGTGTTCAGCCGGGAGCTGCATTGACGCTCGCCTCGACCCAGGTCGAGACGACGCTGCTCGCCCTGAAGATCGCGTTCCTCGTCCTCCTCTACCTCTTCATCTGGCGCATCGTCCGCTCGGCGGCGCGCGACCTCCGCCTGCCGCAGGAGTCGATGATCCTCGGCCCGCAGCAGGCGGCCGCCGCCGGGCTGATCCCGGCGCGCCCGTCGCGCGACCTCGGCCGGCTCGTCGTCCTCGCGAGCCCCGCGCTCGGTGACGGCGACGAGATCGTCCTCGACACGCAGTCGATCACGTTCGGACGCGGCCGCACGAACGACATCCCGCTGCTCGACGACGAGTACGCGTCGACGCGCCACGCACGCATCGAGCCGCGCCGGGACGGCATCTGGGTCGAGGACATCGGCTCGACGAACGGGACGTTCGTGAACGGCATCCGCCTCACACGCGAGCGGCGGCTGGCACCGGGCGACGTCGTGCGCATCGGCGAGACCGACCTGAGGTTCGAAACATGAGGCGTAGGCTTGACGGAGCCGACAAGAACGCGAAGGCGCCGACATGAGCGGCGCCGAAGCAAAGACAGTGCTTGGTCGCCACGCCTTCGCGACCGACCCGGGCCGGAAGCGGCGCCAGAACGAGGACGCGTTCGTCGTGCGTCCGCCGCTGTTTGCGATCGCGGACGGCATGGGCGGCGCGCGCGCCGGCGAAATCGCGTCGGCACTCGCTGCGGGCGCACTGAACGAATCGGGAACACGCAGCGGCGGCGAGGACCGCGTCAAGGAGCTCGTCCAGGAAGCGAACCGCCGCGTGCACGAGCGCGCGTCGAACGACCCCGCGACGAGCGGGATGGGCACGACGATGACCGTCGCGCTCGTCGAGCCGACCGGCGACATCACGTTCGGCCACGTCGGCGACTCGCGCGCCTACGTGCTGCGCGGCGACACCCTCGAGCAGCTGACCGACGACCACTCGCTCGTCGCCGAGCTCGTTCGGCGCGGCGAGCTGTCGGCGAGCGACGCCGAGGTGCACCCGCAGCGCTCGGTGATCACGCGCGCGCTCGGCACCGACCCGGACGTCGACGTCGACGCGTTCACCGTGCACCCCGAGGCCGGCGACATCTATCTCCTCTGCTCCGACGGGCTCTCCGACATGGTCGCGGGCGAGACGATCGAAGAGGTGATGCTGGCGAATCGCGGCGACCTCGACGACACGGCGAAGGCGCTCGTCCGCGCCGCCAACCGCGGTGGCGGCGACGACAACATCACGGCCGTGCTGTTCGAGATCGTGGCCGACGACGCCCCGGCGCTGCGCGAGCCGGACGAGGCGACGCGCGAGTACGCGACGCCGCCCGAGGACGAGGACACGCTCCATCCCGAGGACGGCGTCCCGGCGATCACCGAGCTGCCGTCCGCCGTCGACACGATGGTCGTCTCCGCGACGGATCTCCAGTCGGCGCTCGCGACGCAGGAAGCTGAAGTCCCCCAGGCAGGCACCCGTGAAGCGGGCATTGGCAGGCGCTTGCTCGCGCTTCTCGTGATCATGGCGCTGATCGCGCTCATCGTCGTGCTCGTCTGGTGGGGGCTCGCCCGCTGAGAAAGCTCCGTCCCCGCAGCCGCGAGTTCCTGTACCTCATCCCGGTCGGGGTCCTTACCGGCGCGGGCTTCGCGTCCGTCTACATCGCCCGGCAGTCGTTCGTCAGCTGGGGCTCGCTGGGCTACGCGCTGTTCTTCCTCGCGCTGTTCTTCGCGGCCCACTTCGTCGCGCGCTTCGCCGCGCCGGACGCCGACCCGTACCTCCTGCCGATGACCGGTGTGCTGACGGCGATCGGTATCACCGAGATCTACCGGCTCGGCCCGGACGATGCGTTCAAGCAGGGGCTCTGGGTCGTCGTCGGCGTCGGCCTCTTCGCGCTCGCGCTGATCGGCCTACGGCGTGACTATCGCGTGCTCGAGAACTACAAGTACCTGTTCGGGATCGCGGCGATCGCACTGCTCTTCCTGCCACGCGTGCCCGGGATCGGCACGACGGTGAACGGCGCACGGCTCTGGGTCCGCGTGGGACCGATTCAGTTTCAGCCGGGCGAGTTCGCGAAGATCTTCCTGATCGTCTTCCTCGCGGCCTACCTGCGCGAGAAGCGCGAGGCGCTCGCGCGCGCACGCCTGAAGGATGTCGGCCCGCTGCTTCTCATCTGGGGCGGCTGCATGCTCACGCTCGTCTCGTCGAACGACCTCGGCTCGGCGCTCCTCTACTACGGGATCTTCCTCGCGATGCTCTATGCCGCGACCGCGCGGCTCTCGTTCGTCGTCGTCGGGCTCGCGCTCTTCGTCGCAGGCGGCTACGGCGCGTACGAGAAGGTGCCGCACGTCAAGGAGCGCGTCACGATCTGGCTGCACCCCTGGACCACCCACACCGTCTACTGCCCGCTGACCGGCGGCAAAGCGCTCCGACAGGACTGCCAGAGCTACCAACTCGTCAAGTCGCTCTATTCGATCGCGAACGGCCACTACGGCGGCACCGGGCTCGGCAAGGGGACGTTCAACTCGGCCGCCGGCAAGCCGCTGATCCCGTACGTCAACACGGACTTCATCTACTCGGCGCTCGCGCAGGAGATCGGCCTGATCGGCTCCGCGGCGCTCCTGCTCGTGTTCATGCTCTTCGTCGCGCGCGGCATGAAGATCGCCCTGCAGGCTGACGACGGCTTCTCGAAGCTGCTCGCCGCGGGCCTCACGTTCGGCTTCGCGCTGCAGACATTCATCATCGTGGGCGGCGTGCTTCGCGTGATCCCGCTGACCGGGATCACGCTGCCGTTCGTGTCGTACGGAGGTTCCTCCGTCGTCGCGAACTTCGTGCTGCTCGCGGGCCTGCTCCTCGTCTCCCACCGGGCGAACACCGAATGAACGCGCAGATCTCCCGCCTCGCACTCGTCGCGCTGATCCTGCTCAGCGCGCTGATCGCCGCGACGACCTACTGGCAGACATGGGCGCCGGGCGGCCTCGCGGCGAAACAAGACAACGAGATCCAGCGCGTGGCGCAGTTCCGCATCAGACGCGGGTTGATCTACGCGTCCGACGGCAAGACGGTGCTTGCCGCGAACCGTGCCGTGAAGCAGACCGGACAGACGCTCTACTACCGCCGCTACCCGACGAACGGCTTCGCGTCGCAGACGGTCGGCTACTCGACGCAGGGACGCTCGCGCGCGGGGATCGAGCGCAGCGAGAACGCGTATCTGACAGCGTCGAACGCGAACCTCGGGACGATCTTCGACAAGCTGACCGACAACCTCAAAGGCACGACCGTCACGGGCAACAACCTGATCCTCAACCTCCACGTCGGCGTGCAGCGGCTCGCCGAGTCGGCGCTCGCCGGCAAGTGCGGAGCGGCGGTCATGCTCAACCCGCAGACCGGTCAGGTGTACGTGATGGCTTCGTCGCCGAGCTACAACCCGAACAAGATCAACTCGGACAAGGGCTACGCGAGCATCCTCAAATCACCGAGCGCGTGCCCCGGCTCGACGTCGGCGCTGCTGAACCGCGCGACACAAGGGCTGTACCCCCCGGGCTCGACGTTCAAGACGGTCACCGCCGCGGCGGCGCTCGACTCGGGCAAGTTCAAGGAGGACTCGCCGTTCTTCGACCCCGGCTACTGCGTCGAGTACGGCCAGCACGTCTCGAACGCCGGCAACCCGGAGGCACCCGAGAGCTTCGGCCACGTCGACTTCCTCCAGGCCTATGAGCACTCGATCAACGCAGTCTTCTGCAACGTCGGCATGAAGCTCGGCGCGCGCGCGGTCATCGACGAGGCGAAGGACTTCGGGTTCTACTCCGAGCCCCCGATCGAACTCCCGTCGTCGCAGGTCGAGCCGAGCGGCGAGTACCGCTTCCAGAAGGATGGCCTGCGCCTGTTCGACGACGCAGGTCAGATGGATCCGGGCCGCCTCGCCTTCGGGCAGGACAAGCTGCTCGTCACGCCCCTGCAGATGGCGCTCGTCGCGGCCGCCGTCGCGAACGGGGGCACAATCATGGAACCGCATCTCGTCAAGAAGGTGACGGCGCCGGGCGGGAGCAAGACCGTGATGAAGGTGAAGCCGAAGGTCTGGAAGCACGCGATGAAGCCGTCCACGGCGGCGACGCTGAACAAGATGATGCAGGCCGTCATCACCGGCGGAACGGCGACCGGTGTTCAGATCCCCGGGATCACCTGGGCGGGCAAGACGGGCACGGCGGAGACGAACGAGAACGGGATCTACGACGCCTGGTTCATCTTCTTCGCCCCGGCCGACCACCCCAAGGTGGCTGGAGCAGTCGTGATCGAGCACTCGCCCGGCGGTTTCGGCGGCGCAGTCGCGGCCCCGATCGCCAAGCAGCTCGTGCAGGCGTTTCTTCCCGCGACGTCGAAGTGAAGTAGCCGGATGAGTGCCTCTGACACCTTGATCGGCCGGACGTTCGACACTCGCTATGTGATCGAGCGCAAGCTCGGCTCCGGCGGGATGGCCGATGTGTACCTCGCCGAGGACCAGGAGCTCGGCCGCCGCGTGGCGCTCAAGCTCCTCGACGATCGCCACGCCTCCGACGAGCAGTTCGTCGAGCGGTTCCGACGAGAAGCGCAGAGCGCCGCCGGGCTCAACCACCCGAGCATCGTCTCGATCTTCGACCGCGGCTACGCCGAAGGCACCTACTACATCGCGATGGAGTACCTCGACGGCCGCACGCTCAAGGAGCTGCTCGTCAAGAACGGCCCGACGCCGGTGCCGATCGCGATCGACTATGCGCGCCAGATCCTCGGCGCGCTCGCGTTCGCACACCGAAACGGAATCGTCCACCGCGACATCAAGCCGCACAACATCGTCGTCGGCGGCGACGGACGGCTGAAGGTGACGGACTTCGGGATCGCCCGGTCCGGCGCGTCGCAGATGACCGAGGCGGGCTCGATCGTCGGCACCGCGCAGTACCTCTCGCCGGAGCAGGCGCGCGGCGCGCCGGTCGACCCGCGCTCCGACATCTACTCGCTCGGTGTCGTGCTCTACGAGATGCTCACCGGCAAGGTCCCGTTCAGCGGTGACACCCCGGTCGAGATCGCGATGAAGCACCTTTCGCAGGTGCCGGAACCGCCGTCCGAGTTGCGCGACGGCATCCCTCACGACCTCGACGCGATCGTGATGCGAGCACTCGCGAAGGATCCCGAGCAGCGGTACGCGTCGGCGGAGGAGATGGATGCGGACCTCGCGCGCGTCGCGCGTGGCGTCGCCGTCTCGCGCGAGACCGAGGATGCGATGACGCAGGTGCTCTCCGGTGCGGGGATCTCGACCGCACAGACGATGATCCAGCGCCCGCGCACGAACGTGACGCCGCCGGCGCCGCCGGCGTATCGCCAGCCCGGCTACTACGACTACGAGGAGCCGCCGCGTCGGCGCTCGATCTGGCCGTGGCTGATCGCACTCGGCCTGATCATCGCCGGCGGGATCGGCGGCTGGTTCCTCTACACGAAGATCCAGGACCAGCTGAACAGCAACAAGCCGGTCGCCGTGCCCGACGTGCTGCAGCTCCAGCAGGATCTCGCGAAGCTGAAGATCACGCAGGCCGGGCTCAGCCCGCAGGTGATCAAGGGCACGAGCGACACCGTGCCGCCGGGGGCTGTCTCGAAGCAGGAGCCGGGAAGCGGGACGAAGATCGGCAAGGGCTCGACGGTGGTCCTCACCGTCTCGATCGGGAAGCCCAAGGTGCCGGTGCCGGACGTCGTCGGCCAGAACCTGGAGGCTGCGCTCACGGAGCTCGCCGGCGCCGGGCTGGAGCCCAAGATCACGCGTATCTACTCGGACAAGCAGCAGGACACGATCACGGCACAGCAGCCGCACGCGGGCGACTCGGTGATCAAGGGCACCGTCGTCCACATCAATGTCTCGCGCGGCGCCAAGCCGGTGCCGGTGCCCGACGTCACCGGCCAGCCGTATCTGAACGCGAAGTCGATGCTCGAGGGCAAGGGCTTCCAAGTCAGCCGCAGCGACGTCCAGTCCGACCTCCCGAAGGGCGTCGTCGCCGCCGAGACGCCGTCGGCCGGAACCGACGTCCCCGCCGGCACGAAGATCACGCTGTCGGTGTCGAAAGGCCCGGCAACGACGCAGGTGCCGGACGTGACCGGCATGAGCCAATCGGCGGCCGAGTCGCTCCTCACCGGCGCCGGCCTGACACCGTCGGTCGTCACCGATCCGGTCACCGATCCGGCGCAGGACGGCATCGTCCAGTCGACCGATCCGGCGCCGGGATCGGACGCCCAGTCGGGTGACGTGGTGATCATCCACGTCGGCCAGTTCCAGCAGAACCCGGGCGGCGATCAGGGAACGACCACGACGACGACGACGACGACGACCACGCCGTGACGCGCCGCATCGCGGTGATCCTCGGCGGCCGGTCGAGCGAGAACCCGATCTCGATCGCATCGGCGCAGAGCGTGGTGCGCGCGCTCGAATCGGCGGGTGACGAGGTGCTCGCGATCGAGGTCAGTAAGAGCGGGGCCTGGTCGCTGGAGAGCGGCCGCTTTCTCGATTCCGGCTCACAAACCGAGCCGGAATCGTTAGCAGTCGACCGTCTTCCCGGCCAAGATGTCGCGGTGCGGCTCGGCGAGGTCGACGTCGTCTTTCCCGTGCTGCACGGGCCGTTCGGTGAGGACGGCACGGTGCAAGGGCTCCTCGAGCTCGCAGGTGTGCCGTATGTCGGCGCGGGCGTCCTCGCCTCTGCGCTCTGCATGGACAAGGACGTGTTCAAGGCGGTGCTGCGCGATCACGGTATCCCCGTGACGGAGAACATCACGTTGCGGATCGGCGACGAGCCGCGAAACCCTTTCGGCTATCCGTGCTTCGTGAAACCCGCAAGGCTCGGCTCGAGCGTGGGGATCACGAAGGCGCACGACGACGACGAGCTCCGTCGCGGCGTCGAGCTCGCATTCGAGCACGACGAGAAGGTGCTCGTCGAGAAGTTCGTCACCGGCATCGAGGTGGAGGTCGGCGTGCTCGGGAACCTGAAGCCGTTCGCATCGCTGCCCGGCGAGATCGTCGTCACGCACAACGAGTGGTACGACTTCGAGGCGAAGTACGACGAGGGCGAGATGGACCTCATCGTGCCGGCGCGCATCACCGACGAGCAGATCGAACGGGCGCAGGAGCTCGCCGTGCGCGCGTTCGTCGCGACCGACTGTGAAGGGATGGCGCGGGCCGACATGTTCGTCCGCGACGACGGTGAGGTGCTCGTCAACGAGCTGAACACGATCCCCGGGTTCACCTCGACGAGCGTGTACGCGCGGCTGTTCGAAGCCTCAGACGTCCCGTACACCGAGCTGCTGCAACGGCTAGCGGATCTCGCGGTCGAGCGGTTCGAGCGGCGGCGGTCTCTCCGCTTCTAAGGGGTGTCGGACACCTAAGGTGTCTGACACCTTGTCGCCCCCGAAGTCGCCGCACCCACCCGACATCGATCCCGATGCGGCGCCGCCGGACGGCCTCGGTGACGCGCTGGACGCGCGGATCGAGAACGCCGACTTCTCCAATCAGCGCTTCCTGCGCGGCTCGATCCGGCGCATCGAGCTTCACCTGTGCCGGTTGACCGGCATCGAGCTCGCCGAGGCGACGTGGAACGACGTCGTCCTCACCGAGTGCCGCGTGGACTTCGGCGGCTTCCGCCATGCGAAGCTCTCGCGTGTCGTGTTCCGCGACTGCCGGCTCGAAGAGGCGGACTTCAGCGGTGCGGCGCTCACCGATGTCACGTTCGAGCGCTGCGAGCTTCGCCGTGCGTCGTTTGCAAGCTGCCGCATCGTGCGCGTCGACCTCAGCGGCTGTGCGCTGGCCGAGCTCGTCGGTGTCGGGTCGCTGCGCGGCGCGCGCCTGCCGTGGAACGACATCCTCGAGAACGCGCCGCTCTTCGCGCAAGGCCTCGGGATCCAGGTTCTATCCGACGAGTGAACCTCTGGCGGCTCCATCCCGTTCGGTTCCCTGATGTGACGGCGTACGAGGGCGAGTTCGACGCGCTGATCGACGCGACTCCCGCCGGCGGCACCGTCGCCTACGGCTCGGATGCGCCGCGTTGGTGGCTCCTGCACCACCTGATCCGCCGCGGCTTCCTGCTGCACGGCTCGAACAACGCCGCGATCGACGAGTTCGAGCCGCGCGGCAACTTCGACGCGCACAACGTGCGACATGTCGAGGGCGTCTTCGCATCCGACGATGCGATCTGGCCGATCTACTTCGCGACCGCCGACCGCACCGACGGCCGACGCGGGCTCATCAACTGGTGCGAGCACGTCGGCCCCGGCGCGCGCTACCTGTTCGCGCTCGAAGGCGAGCCTTCGTGGGTCGACGGCATGGTCTACGCGCTGCCGAGCGCGACGTTCGAGGCGACGCCGGGAAGTCGTGAGCTCGTCAGCTTCGTCGCGGTGCGCCCGCGCCTACGCGTCCCGGTCGGCCCCGGCGACTTCCCGCTGCGCGACAAGACGATCGGCTTCCGGCGAGGCGAGTCCGTTCGGCGTGTCTCGATCCGGCATGCGCTGAGGCTCAAGTAACAGTCTGTTACAAGCTCGCTTCGAGGCGCAGCGCCGCTCGGGGCCCTGGAACCGAGCTGCAGTTCGACTGCGCTTGTAACAGTCTGTTACTAGCTCAGTTCGCCGTGACTTCGTCGATGTGCGCGCTCTGGAAGCCGTCGCCGAGCCGCGTGATCCAGATCACGTAGTAGCGGTACGCGCCGCCGCCGATCGTGTACTCGGCACGGCCCCCGGTGACCGTCTGCGACGGGCCGACCACCGAGTCGAACGGGCCGCTCGGCGAGTTGCCCGCCAGGATCTCGGCGGTCAGGCCGGGTGTCGACGTCGTGAACGCGAGCTGCTGGAGGTCGACCTTCTTGCCCGCGTCGAGGACGAGCCCGACGCCCGCCTTCCCGAGGCTCGGCGCCGTGCGATAGCTCTCGGTCGGCCAGTACGTGCTCGGGTTGCCGTCGGTCGCCTTCGGGGCGTCCGCATCGTGCTCGCCGTCGCCGCCGATCGGATCGTAGGCGGTGATCCCGCGCAGGTGCACGACGCCGCCGGAGGTCCCCCCGCTCGGCGTGCCGTTGCCGTCGTTGCGGAGGACGAGCACGGCGCCGACGGCGACGGCCGCGGCGAGCACGAGCAGCGCGGCGAGCAGCGGCCATAGCGAGAAGCGCGGGCGGTGCCGCCGCGGGGGCCGCGCGACGACCGGACGCGCGAGCTGCGTGCCGGCCGCCTGCAGCTCGGCGAGGCACGCCTCGAGCTCCGCGCCGAACGCATCCATCGTCGGGAAGCGATCCTCCGGCCGCTTCGCCATCGCGCGACGGATCGCGTCGTCGACGCGCAACGACACGTCGGGGCGCTTGTCGCGCACGGAGGGCGGCTCCTCGTTGATGTGCCGCATGGCGACCGCGACGAAGTTCTCTCCCGGGAACGGCACATCGCTCGTCAGCAGCTCGTAGAGCACGACACCGAGCGAGTACACGTCCGAGTGCTCGTCGACACGCTGGCCCTGCGCCTGCTCCGGCGCGATGTAGTCGGACGTGCCGAGCACGGTGCCCGTCTGCGTCATCCCGTGCTTCACGTTCAGCGAGCGCGCGATCCCGAAGTCGGTCACCTTCGCGCGGCCGTCGCCGTTCAGGAGCACGTTCTGCGGCTTCACGTCGCGATGGATGAGCCCCCGCTGATGTGCGAACGCGAGGCCGCGCGCGATCTGGATCCCGAGCTCGAGCGCGTTCGGGACCGGCGCAGGTCCGCGACGCTCGATCAGCCGCTTCAGCGTCTCGCCCTCCACATACTCGAAGACGATGTACTGCCGGCCGTCGTACTCGCCTCGGTCGATGACGGTGACGATGTTCGGGTGCGAGAGCGCGGCGGCCGAGCGCGCCTCGTGCTTGAAGCGCTCGACGTAGTCGTCGTCACTCGAGTAGTGCTGATGCAGGATCTTCAGCGCGACCTTGCGATCGAGCAGACGGTCGTGCGCGCGGAAGACGCTCGACATCCCTCCAGTGCCCACGAGCTCCTCGAGCTCGTACCGGTCGGCGAGAACGTCCCCAACCATTCGGGGCTGAGCCTACCCCCGCCCGTTCTGCCTAAAGCGTGCTCTCGAGTGCCTGTTCCCAGGCATCGAGCGCCTCGTCGAGCTCGGCGTCGCCGATCACGAGCGGCACGAGCACGCGGATCGAGTTTCCGGTTACGCCCGCCTTCAGCAGGAGCAGCCCGCGTTGGAGCGCCGCCTCCACGACGGCGGAGGCGAGCTCGGCGTCCGTCAGCTCGATGGCGAGCATCGAGCCGAGCCCGCGCACCTCACGGATCGCCGGCCACCGGCCCTGCCACGCGAGCATCCGCGTGCGAATCGTCTCGCCGATCGCGGCCGAGCGCTCGACGAGGCCCTCCTCCTCGATCACGTCGAGAACGGCGAGCGCCGCGGCCTGCGCAACCGGGTTGCCGACGTACGTGCCGCCGACACCGCCCGCCTGCGGGGCGTCCATGATCGCCGCCTTGCCGAGGACGCCCGAGAGCGGGATCCCCATCGCGATCGACTTCGCGACGGTGATCAGGTCGGGCGTGACCCCGAAGTGCTCGATCGCGAAGAAGCGTCCGGTGCGGGCGAAGCCGCTCTGTACCTCGTCGCAGACCATGACAATGCCGTGCTCGTCGCAGATCGAGCGGACGCCCTCGACGAACGCCTGTGTCGCCGGTATGAACCCACCCTCGCCCTGCACGGGCTCGAAGACGATCGCGGCCACGTCTTCGGCAGCAACGAGCGTCTTGAACGCGCCGCGGATGGCGTCGACGTCGTTGAACGGGACGCGGTACACCTCGGGCGCGAACGGGCCGAGTCCCTCCTTGTACGGCTGCGTCTTCGAGGTGAGCGCCAGCGAGAGATACGTGCGGCCGTGGAACGCGCCATCGAAAGCGATCACGGCAGAGCGCCCGGTGTACGCCCGCGCGAACTTGACCGCGTTCTCGACCGCCTCGGTGCCGGCGTTGAAGAACGCCGCCTTGGCCGGGCCACCCAGCGGAGCAAGTGCGAGCAGGCGCTCCGACAGCGTCGCGTAGACCTCGTACGGGACGACCGTGAAGTCTGTGTGCGAGAAGCGGTCGAGCTGCTCCTGCGCCGCGTGGACGACGTGGGGGTGGGAGTGGCCGACGTTCAGGCAGCCGACCCCACCGGCGAAATCGACGAACGTATTGCCGTCGACGTCGGTCAGCGTCGCGCCGCGGGCCTCCGCGGCTGCGATCGGGAACGTGATCGCGAGCGGTGCGGCCACGCTCGCGTGCAGGCGCTCGAGGATCTCCCGCGAACGAGGTCCCGGAATCTCGGTCGTCAGCTCGATGACGCGGGTCGTGGCCACGAGTCGAGCGTAGCGGAGGTTCTGCCCGGTCTGCGTGACCGCAGCTTTCGCTAGCTTCCCGCGGGGGCATGAGCGGAACGGTCGACGAAACCGCCACGTGGTGGACGCAGACGCATGCGAACGACGGCGACGTGCGGGTCGCCTACTTCAGCATGGAGTTCGGCGTCGACACGCGCCTCGCCATCTACTCGGGCGGTCTCGGCGTCCTCGCGGGCGACCATCTGAAGGCCGCCGCAGAGCTCGGCGTGCCGCTCGTCGCAGTCGGTCTCTTCTACCGCGGCGGGTACTTCGTGCAGAGCGTCTCCGAGGAGGGCCGGCAGACCGAGCGCTACCAGGAGCTCGATCCCGAAGAGCTCGGGCTCGTCCGCGAACCGGTCGTGGTCGAGGTCGACCTGGGCGGCGAGCTCGTCAACGCCGCAGTGTGGCGGTACGACGTCGGCTCGGTCCCGCTGTATCTGCTCGACGTGCCGTGGGTGACGGACGCGCTGTACTCCGGTAACCGCGAGCACCGGATCCGGCAGGAGCTCCTGCTCGGCGTCGGCGGCGTCCGCGCGCTGCTCGCGCTCGGGATCACGCCGAGCGTCTACCACGTCAACGAAGGGCACTCCGCATTCCTCGCGATCGAGCGGGCACGCGTTCTCGTCGAGGCCGGCGCGTCGACCGACGACGCGCTCGACGAGGTTCGCCGCACCACCGTCTTCACGACCCACACGCCGGTGCCGGCCGGCAACGAGGTGTTCGGCGACGACCTCGTGCTCCGCTACGTCGGCGACCTCGCGCGCGCAGCGGGGATCTCCGACGACCGGCTGCTCGACCTCGGCCGCGGCCCCGACACCGACGGGTTCGGGCTCACGCCGCTGGCGCTGCGACTGTCCGCGTACCGGAACGGCGTCTCGGAGCTGCACGGCGGCGTCGCGCGTGAGATGTGGCGCGGGCTGTGGCCCGACCAGGAGACGCCGATCGGCGCGATCACGAACGGCGTGCACCTCGGCACGTGGCTCGCGCCCGATCTGGCCGACCTGCTGCGCGACGCGGGGGTGCAGCCGGAGATGCCGCCCGACTGGGCGAACTGGCCTGCCGCGCGCGACCTCGACCCCGACGCGCTCTGGCGCGTGCGCGACTCGTCGAGGCGGCGGCTCGCCGAGCACGCATCCCTCGATCCCGAGCGGCTCACGATCGGCTTCGCACGCCGGTTCGCGACGTACAAGCGCGCCGGGCTCGTCTACTCGAACCTCGAGCGCCTACTCGCATTGCCGATCCAGATCGTCGTCGCCGGAAAGGCCCATCCGCAGGACGCGCCCGGCAAGGACGTGATGCAGGCGATCGTCGAGCTGAGCCGCGGCGCAGCTGCCGGCCGCGTCGTGTTCCTCGAGGACTACGACATCGACCTCGCGCGCACCATCATCCCCGGCTGCGACATCTGGCTCAACACGCCGCGGCGCCCGTACGAGGCATCGGGGACGAGCGGCATGAAGGCTGCGGTGAACGGCGTCCTCAACCTCTCGGTGCTCGACGGCTGGTGGGCCGAGGCGTACGACCCGGCCTACGGCTGGGCGATCGAGGGCGGCTCCGACGAGGACGACGCCGGGGAGCTCTACACGCTGCTCGAGCAGCAGGTCGTCCCGCGGTTCCAGTCGCGGGACGCCTGGCTCGAAATGATGAAGAGCTCGATCGCGGAGCTTGCGCCGAGGTTCTCGATGCAGCGCACCGTGATCGAGTACGCCGACCGGTACTACGTGCCGGCCGCGCACGGGCGGTGATGCAGCCGGTGACGTTGCACGCTTCCTGGGTCGCGAGCACCAAGCGATGAAAGGACGCAGGCCTCGTTCATAGCAGCGCTATGGACGAGGCCGAGGACGCCTCAGCGCGTCGCGTGATTGCGGGCCAGGAGGCATGCGGACGTTGCCGGCTGCATCACCTAGACGGTCTCGGCGGGCGCCTGCGTCTCGCCCAGGCGCTCGATCAGCTCCTGCACGTTCTTCAGCTCCTCCTCGAGGTGCTCGCGGTAGGCCTGCAGCCGGTCGACCCACTGCTCCCGATTCGGGTAGCCGCGAAAGCCGCGCCGGCGGTGATGATGATGTCCTCCACACATGTGTCTTCACCTCCTTTCAGTTCAGCGACGATAATAGTTATAAGATGATAACGAACAACGACAGGGTGCCGGAGCTGGGGCTCCAGCTGCGCCGGGTGATGCGCGGCCTCTGGGCGCGCCGACGGCCGACACCGGAGCTCCTCGAGCTCGTCGAGGGCGCCTCGCTCGGCCGCCGGCACGTGGCGCTGCTCGCCCAGGTGGGCGGCGAGGACCGGCGGTCGGTGGGCGAGCTGGCGCGCGAGCTGGGCCTCTCCCTCCCCGCAGCCTCGACGCTCGCGCGCGAGCTCGAGGAGCACGGACTGATCACCCGCAGCGAGGACCCGGCGGATCGCAGGCGCACGGTCGTCGGGCTCGCGCCGGCGACGGAGAAGGCGGTGCGGGGCTGGCTGGCGTCACGCTCGCGTCCCCTCGAGCAGGCGCTCGCAGCGTTGACGGAGCCGGAACAGGATGCGTTCCTGAAGGGACTCGCCGCCCTCGCCGACGCACTGATGGAAGAATCGCCGCATGGTTCTTTCCGACCGCACCATCGCCACGCTCATCGCCGAAGGCCGCATCGGGATCGACCCGTATGACGACTCGCTGCTTCAACCGTCCAGCGTCGACGTGCGCGTCGACCGGACGTTTCGCGTGTTCCACAACGCGCGATACCCGTACATCGACGTCAAGCAGCCCCAAGAAGGACTGACCGAGCTCCTGGAGATCGACGGCGACGACCCGTTCATCCTCCACCCCGGCGAGTTCGTGCTCGGCTCGACGCTCGAGCGCGTCACGCTGCCGGACGACCTCGTAGCCCGATTGGAAGGGAAGGCGCTCGCGCTCGATACCGAGGTCGCCACGCCAAGCGGATGGAAGACGATCGCCGAGGTCGAACCGGGCGACATCGTCTTCAACGAGCTCGGCGAACCGACGGCTGTCGTCGCTGCGACCGAGCCACTTCATCGACGCCCGTGCGTTGAAGTTCTCTTCTCCGAGGGAACGAGCGTCGTGTGTGACGAGCTTCACCAGTGGGTTACCACCAGCAAGGCCGATCGAGAGCACGGCAAACGGACCGCGCGGGTGAGAACCGCTGCTGAGATCGCGGAGAAGCTGGTTGTCCGCGGAGAGCGGAACCACCAGGTCGCTCTGGCCGGTGCCGCGCACTACCCAGAGCGCGATCTGCCTATCGACCCCTACGTGCTTGGCGCGTGGCTCGGTGACGGGACCTCGACAAAGGCCGAAATCACGTGCGCTGACCGAAACGTACTCGAAGAAATCGAGATGGCCGGCTACGGCGTCGCGAAGGCCCGTACGAGATACCTGGTCCATCGAATCGGGGGCACTGGACACACACGAGACGAGGCGACTGGACCGTACGCCCGCAACGACTCACTCTCGAGCCAACTGCGGAACCTCGGACTGCTTGGGAACAAGCACATTCCGAACGATTACCTCCGAGCGTCTGTCAACCAACGCCTCGCGCTGCTCCAAGGTCTTATGGACACCGATGGATACGTCGACAAGTTGGGACGCCTTGACCTGACGACGGTCAAAGAACACCTCGCCTTGCAGTACTGCGAACTCGTGGCGAGCCTCGGCTTCCGACCAACACTCGCGCGGAAGCGAGCAAAGCTGAACGGGATCGATGTCGGACCGAAGTTCGAGGTTCAATTCATGACGGATCAACAGGTCTTCCGCCTGATTCGGAAGTTGATCCGACAGAAGATCGACGGAAGGTTCCATCGCTTCCGCTCGATCGTCGACGTCCGGCGAGTTCCGTCGGTGCCCGTGAAGTGCATCGAGGTCTCGGCACCCAGCGGTCAGTTCCTCGTGACGCGCTCGTATGTACCCACCCATAACTCGTCGCTTGGCCGCCTGGGCCTGCTGATCCACTCGACCGCGGGCTTCATCGACCCCGGGTTCGACGGCCATGTGACCCTCGAGCTCTCGAACGTCGCGAACCTCCCGATCACGATCTACTACGGCATGAAGATCGGCCAGATCTCCTTCATGCGGATGACCGAGCCTGCGAGCGCGCCGTACGGCAGCGACAAGATCGGCTCGAAGTACCAGGGCCAGCGCGGCCCGACGCCCTCCCGCTACTGGCAGAACTTCCAGTCGTGAAGATCCTCGTCACCGGCGGGACGGGCTTCGTCGGCTCGCGGATCGTCCACGCGCTGAGGACCGAGGGACGGGACGTCCGGGCGCTCGTCCGGCGGCCCGAGAGCGGTGCGCACCTTGCGTCTCTCGGCGTCGAGCTGGCCACAGGCGATGTCACCGACGCGGCGAGCCTGGCCGCCGCGGCCGACGGCTGCACCCACGTCATCCATCTCGTCGCGATCCTCACGGGCAAGCCGGACGACTTCGACCGTGTGATGACGCGCGGGACCCAGAACATGATCGCCGCGGCGAAAGGCGCCGGCATCGAGCGGTTCGTGCTGATGAGCGCGCTCGGCACGACCGCGACGACCAAGGACGTCGTTCCGTACTTCGGTGCGAAGTTCGCGATGGAGCAGGACACGGTCGCATCCGGCCTCGAGTACACGATCTTCCGCCCGAGCTTCGTGTTCGGACGAGGCGGCGCGCTTGCGACGTTCATGAAGCAGGTTCGGTACTCGCCCGTCGTGAGCGTGATCGGTTCGGGCAAGCAGCGCATCCAGCCGATCTGGATCGACGACGTCGCCGAGCACTTCGCCCGCGCCCTCGACACGCCGGCAGCAGCGAACAAGACGTTCGAGATCGGCGGCCCCGACATCGTCACCTGGGACGAGCTGTACCGCACGATCGCGAAGGTGCTCGGCAAGCGGCGCGCCCTGGCGCACATCCCGGCGGGTCTCGCGAGCGTGGGCGCACGTGCGACGCAGTGGATCCCGAAGGCGCCGCTCTCGGCGGACCAGGTCGCGATGATCGAGGTAGGCGACAACATCGTCACGAACGCAGATGCCGTCCACACGTTCCAGCTCCCACTCGTCCCGCTCGAAGACCAGATCCGCCGCGCAGCCTGAGCCTCGGCTCTCGCTGCTGCTGCTGCTCGTGGCGGCGAACCAGCGGATGGCGCAGCTCGTCGAGCGCGAGCTCGCCACCGACGGCGTCGACGCAAACGACTACGGTGCTCTCAGTTTGATCGGCGCCCGCGACGAGGTGCGCCTGACCGAGCTCGCCGACCAGCTCGGCATGCCGCTCACGACGATGTCGGACGTCGTGCGCCGGCTCGAGAGCCGTGGGCACGTGCGGCGCCGGCCGAACCCTGACGACGGCCGGTCGTTCCTGTTCGAGTTGACCGCGCGCGGCGATCGCGAATGGCGTCGCGGATGGGGTGCGCTCCAGCGCGTCAACGAGCGGCTCGCCCGCGATGTCGACTTCGACGAGATGCGGGCGGCCCTCACGTCGCTCGGCGTCGCGTTCGAGCGTGCGTTAACCGACGTTTAATCCGACTTCGTAGCAACTCCTCCGGGCCCGGACTATGTTCGACCCATGACGCGCACACTCATCGCCCTGCTCGCGGCCACGCTCACGACCGCTGCCGTACCCAACGTCGTCGCCAAGATCCACGTCGCGCCGTACGCGGCACCCTGCGCCGCTGCGGCCGGCGGCAAGTGGGTCTGGGTCAGCGAGTACGGCCAGCCGTACGTCCTCAAGATCGACCCAGGCACGAACAAGGTCGTGTCGCGTACGAAGATCGGCACCGGCTCGTGCGGCCTCGGCTTCGGCGCCGGCTCGATGTGGATCGAGGACACGAGCACCTCCACGGTGAGCCGCGTCTCCGTCACGACCGGCAAGCGCACGGCGATCAAGGTCGGCTTCACGCCCTACGACACGACGTTCGCCTTCGGCTCGGC
>DATINO010000013.1:0-5224 GCA_035474195.1 Gaiellaceae bacterium
GTCGCGTTCGAGTGGGAGCACCTCGTGCAGTCGATGACGACGCTCGAGTCCGGCACCGCGGTCAACGTCTCCTATCCGGGGCACGAGCTCCGCGCGGTCGCGATCCACGAGGCCGGGCACGCGGTCACCGCGCACATCTACCGTCCGGACCTGGAGTCGAGCCGGCTCTCGACCCGCATGCGCGGCGGCTCGCTCGGCCACCATCAGACCTTCGAGCGCGAGGAGCGCTTCAGCCGCTGGCAGCACGAGGAGATGGGAACGCTGATTCACGTGCTCGGCGCCATGGCTGCCGAGAACGTCTTCTACGGGGAGAACACCGGCGGCGTCGGCGGCGACCTGCAGACAGCGACCGACACCGCCGCGTGGATGGTCGGCACCGCCGGGATGCGGCCGCTCCGCATCGACCTCGAGGGCCGCGTGCCGAAGGGCGAGGACGAAGACGAGTACCGCGAGCGGATCATGAAGCGCTTCGAGCGGATCGGCCGGACGCTCATGAACCGGACGCGCGGAAGCGCCGACTTCCACGCCGACCCGATCGCGTCGATCCTCCACGACCACTTCAAGAGCGCCGTCGCCGCACAGATCCTCGGCCAGGCGTACGTGATCGCCGTCAACCTGGTCAGGAACAACAAGGATGCCGTCGATGCGATCGCGACCCGGCTCGCCGACGAGCGCGAGCTGTTCGGCGACGAGCTCGTCGAGCTGCTCGACAAGCAGCAGCTCGTGAAGCCGGAGCTCGACTACACGAAGGACGAGATATGGCCGAAGATGTAGTGCAGATGGCGCAAGAGGTAGTACCGATGGCGCAGGTCACACCGCATCGCGCAGACCGCGCCCGCACCTCGGGCTACCACTTCCGCTTCAGCCTCGTCTACGCGCTGCTCGCCGCGGTCGCTGCCGGGAGCATCGCTGCGCTCGTCGTCGTCGTCACGCGGCCCGATGCGGCGAAGGCAGCGAACTGGTCGAAGTTCGAGCCGACCGGCTCGGCGATCGCGAGGACCCGACAGATCGCGACGCGAGTCTCCGGCGAGTACAAGCTCCAAGCGGGCCAAAAGCTCGCCGCCGTCGTGCCGAGCCCGCTTCAGACCACGCGCTTCCTTCAGGGCGACAGCGGCCCGGTCAGCGTCGAGGTGCCGATCTCGACCCTCGCCGTGCAGCCCGACGTGTCGACCGGCAAGCACGAGGAAGGCGACTACAAGCTGTTCAACGCCGCGACGACGGTCGCCTACCAGATGTGCGGGTTCGGAACGACCGCACAGAACTGCGCGATCACCGGCAAGGCGACGACCGCACGCGGGCAGCTCCTACGCCGCGAGGCGCTCGAGCTCTCGCTCTACACGCTGAAGTACGTCCCCGGCACGAACGCGGTGCTGACGTACCTGCCGCCGCGGGCCGACCAGGCAGCGCCGCCGACTTCGGTGCTGGTCGCGCGGAGCGACGTAAAGAACATCCTCGACGAGCCGTTGACCGACACGCTGACGCCCAAGAGCGTCGTCCTCGGCGACAAGCCCGCCGACTTCACGGCGGTCGACAAGGTCACCCTGCCGCGCCTCTACACCTACGACTACCAGACCCTTCCCGGCGACGGCACGGCGATCCTCGTGTTGACGGCGGCGATCAAGGCGGCGTGACCCACCCGCAGGTCGTCCGCGCGAAGGCGCGGCTCGACCAGCTCGACTGGTACCCGCGGCCGGTCGTCATTCGCCACGTGCGCCTGCTCACGACGCCGTGGTTCTTCCGTCTGCCGTGGCTCCGCCGCTTCGACGGCTACGCGCTGCACTGGACGATCCTGGTGCGGGACGCGAACCCGCCCGAGGATCTCGTCGTCCACGAGCTCTGCCACATCTGGCAGATGCAGCACCGCCCGATAGCCATGCCGCTCAGCTACGTGCGCCTGGGCTACGAGAACAACCCGTACGAGCGGGAGGCGAACGCAGCGGTCGAGCAGACCACCGCGCTCCAGGGGTGAGCGACGTCAAGCCGGGGTCGGCGGATGCCGATGGAGTGGCAGAGCGGCATTGGACGACGTGCGGCAACCATTCTCCGACCGGTCGGACACGGAGCAAGCACTCCTGGCCACACAGGCACGGCACAGCGCCGTGCTGGACGCCGCGTTCGACGCGATCGTGACCATGGATCACGCGGGGCGGATCGTCGACTTCAACGACGCCGCCGAGCGAACCTTCGGCTACGGCCGGGCGGACGCAGTAGGACGCAAGGTGTCCGAGCTGCTCGTCCCGCCCCGGCTGCGCGAGGCGCACGAGCTCGGCCTGCGCCGGCACCTCGATACCGGCGAACCCACGGTGCTCGGCCGTCCGGTTCGGCTGAGCGCGCTACGCGCCGACGGGAGCGAGTTCGACGCGGAGCTGACGATCAACCGGATCGAGCTGCCCGAAGGGCCGCTGTTCACCGCGAGCATCCGCGACATCAGCGAACAGATAGCCGCCGAGGAGCTGCTGCGCACGGCCGAGCAGCGCTACCGCACGCTCGTCGAGCAGCTGCCGCTCGTCGTCTACATCGACGAGGCCGACGCCGACTGCACGAACCTCTACACGAGCCCGCAGACCCAGTCGATGCTCGGCTACTCGCCGCTCGAGTGGCAGGATGCCAGGTTCCTGGAGCGCTCCCTGCACCCCGACGATCTCGAGCGCGTCGTCGAGGAGATGGCCGTCGAGGCCTCGGAGAACGGAAAGGTCAGCAGCGAGTACCGCATCGTGACCCCGGACGGCCGGGTGGTTTGGGTGCGCGACGAGTCGTCCGCGATCTCCGACGCCGACGGCAGGCCGGTCCTCCGCCAGGGCTACATCCTCGACATCACCGCCGAGCGCGAGGCGCGCGACGAGTTGGAGCGCCTCGCGTTCACCGATCCGCTCACCGGCCTGTGGAACCGCACGCGGCTGGAGCGCGTGCTCGCCGAGCGCGGCGACGACTCGGAGCCGACGCTCCTCTACCTCGACCTCGACGACTTCAAGACGGTCAACGACAGCCTCGGGCATACCGCAGGCGACGAGCTGCTGCGGACGATCGCAGGGCGCCTGCGCGAGATCGTGCGGCCGACGGACGTCGTGGCGCGCATCGGCGGGGACGAGTTCGCGCTCCTCGTCGAAGGCGGAAACGCAACGACGATCGCCGAGCGGATCGTCGCCGCGCTGCGCGAGCCGATCGCCGCGGCCGGGCACGCGCTCGTCGTCGGTGCATCCATCGGCATCGCCACTTCGGGCGCAGCGGAGATCCTGCGCCACGCCGACATGGCGATGTACGACGCGAAGAACGCGGGCGGCGGCACCTTCCGCTTCTTCGACCCGGCGATGCACGAGGCGGTGATGAGCCGGCTCGCGCTGCTCGGAGACCTCGCGCGGCCGTCGTTCCTCGACGAGCTCTTCGTCCTGTACCAGCCGATCTTCGACATGACCTCGAGCCGGCTGTCGGGCGTCGAGGCGCTGTGCCGCTGGCGCCATCCGCGCGGCGAGCTGATCCCGCCGCTCGAGTTCCTCGGCCTCGCCGAGGAGAACGGTCGCATTCTCGACATCGGGCTCCGCGTGCTGCAGATCGCGTGCGCACAGGGAGCGGCGTGGTCGGCGCAGTTCGGCTCGCAGCTCTCGATCTCGGTCAACGTCGCCGCGCGGCAGCTCGCCGACCCGGGCTTCGCCGACGACGTAGCAGCGGCGGTCACCCGCACACGGCTCGATCCGCGCCTGCTCGTCCTCGAGCTCACCGAGACCGCGCTGATGCACGCCGACGACGTCTCGAACCGGAATCTCGAGCGGCTGCAGCAGCTCGGCGCCCACATCGCGATCGACGACTTCGGCACCGGCTACTCATCGCTCGCGTACCTCGCCCGGCTGCCGATCGACATCCTGAAGATCGACCGCTCGTTCGTCGAGCACTGCGACCAGCGGGACGGCGGGCTGCGGCTCGTGGAGACGATCATCGCGCTCGGGCACGGGCTCGACCTCAGCGTCGTCGCCGAGGGGGTCGAACGTGAGACGCAGCTGGCGCAGTTGCGCGCGATCGAGTGCGACGGGGTGCAGGGCTTCCTGCTCGGCCGCCCGGGACCGCCCGATGCGATCGAGCAGCTGCTCGCGCTGCGCGCTGTCGATCCACGGCCGACGCGGCTGTATCCCGCTCGCAGACAGGCAATTTGAGCCCGGAAAACCGACCGTCAAGGTTCGGCGGGGGCCTGCCGATAAAGCCCACACGATGCGGCTACTACGAAAGGACGGGGTCGAGAGCATGACCGACACGCTCATGGACCAGGCAAGCGACGCGAAGCGGACGGCCCTCGGCACGCTCCTGATCGAACGCGGGTACATCGACCAGGAACAGCTTGACGAGGCGTTGCGCCGCAGTGCAGAGAACGGCGAGCGGCTGGGCGAGGTCATCGTCAAGCTGGGCTGGGCGAGCGAGGACGATCTCGCCAAGGTGCTCGCAGAGCAGTGGCATCTCCGGTACTTCGAGCGGTCGGCGATCTCGTTCGACGGCAAGGCGCTCCGGCGCATGTCGTGGGAGGACGCCTCCCGCCTCGAGGCTCTGCCGATTCAGGAAAACGACGAGGGCGCCGTCGTCGTCGCCGTCGCCGAGCCGACCGATGCGCGCCTCCTCGCGCTTCGCGAGCTGCTCGGTGACCGCATCGACTTCGTCGTCGTCGCCAAAGGCGCGCTCGAGACGGGCCTTCGGAGCGAGCTTCTCGCACGCAACGGGACCAGCACCGCCGACGCGCCCGTCGAAGAGACCGACGTCACCGATGAGGCGGTCGCGGTCGACGAGTCTGCCGAGGACGACGGCAGTGGCCAGTTCGCAGCGTACGAGGCGATGGCGAGCACGTCGTCGCCGTTCGAGGCTTCGACGACCGTAGAGCCCGAGATGGTCTCCTTCGAACCAGCACCGACTGCCCCGGTCCTCGACAGCGAGGGCAACGAACCGGGCGCAGGCAACTTCGACGAGGTCGCTCGCTCCCTGAGCGACGGCCTGAGCTCGCAGCTCGCGTCGCTGCGGTCGATCGTCGTCGAGGCCGAGACACGGCGCGAGGCAGATCGCGTCGAGATCGAGCGGCTCCACTCGGAAGTCGCCGATCGCGATTCGACGATCGCCGAGCGGGACGAGACCATCAGCTCGATGCAGCAGAAGCTGCGCGAGTTCGCGGACTCGCTCGAGCGCAAGCCCTCGTTCTAAGCAGGTAGCTCTTCACGAGGGGGCCGCGGCTTCGCGCCGCGGCCCCCTCGAT
>DATINO010000014.1:0-43118 GCA_035474195.1 Gaiellaceae bacterium
CGCCGCGCAGCAACGCGTCGTCGTCCGCGCGGAACACCGGCCCGGCCGGGTCGACGAGACCGCGGCCGGCGATCGCGCGCGCGGGGTTCCGCAGCCGGCGCGGTACGCGTTCCGCCGCGATGTTGCCGAGCGCGGTCGTCAGCAGCATCGGGCCGACGAGGTGCGAGCCGCAGCGCTCGTGCTCCTTCGGCCGCGACTCGCCGTGCTCGTAGGAGCCGATCGAGACGTGCTCGGCCCCGTGGTAGCCGGCGAGCTCGCCGCCGCCGAGCGCGAACGCCGCGGGCGTGATCGACAGCACCGCCGTGACGAGCTCGCGCGCCGCCGGCCGCAGCGAGCTGCGTTTGACGACGTGCAGCACGACCGCCGAGCCCGCGAGCGACGCGAGCACCCGAGGACGCTGCATGGGCAGCTCTGCCTCGGGGAGCGCGTGCTTGACCTGCGGCAAGAGCGAGAACGCCTCCGCCAGCCGGGCGGGCCCGCGGAGGAGCGGGTTCGACACCGTGGCCGCACGGAACCGCTTGCGGCGCGCGACGACCTTCACGCCGTCATCGGTGCGGACGGCGCAGGCCCAGGCCGTCGGGCCGTGCACGAGCACGCCGTTGGCGAGCGCCATGCCACCCAGGCGAACGGTGCCGCTCACGACGCGGAGCGTAGCCTGAGCGCGTCCTGCAGCCGCGCGGCGGCAGGCCCGGGACGGCCGTCGCCGATCGCGGAGCCGTCGACCGCCACGACCGGCATCACCTCCCGGATCGAGGACGTGAGGAACGCCTCGTCGGCCGTGAGCAGGTCGGCGACATCGAACTCGCCTTCGCGCGCGGCCTCGATCGAGAGCACGAACGCGCGCGTGACACCGGGCAGGACACCGGGCCGCACGGACGGCGTGAAGAGATCGTCGCCGCGCCGCCACCACACGTTCGCCGTCGCGCCCTCGAGCACACGGCGGCCGCCGACGAGCAGCGCGTCGTCTGCACCTGCGCGTTCCGCCTCGCGGCGCGCTGCGAACGAGACGTCGTAGCTCGTCGTCTTCGCACCGGCGAGCAGCGAGGTCGGCGGCCCGACGTCGAACGTCTTGAGCGTGACGCCGTGCGCGCGCACGGCGTCGAGGCCGTCGGGCAGCCCGGTAGCCGTCGCCACGACGGCGTGCGACGTGCGGTAGAGACGGAGCACGTGGTCCGGAGGCGCCGCCCCGACGACGAGCGCGACGAGCTCGTCCACGCCGTCGGGCGCCGGCAGTGCGAGCGCCTGCGCGGAGAAGCGGAAGCGCGTGAGGTGGTCGGCGATCAGAAAGGGGCGGCCGCCGTACACGCGGATCGTCTCGAAGGCCGCGCCGCCGCGCAGCAACGCGTCGTCGTCCGCGCGGAACACCGGCCCGGCCGGGTCGACGAGACCGCGGCCGGCGATCGCGGCGACGACGAGCGTCACGCCGGCACGAGCCCGCCGGCCGCTGCGAGCAGCGGCCGTGCCTTGACCCACGATTCCTCGATCTCCGCCTCCGGATCGGAGTCCCAGACGATGCCGCCCCCGACCCACAGATGGATCCATCCCTCGGCGATCGCGAACGTCCGGATCGTCAGCGCCAGCTCGAAGTCGCCGTTCGCGGAGACGCGCCCGATCGCCCCCATCGACGCACCGCGCCCGACGGGCTCGAAGCGCGCGATGTGCTCGATCGCTGCGAGCTTCGGCGCCCCCGTGATCGAGCCGCCGGGGAAGGTCGCGTGGAGGATCTCGGCGAGCCCCACGCCGGGCCGGAGCCGGCCCTCGACCGTGGAGACGAGATGCGTCACCCCGGCGAGCTCCTGTTGCGACATGAGCTCGGGCCAGCGCACGCTGCCCGGCACGCAGACGCGGGAGAGATCGTTCCGCTCGAGGTCGACGATCATCACGTGCTCGGCGGCATCCTTGTCGTCGTCGACATCCTCGCCGAGCGGCCGCGTGCCCTTGATCGGCTTCGTCCAGAGCCGGTCGCCACGCCGGGCCAGGAAGAGCTCGGGCGTCGCCGAGACGACCGCCCAGTCGCCCGTGGCGAGCGTGCGGGTGTGCAACGGCCCGAGCGCCTGCGCGAGGGCGCGCGGGTCGCCGGAGAACGGCGCGGACAGATGCTGCACGACGTTCACCTGGTAGACGTCGCCGCGCTCGATCGCGGCGCGCACGCGCCCGACGGCCGCCGCGTAGTCGTCGTCGCTCCAGGTGCGAGCCCACTCCCCGATCCGAAAGCCACGTCGTGTCGACTCGGCACACGCTCCGGGAAGCGCAGCAACGATGCGAGGCAGCGGGCACGGCTCCTCCTTCGGTGGCGTGTTCGCGCCGTACGCGACGAACACCTCGGCGTCGCGCCCGACGACGTAGGCCTCGAGCTCCTCGAAGCTCGCGAGCTCAACCACAGACGGTGCGCGCAGCCTGGAGCAGCCAGCGCAGGCCGAGCTCGACGTCGTCGGCGGGGATGCGCTCGTTCGCCGAGTGGATCAGCCGCGACGCGACCTCCGGCGCCATCGTGCGTGCCGGGAAGAACCCGTAGGCGACCGTGCCGAATGCGTCCCGGACCCAGTGGGAGTCGGTGAAGCCCGCCACGCAGACCGGGGCCAGCGCGGCTCCGGGCTCTTCCGAAGCGACGAACGAGGCAGCGGCGTCCCACAACGGGCCGCCGATCGCCGAGCGCGTGCCGCCGTTCGGGGCGAGGCCGACCAGCTCGTACTCGCCCTCGCCGAGGCACGCGCGCAGCTCCGCCTCGGCTTCCCCGGGCGTCTGGCCGGGCAGGAGCCGCACGTCGATCGTCACCTCGCACACCGCCGGGATGACGTTGCGCTTCTCGGAGGCGCGCACGACGGTCGGCGACACGGTCATCCCGAGCAGCGGCTCGACGAGCTCGCCGGCGAGCGGGGAGAGGCTCTGCGCAGCCGCGAGCGCGTCCGCCGGCGCGGGCACCGAGCCGAGCGCCACCTGGAAGAACGCCTCCACCTCGGGCACGAGGCGCGGGTCGACCGTGAAGGCGCCGAGGCGCTCGATCAGCGGCGCCGCCTTGACGAGCGCGTTGTCGGCGATCGACGGCATCGACGCATGCCCGCTCCGCCCGAGCACGCGCAGCAGGAACGGCGCCGTCATCTTCTCGGCCGTCGCGCACAGGTAGACGACGCGGTCGCCGAGCACGACGCGGTCGCCCGCGCCTTCGTTCACCGAGTAGTCGGTGCGCACGGCATCCGGATGCTCCTCGACGAGCCACTCGAGGCCGAACCCGTCACCGACCTCCTCGTCCGCGGCGGCGACGAAGACCAGGTCGCCGGCGCCGCGCCAGCCTTCGCGCGCGAGCGTCGCCAGCGCGACCGCCGACGCGGCCACCTCGCACTTCATGTCGAGCGCGCCGCGCCCCCAGACCTCGCCGTCGACCAGCGCACCGTCGAACGGCGGGCGCTCCCATTCGGCGTGGTCGGCGAGCACGACGTCGGTGTGCGACAGGAACGCGAGCGACGGGCCGTCGCCGGTGCCGCGGATCCGCGCGACGAGGTTGGCCCGCTCGGGCACGCGCGCGAAGAGCTCGCACTCGACGCCCGCCGGCTCGAGGTAGTCGCGCAGAAGCTCGGCGGCCGCGGTCTCGTTCCCCGGTGGATTCGTGGTATCGACGCGAATGAGCCGCTGCAGCAGCTCAACCACGGCGCTGTTTGTCGCTCCGGCGCCGGCCGAGCCGCCGCCTGCGCTCGGCTCCGTCGAGCCTACGCCGATACTCACTTCCGCGTACCCAGGACGAGCAGGTAGCGGCGCGGGGCGCGGATGCCGCCCTCCGGTGTGCGGTAGGTCTCGTAGAGCTCGACGAACGCCTGGTGGAACTGGTCGGCGCCTTGCTCGTCGAGGCGTTTGACGAGCGCGATCACTGGCGGCGCCGACTCGGAGAACAGGTCCCAGATCTCCTCGCCCGAGTCGGCCTCGAGCCAGACCGTGCCGTCTTCGAACTCGAGCTCGAAGTCCTCGCCGAGCATGTCCTCGACGTGGTCTTCGCGCCCCCACTCGTAGGCCTCGCGGCCGTCGATCGGCTCCTCGGTGAAGCGGCGGTAGAGCTCGCCCAGCTTCGGGTTCGGCTTCCACGCCGTGAACCCGAGCCGCGCGCCGGGGCGGGCGACACGCGCGAGCTCGGACGCGACGTTCGCGTGGTCGGGAGCGAAGATCAGGCCGAAGTTCGAGAGGATCGCGTCGAAGCGAGCGTCCTCGTACGGCAGGTACTCGACGTCGCCGAGATCGAACGTGATGTCCGCTCCAGCCGAGGCCGCGACCTCCCGCGCTTTCAGGAGCATCGGCTCCGAGAGATCGATCCCCGTCACCTGCGCGCCGCGCGCTGCAGCCCGCACGGCCACCTCGCCCGTGCCGCTCGCGAGGTCGAGGACCCGGTCGCCGTCCCCGATGCGCGTCAGCCCGACGAGCTGGTCCTGGACGGCGGCGAAGTTGGCGGAGAGCCGCTCGTAGGTGCGCGCACCCCAGGCATCCGACATGTCCAAGAGCATACTTTCGGCGTGGGTGACCTCTTCAGCGAGGCCGCGGGGCGCCGGCTCGACGCGACGGCGCCTCTCGCGCAGCGCCTGCGACCCACCTCGCTGGACGACTTCGCGGGCCAGGAGCACGTGATCGGGAAGGGTCGCGCGCTACGGCTCGCGATCGAGCAGGACCGCGTGCCGTCGCTGATCCTCTACGGGCCGCCGGGCTCGGGGAAGACGACCCTGGCGCGGATCGTGGCGCAGACGACGGGCGCCGAGTTCGAGGAGCTGTCAGCGGTGCAGGCGACCGTCTCGAACGTCCGCGAGGTCCTCGCCCGAGCGCGCGAGCGGCTGGGCACGAGCGGGACGCGGACGATCCTGTTCCTCGACGAGATCCACCGCTTCAACAAGGCGCAGCAGGACGCACTGCTGCCGGGCGTCGAGGCCGGCCTGGTGACGCTGATCGGCGCGACGACCGAGAACCCGTACTTCGAGGTCAACTCGGCCCTGCTCTCCCGCACACAGATCTACGAGCTCGAGCCGCACGACATCGAGACCCTGCGCGGTGTGATCCGCCGCGGGGCGGCCGCGCTCGACGCGACCGTGACCGAGGACGTCGAGGAGCTGATCGCGACGCGAGCCGGCGGCGACGCGCGCAACGCGCTGACGATCCTCCAGCTCTCTGTCGAGACGGCGCGCGCCGAAGGCGCCGAGCTCGAAATGCGGCATGTCGACGACGCGGCGCGCAAGCGGCCGCTCGCCTACGACAAAGGCGGCGACCGGCATTACGACTTCATCTCGGCGTGGATCAAGTCGACGCGGGCCAGTGACGTGCAGGCATCGGTCTACTACCTCGCGGCGATGATCGAGGGCGGCGAAGACGCGCGCTTCATCGCGCGGCGCATGATCGTGTTCGCCTCCGAGGACATCGGCAACGCCGACCCGCAGGCGCTCCTCGTCGCCGTCGCCGCAGCGCACGCGGTCGAGCACGTCGGCCTGCCCGAGGCCCGGCTGAAACTTGCGCAGGCCGCGGTGTACCTCGCCAAGGCGCCGAAGGCGAATCGCGAGTACGTCGCGTTGCAGAAGGCGACGGACGCCGTGCGCGAGCGCGGGCATCTCATGCCGCCGGCTGCGCTTCGGTCTGCGAACTACCGCGGTGCCGCGAAGCTCGGACGTGGCAAGGGGTACGTCTATCCGCACGACGACCCGCGCGGCTTCGAAGTCGACTGCCTTCCCGACGAGCTGAAGGGGTCGATCTTCTACGAGGAAGGCGAGTAGAGAATCCGCTTGCCGAGCGCGCTCGCGACGAGCTCGACGGCGAGCTTTGCGGTCTGGTTCTCCCGGTCGAGGATCGGGTTCACCTCGACGACGTCGAGCGAGTCGATCTCGCCGGACTCGGCGAGCAGCTCGAGCGCGAGGTGCGCCTCGCGGTAGGACAGGCCGCCCGGCACGGGTGTGCCGACACCGGGCGCGAACATCGGGTCGACGACGTCGAGATCGAGACTGACGTGCACGAAGCTCGCGCCGGCGATCTCGGTGAGTGCGTCCTCGATCACCGGCTCGACGCCGCGGCGATCGATCTCGGTCATCGTGAAGACACGGATCCCGAGCTCGTCGATCAGCTCGCGTTCACCCGGGTCGAGCGAACGGACGCCGACGAGCACGGCGCGCGTGACCGAGGGTGTCGGGAACGCATCCGTGGCGAAGGCGGCGCCGGCCGCGCCCAGGGCCGCTGCGAGGGGCATGCCGTGGACGTTGCCGGTCGGCGAGGTGCTCGGCCGGTTGAGGTCGCCGTGCGCATCGATCCAGAGCACGGCGCCCGGGCCGTGCCTCCGTGCCATCCCGCCGAGCGAGCCCATCGCGATCGCGTGATCCCCACCGAGCACGAGCGGGACCTGCGCCCGGCCGACTGCCTCGTCGACGAGCTCTGCGAGCCGGGCGCATACCTGCAGGATCGGCCCGAGGTAGCGATGGCTCGTGTCGCCCTCCTCGATCGCCTCGGCGACGGGCGCGCGCACGTCGCCACAGTCGATCACGTGGCGGCCGAGGCTCCGAACGCGGTCCGCGAGCTCCGCGTACCGGATCGCAGACGGCCCCATGTCGACGCCGCGACGGCCGGCCCCGAGGTCGAGCCCGGCGCCGATCACGGCGACGGTCGGCTGCGTCTCGGGGCTGCTCACGGTCGGGGACTCTAGACGGCCCAGGAAGAGCGGAACGCGAGCTGCTCGGCGCTCGGCCGGTCGAGCTCGATGCCGAGGGTGCGCAACTTCGTCCGCGCGATCAGGTCGTCGAGCTCGTCGGGGAAACGGTTCACGCCGGCGGGCACGCCGCCCGACGCGAGGTGGTGGATCGAGAGCGCCTGCACCGAGAACGAGAGGTCCATGATCTCGATCGGGTTGCCGTCGAGGCCGGCGATGTTCACGAGCGCGCCGTCGACGAGCGCGTGCACGCGGCGATCGCCGAGAACATATGTCTTCACGTTCGCGCGCGCGTCGACGATCTCGTCCGCTGCTTCGGCGAGACCCGGAACGTCGATCTCGCGATCGTGGTGGCCCGCGTTTGCGAGCAGCACGCCGTCCTTGAGCAAGCCGAACGCCTCGGCGCCGACGACCTTCGTCAGCCCGGTCGCCGTGATCACGACGTCCGCGGTCGGAAGCGCGTCTGCGAGCGCGGCGACGCGATAGCCGTCCATGTGCGCGGTCAACGCGCGGACGGGGTCGAGCTCGACGACGGTGACGCGCGCGCCGAGCCCGTCCGCTGCGCGCGCGACGCCCTTGCCGACCCAGCCGTACCCGACGACGCAGAACTCGCGGCCGGCGGCGAGCACGTTCGTGAGCGCGAGGAGCGCCGTCAGCGTTGTCTGCCCCGTGCCGTACGGGTTGTCGAACATGTGCTTGCAGCGCGCGTCGTTCGCCGCGATCGCGGGGAAGCGCAGGAGGCCCTCCTGCTCGAGCGCGCGCAAGCGTGCGACACCGGTGGTCGTCTCCTCGCTGACGCCGGCGAGCTGCGCGTAGAGCTCCGGCCGGTGCTGCGCCATGCGCCTCGTCAGCTCGGCGCCGTCGTCGATCACGAGCTCGGCCCCGCTCTCCGCGACGGCGAGCAGGTCGGCGGTGAACTCGTCCTGCGGCACGCCGTGACGCGCGTGCACCTCGACGCCGTGCTCGGCGAGCGCGGCGCAGACCGCGTCCTGGGTCGAGAGCGGGTTCGATCCCGCGGCAACGACGTCCGCGCCCGCAGCGCGAAGCGCGAGCACGAGGCAAGCGGTCTTTGCCTCGAGGTGGACGACGACCGCGACGCGACGTCCGTCGAGCGCGCCGTCCCGAAGCCGCTCCCCGAGCAGTCGGTGGAGCACCGGCATGTGCTGCCGTGCCCACTCGATGCGCCGCCACCCTTCGGGCGCGAGCGTCGGATCGGCGATCCCCGGCACCTCTAAAGGCTACGCGGCTCGTCGGTAGACTGCCGGGCGCGGCGAGGTAGCTCAGTTGGTAGAGCACACGGCTGAAAACCGTGGTGTCGCCGGTTCAAGTCCGGCCCTCGCCACTCGCGAGACCCTCGATCAAGTCAGCTGCCCGCTCCGTGCCCGGCGCAGCCTGGAGACGTGACGAGACCGCTGCTAGTCGGGCTCGCAACGACTCATCGGCCAGCAAACGGTCGACCGCGGCCGCCAGTTGCTCGCGCGTGTGGCCGTACGTGTCGAGCCGCACGCCGAAGCCGGTGTCGTGCACGCGCTGCGCGTTGTCGTACTGGTCCCAGAAGAGCGGCAGGACGACCATCGGCTTGCCGAAGTAGAGCGACTCGGTGACGGTGTTGTTGCCGCCGTGCGTGATCACGAGATCGACCTGCGGCAGGACCCGAGTCTGCGGCAGGAACTCTCCTCCCGCCATGTTCGGTGCGAGCTCGAACAGGTCGTGCTGCGGGCCCTTGGAGACGATCACGCGATACGGGCCGTCGGCGAGCTCGGCGACCAGCGTCCGCATCAGCTCGACATCCGCCGACCCGAGCGAGCCGAGGCTCAGGTACAGCAGCGGCCCGTCACCGCGCAGCGAGTCCGGCAGCTCGTACGGCGCGTCGGTCGCCCGCACGCTCGCCTGCAGGTTGTGCCACGTCGCGGGCAACGGCCGCGCGCGCGGATAGTCGACTTCGTCGGGATAGATGGTCATGTTCAGCCACGGGCTCGTGAACATGAACTCGAGCTCGGGAAGCGGCGGCGCGCCACGTTCCTCGCAGAACGCGGAGAAGTCAGCGTGCAGCTCCGCATGCGCGTCGCGATATGCGTCCCAGTACCCGCTCCACTGCGAGCGATCGTCGACGGGATAGCCGGAGAACACGGGCGGGACATCCGGATCGCGGATCTCCGTCGGGTTGCACGAGACGATGCGCGCCCACGGCCGGCCGCACGCCGGCAGCGCGGCGAAGCCGACGACGTTGTCCTCGACGATCACGTCGGGCTCGAGCTCCCCGATGATCTCCTGCAGCCTGCCCTCGACGTGCTTCGCACCGTCGACGAGCGCCTGGAACGTCGGCGCGATGAAGCCGGCGAGTTGCTCGATCGTCGGCTGCCTGAACACCGGCGCCGTGTCGCGGATGAAGTCCTTCCAGAACTGGCCCGGCACCTCGTCCTCGAGCGGCGGCGGCGTGAGCCGCATCAGCCGTTCTTCGAAGCCCTGCGCGTCGAGCGTTCCGGCAAATGACTCCTCGACGATGAAGACCACGCGGTGTCCTCGGCGACGAAGCACGTCGCCGATGCCGACGCAGTTGTTGGTCGGCCCGTACGCGCCCTCGGGGAAGAACGCAATGGTCGCCACCCGCGCGATCCAACCAAAAAAGAGACGTCCGGACCGGTGCTACCGCGTCGCGAACGTCTCCGTGCCCTGGAGGTTACGACGGGTCTGCCTTCTTGGCAAGGAGGGCCGTGCCGGTGCCTGCGTCGAAGTCCGCTACGTGCGAGAACCCGCGCTGCTCGAGCTCGTTGCGCACGCGTGCGAACGGGACGTAGATCGGTGTGCGATCGCCCATCGTGAACGCGACGATCACGCTGCCGCCAGGAGCCGTCACGCGGGCGAGCTCGTCGAAGAAGGGGATCATGTTGCTGAGCGTGACGAGCTCGAAGGCTCCGTCGTCGTACGGAAGCGCGCTCGCGTCCGCCACGTCGTAGTGCACATCGCCGCCGAGCCGACGCGCCTCCTCGATCATGCCCGGCGAGAGATCGGCGCCGACGACCTTCGCCTGCGGCCACGCCTCGGCGACGATGCGCGCGACGCGACCGGTACCCGTGCCGACATCGAGCACCGTCGCAGGCGGCTCGGCGAGCGCTCCCAGCGCGACCTTGACCGGCGCGAGCCGCTCGTCGGAGATGCGTCCCTCCCACGTCGGCGCGAGCTTGTCGAACGACCGCGTCATCCTCCTGCGGAAGAGCCGCCAGGCGAACGGCACGCGCACGACGACGTCGGTGACCAGGCGGACGAAGCGTTGCCCGACCGTCATGTGGCCGCGATGCGGATCTCGCTGCCCGCCGTCACACCGGTGAGTCCGGCCGCATCGCCGCTGCTGATGGCGAGGGTCATCAACCCGTACGAGTCCTCGTAGAGGAGCAGTTCGCCACGCCCTGCGTCGGCGAACGTCTCGGCGAGGACGGCGTAGTACCGGTCGAGCGTGAGCCTGACCTCGACGCGGTCGCCCGCGGCAACGCCCAGTGCGTCGACGTGCTCGCGCCTCGCATTCGTCGCGATGTTCCCGAAACGGTCGACGCCCAGCACGGTCGTGGAGATCTGCGTGCGGCCGACGACAGGCTCCGGCACGTCGATGCGGACGAGATCGGCCGCTTCGACGGCCGGCCCGAGCTCCGAGATGTCGACGCCGCTCGCGAGATGCGCGGCGGCCGGCGCGAAGATGTCGCGCGCGTGAAACGTGTGCGACACGTCCGCCAGCCGGAAGCGCGGATCGGCGAGCTCGTGCGCCGCTTCGACGCCGGCGGCGTCGGCAGCGAGCATCAGAAGGCCGTTGTCAGGGCCGACGAACGCACGGCCGTCGCGCGTGCGCACCGCGACGGCGCGGCGCGTCCCGCCGACCCCTGGATCGACGACGGCGAGGTGCACGCCGGCGGGCAGGTACGGGACGGTGTTGCGCAACACGATCGCCCCCTGCAGCACCGCCTGCGGCTCGATGCCGTGCGTCACGTCGATCACGCGCACGTCCGGAGCGATGCGCGCGATCACGCCGTGGCACGTCCCGACGAAGTCGTCCTGCAGCCCGAAGTCGGTCAGGAAGGTGACGACGTTCATGTCCTCCACGAGTCCATCACATCGCGCACCGCGGCGACGAGGCCGTCGAGATCGTGGGTCGCCGCCTCCGCCACCGCCTCGAGCCCGACCGAGCGGGCGACGCGCGTGGTCTCCGGCCCGATCGTGACGGCAGGTGCCCGACCGCCGATCCCGGCGTACGCACGCGCCGCCGAGCCGGAAGCGAGCACGACGACGTCTCCGGCCGGCGGCTCCGGCTGGAGCAGCCGCGTCCGGTAGAGCGGGACGAAGTCGGCGCCGAGCTCCTCGATGGGCCGCCGCCGCGCGCCTTCCGCCGCTGCGAACAGCACCCGGCCTGCGGGCCGCGGGAACTCGCGCAAGAGGCCCTCCTGCGACGACTCGACCGGCACGAATGCGGGCTCGACGCCGCGCTCCCGGAGCGCCTCCGCCGTGCCCGGCCCGACCGCTGCGATGCGTGGCAGGTTGCGTCCGCGACGTACGAGCTCCTCGGCGCCGTTCGGGCTCGTAACGATCACCCAGTCGTAGCCGGCCGCGTCGATCGGCTCGTCGGATGTTCGCTCGATCTCGATCAACGGGCACTCGACGACATCGATGCCTGCGCGCTCGAGCGCCGCGACGAGCGGTTTCGCCTGCGCGCGCGGACGGGTGACGATCGCCTTCACTTCGCGAGCGCGACGAGCTCGTGCGCCAGCGCGATCGGGTCGCCCCCGCTGCGCCGCTCGACCCATCCACCGTCCTCGTCGGCGATCAGCGCATACAGCGTCGTACCGTCGTGGTGCGCTGCGACCGGAGCCAGACAGCCCGCGCCGATCGTGGCGACGCACAACCGCTCCGGCTCGACCCGGGCGCGCGTCGGCGCGTGATCGGCGTGCTCGACGAGGTCTTCCTCGCCGCTGCGCACCTGCAGGGCGAGCGCGCCCTGCGCGGCTTCGGGGAGCATCACGTCGGGATCGAGGCGCGCACCGATCTCCGACGAAAGCCCGAGCCGGTCGAGCCCGCACGCGGCGAGGACGATCGCGTCGAGTCCGCGCTCTCGCTGCTTGCGCAGGCGCGTGTCGACGTTGCCGCGCAGAGGCTCGATCGAGAGCGTCGGCTCGAGCGCGAGCAACTGTGCCTTCCGCCGCGCAGACGCCGTCCCGATCCGCATCCCCGGCTGGATCGACGCAGATCCCACGAGCGCATCGCGTGGATCGTCCCGCTCGAGGTACGCGCCGACAACAAGGCCGTCGGCGTCGGCCGAGGTCATGTCCTTTGCCGAATGGACCGCGACGTCGATGCGCCCGGCGAGCAGCGCCTCCTCGATCTCCTTCACGAAGACGCCGCGCTCGCCGATCTGGCCGAACGGCCGCGTGCGATCGCGGTCGCCCGCGGTGGTGATCGGGACGAACGCGATCTCGATCCCCGGTCGCCGGAGCGCGTCCGCCGCCTGCTCGGCCTGCGTGAGGGCGAGCCTAGAGCCGCGAGACCCGATGCGAACGAGCACAGCTCGACCTCCGGACGCGCCTCGCGCGTCCACACGACGGGAACGCGAGCCGGACGCGCAGGAACGCCGACGGCGCGACCGCCGGGAGCGGCCGCTCGATGCGCTTAGGGTCGTTGTCGCTCATCGGTCCCCGCTCCCGGTACCGGCAAAGCCGGCACCTCCGCTCTTTCGCGGCTCCGTCGAGCCTACGCCTTCCAATCCGAACAGGTGCTTCACAGCATCCGCGTACACGGCCCCGTCGCTGCTCACCGCGGCCTCCTTCATCCGCACCGTCGGCAGGTGGAGCAGCTTGTTCAAGATCTGCGACGTCACCGATTCGAGTGTTCGCCGCTCGTCGTCGCTGACACGCACCTTCGCCAGCTCGGCGCTGCGGATCTCCTCCGCGTGCGCGCGGAGCGAGGCGATCGCCGGCACGACGTCCAGCGACGCCTGCCACGCACGGAACCGCTCGGCCTCCTCGGCGACGAGCTGCTCGGCGCGTTCGGCCTCCGCACGCCGGCCGTTCAGGGTCTCGGCCACGACCGCCTCGAGGTCGTCGATGTCGTAGAGGAAGCAGCCGGCGAGGCTCGCGATCTCGGGATCGAGGTCGCGCGGCACCGCGATGTCGATGAAGAAGAGCGGCGCGCGGCGCTTCGCGGGCACGTCTGTCGCACGCACGACCGTGTCGGGCGACGAGGTCGACGAGAGGACGACGTCGACCTGACCGAGCGTCTTCGCCAGCTCGTCGAGCCCGATCGCCGCGCCGCCGAAGCGATGGGCGAGCTCGCGCGCGGTCTCGACCGTGCGGTTCGCGACGAAGGCGATCTCCGCGCCGCGCGAAGCGAGATTCGACGCGGCAAGCTCGCCGATTCGACCCGCGCCGACGAGCAGCACGCGCCTCCCCTGGAGGTCGCCGAACACCTGCGCCGCAAGCGCCGCGGCGGCCGACGACACCGACGCGGGGCTCTCACCGATCGCCGTCTCGGTGCGCACGCGCTTGCCCACGCCGAGCGCCTGGCGGAACACGCGATCGAGTGTCGGGCCTGTGGTCACCGCCTCGTAGGCATCGCGCACCTGGCCGAGGATCTCCCCCTCGCCCGGGACGAGCGAGTCGAGGCCCGCGGCGACGCGGAACAGATGAACGGCCGCCTCGTCCTCGCGCAACCGGTAGAGCACGCCGTCGAGCGGCTCGCCTGCGAGGTCCTCGAGCGCCATGACGGCGCGCTCCTCGTCGACGGACGAGAGGTAGAGCTCCGTGCGGTTGCACGTCGAGAGGCACACGACGTCGCCGAGGCTGCGCGCGAGCTCGGCCGCCCCGGCGGCGTCGAGCGTCACCCGCTCGCGCAGCTCCACGGGCGCGACGTGGTGCGACAGGCCGACGAGAGACAGCGTCATGTGAAGTGGCTCCCGGCGAGGGCGAGCCGCGCGACGATCACGAGCGCGAAGCCGCCGAGCGCGAGATACGCGGCGCGGCGGCCGGTCGGATGAAGGCCGATGAATACGCCGTACACCGCCCAAGTGAGAAGCGTCACCGCCTCGAGCGCATCGAAGCCGGCCCGGTCCTGGCGCGAGCGCACGATCCCGGCGACGAGCCCGAGCGTCAGCAACGGGAGCGAGACGAGCACCGTGCGCCACGTGAGCCGCTCCAGCGACGCGAGCGGCGGCAGCCGCAGGCTGAGGATGTCGGGTGCACGCGACTTGAGCCGGCCCTCCTGCCAGAGGTACAGCGCGGCGAGCGCGGCCGCGAGCGTGAAGCCCGCGAATGCGGCCAGGACGAGGCCGACGTGGAGGACGAGGAACACGTTGCCGTAGGCCGAGCCCGAGCCGCCGCGAATACCGCCGCCGAGCTTGGCGACGAGGAAGAGCGCCGCGGCGAGTGGCATCACGGTCAGGCCGAGCAGGCGGAAGCGCGGGCGGCAGCCCCAGATCAGGTATGCGCCGACGACGAGCCAGACGAAGAGGTTGAGCGAGCCGGCCCAGCTCGACCACGGGAAACCGTCCGCGCGCGCCGCCTGCACCACGAGCAGCGCCGTCTGCGCGAGCCAGCCGATGCGCACGCCCCATGTCGCCGCGCGGGTCGTCCGCGGCGAGCTGTACGCGAGCGCCGCTTCACCGTACGCGAGCAGCGCGGGCCAGAAGAGCACCTCAACCACGCTCGCGCGCCCTCTCGACCAGATCGGCGAGCTGCCGGTTCAGCCGCTGGAACTTCGCCGCGATGATCCCGACCCACGCGAGCACCGTGACGAACACGACGAGGTACGCCGCCGCGACGTACTGCCACTCGGACGGAATGCCTTTCACGCAGATTCCCGCTCCGGCGCCGGCAAAGCCGGTGCCTGCGCTCTTTGTGGGCCTCCGTCAAGCCTACGGCCCAGAATCTCCCGCAGCTCGCGCAGGTGCGCGTCGATGCGCTTGCCGGCGAGCTCGACGTTGTACAGCGTCGCGAACAGCAACAGCATCGCCGCGAGCGAGACGAGGAACGACAGCCACTGCGCGCCCGTCATGTTGCTCGGCGCATGCGAGTCGAAGACGATCGGGTGGATGAAGCGCTGCGACAGCCGGATGGCGAGGAACGACACCGGGATCAGCACAACGCCGAAGAGTGCGTACACCGCGCTCATGTTCATTCGCGCCGGACCCGCGTCGACCGAGTAGCGCAGCATGAAGTACGCGCAGTAGAAGAGGAAGAGCACGAGAAACAGCACGAGCTGGTTCTCGCTCCACGACCACCACACACCCCACGACGCCCGCGCCCAGATCGAGCCGGTGACGAGCGTCAGCGCGCCGAAGATCACGCCCTGGTGAATTGCGACATAGCTCTCGAGGTCGGCGCGCTCGTCGCGCGTGCGCAGGTAGCGCAGCGCCTTCCAGGCGCCCCAGCCGAAGCAGGCGTACGACGTCAGCGCGATCGGCACATGGAAGTAGAAGATGCGCTGCGAGAAGCCCTGATCGGCGTCGGTCGGCGCGTAGAAGAAGATGAGGGCGACCGCAGCGCCGAACGCGAGCGTCGTCAGGGCGGCCAGCTTCACGCCCGAATGGTAGTCCTAGGCCGCTTCCGCGATGACGTACTCGAACGTTCCCCACGCGAAGACGGCGAAGATGGCGTCGTAGAGCGCCAGGAACCAGAGGTAGCCGCCGACGCCGCCGACCACGATCGGGATCGCCGCCGGCAGGAAGAGCAGCGGCAGCAGGAGCTCGCGGGCGCGCCCGGCCACCGCCATCGCGCCGAACAACGTGCCCACCGCGACGATCCCGAGATCCGCGAGGGCGACAGCCGCGACCGTCCGGCCGTTCAGGCCGTGGAAGAACGCCGCGAACGCCGGCAGCGCCACGACCTCGGCCGCGGCGAGGAACGCCAGCACCGCGATCGACTTGGCCAGCCAGATCGCGCTGCGGTCGCACGGCGTGAGGATGAGGGCGTCGAACATCCCCTGCTCCCGCTCGGCGACGAAGGCGCGCGTCAACCCGAGCAGCGCCGTGAAGACGAGCGCCGACCAGAGGAGGCCCCGGGCGGCCACGTCGCTCGTCCCCGACGGCAGCGCGAAGTGGAAGATCGTGAGCGCCGAGATGACGAACAGCAGCATCGACGGCAGCGTCTCTTTCGCGCGCAGCTCCAATAGCAGGTCCTTGCGCGCGAGCGCGCCGACGTCGGAGACGTACGTCACGCGAACACGAGCCTCTCGGTCGCGCGAGCGTCGAAGCGCGCGGCGTCGTGCGTCGCGACGATGTGCAGGCGCGCTTCGTCGAGCACTCCGTCGAGCAGCCCGAGCCCCTGCGCGTCGAGCGCGTTCGTCGGCTCGTCGAGCACGAGCAGCAACGGGTCGTGGAGCAACGCGCGGCACAGGCCGAGCCGTTGCTGCATGCCGCGCGAGAACGTCGAGACACGTTCGCCCCGCACTTCCCACAGTCCGAACCGCTCGAGCAGCATCCCGACCCGTTCGCGCTCGACGCGGTAGAGGCGCGCAAACAGCGTCAGGTTCTCGAGGGCGGTCAGCTCGCGATAGACGTTCGGGGCGTGACCGAGATAGCCGATCCGCTCACGCGCCGGCAATTCGAGCGTCCCGGCCGACGGCGCGGCGAGCCGCGCGAGAACACGCAGGAGCGTCGTCTTGCCGGAGCCGTTCGGCCCGGTGACGAGCAGCAACCCGTCGGCGAGCTCGAGATCGATACCGGCGAACACCCGCCTGTCGCCGAACCGCTTCGCGAGCCCGTGGACGCGGATCACGGGCGGTACACCTCCGCGGCCGCGCGATGGAAACCCTCGGGCTGGCCGGCGGCGGCGAACGTGTCCGCGATCTCCTCCATCTCAAAGATCCAGCGCCAGCCCTTCTTCGCCTTCGCGGCCTCGGCGCGCGGCAGCCTCTCCGCGAGCTCGGGTGCGGCGAGCCGCCATTCGTCCTCGATCCCGTTCGCGCGCGCGACGTCGCGAATCGCGAGGAGCAGCGCCGTCGTGCCCTTCGACCAGGCGGCATACGCCATCTTCACGGCGGACGCGTTCGCGACGATGCGCGTCGCGAGCGGCGAGCCCGTGAAGAGCCTCGCGACGGCAGCGGCGTCCCCTCCCGAGAGGTAGAGCGTCGTCCCGGGCTCCGTCGGCGGGCCTCCCACGATGCCGCCGTCCAGGAACTGCGGCTGGAGCGCCGCGACCTCCCGTGCACGCTGCGGCGAGATCGCGTTCGCGTCGACGTAGATCCCCGCGAAGCCCGTGCACGCCCGCGCGACGTCGACCGCGGCGTGCGGCGGGCAGATCGAGAAGATCACGTCGGCCTCGCGGATCAGCGCGGCGAGCGTGCCGACGTCGCGGAAGCTCGCAGCGCGCGCGCGGCTTTCCTCGCTCCGTCCTTCGGACGCCCAGATCACTTCGCCGTCGATAAAGGCCCCGACGGCGGCACCCATCTCGCCGGGATGAAGCATGCCGACGATCACAAGACGTCGGCGAACACGAACACGAAGAACGCGACAGAGATGACGCCGTTCATCGTGAAGAAGGCCGCGTCGAGGCGGCGGAGGTCGCCGGGCCGGACGAGCGAGTGCTCGTAGAGGAGCAGGCACCCGACCGCGACGACGCCGAGCCAGTAGAGGACGCCGACGTGCAGCCCGACACCGGCGGCGACGAGCAGCGCGAGCGTCGCGAGGTGCAGCGCACGCGCGCCGGCGAACGCGCCCCGCTCGCCGAACCGCGTCGCCCACGAGTGGAGGCCCTGCGTCCGATCGATGTCGACGTCGAAGAGCGCGTAGAAGAGATCGAAGCCCGCGACCCACGCCGCGACGGCGGCGCCGAGCGCCCACGCCTGCCACGGCAGCTCACCCTTGATCGCCGCCCAGGCACCGACCGGCGCGAGACCGTCGACTGCGCCGAGCCACAGGTGGCAGAGCCACGTGAAGCGCTTCAGGTACGGGTAGACGACGAACGCCGCGACCGGGATCGGCGACAACCAGCGGACGAGCGGGTCGAGCTCGAACACCGCGACGCCGTACAGGGCGAGCGACGCGGCGCAGAAGCCGATCACCTCTGCGGGCTTCAGCGACCCGGACGGCAGCTCACGCGATGCGGTGCGCGGGTTCAACGCGTCGATGCGGGCGTCGATCAGCCTGTTCAGCGCCATCGCGAGCGAACGCGCGCCGACCATGGCGAGCGTTATCCAGAGCAGGTCGTGCGCCGACGGGATGCCCTTAACGGCGAGAAACGCGCCGACGTACGCAAACGGGAGCGCGAAGATCGTGTGCTCGAACTTGACGAGCCGGTAGTAGAGGTGGGCGACTTTCATGTCTGCTGATGTCGGGTGGGCTGGTCGCTGAGCAGCGCCAGCGCATGCCCGAGGGCGGGCCGCAGTATGGCGTAGCCGTCCCGGCAGCCGCCCGTCGATCCGGGCAGGTTCACGACGAGCGTGCCGCCGCGCACGCCCGCGGTCCCTCGGGACAGCAGGCCATGCGGCGTCTTCGCGATCGAATCGGCACGGAGCGCCTGCGCGATCCCCGGCGCCTCGCGCTCGAGTACCGAGCGCGTCGCCTCGGGCGTCACGTCGCGCGGAGCGATGCCGGTGCCGCCCGTCGTCAGGACGAGCGCCGCCTCGCCAGCGAGCTCCGCGATCGCCGCAGCGATCTCCCCCGCCTCGTCGGGGACGACGCTTCGCATGACGTCGTACCCGTCCGCGTCGAGCAGCTCCGCGAGCGTGTCACCGCTTCTGTCCTCCGCCTCGCCGCGCGACACGCGGTCGGAGACGGTGAGCACCGCCGCCCTCATTGCTTGGTCTTTTCGACGAGCTCGACTTCGAACGTCATGTGCTTGTCGATCGCCTTCGCCATGTCGTAGACCGTGAGCGCCGCGACCGACGCGGCGGTGAGCGCTTCCATCTCCACGCCCGTCTGTGCAGCCGTCTCCGCCGACGCCGTGATCTCGACACCGCCGTCGGCGACACGCAGCTCGACGCCGACGTGCGAGAGCGCCAGTGGATGGCACAGCGGGATGAGCTCGGACGTGCGCTTCGCCGCCATGATGCCGGCGAGTTGCGCGGCCGTCAGCGCGTCGCCCTTCGGCAAGTCGCCCAGTCTGGCAACAGTCTCCGGCGCCATCCGGACGCGCGCGCGCGCGACGGCGCGCCGCCGCTGGACGGGCTTCGCGCCGACGTCGACCATGCGGACGCTGCCGGACTCGTCGACATGCGAGAGGTCGCTCATACGCGAAGGGTAGTTAGACCGAGTCCAGATCGGCGAGCAGCCCGTCGAGCCACGCATGGACGTCGTGCTCGCGCACCTGCCCGGAGATGCCGTCCCGGCGGCGGCGCCGCTCGGCGGGATCCATCGCGAGCGCCTCGTGGAGTGCCTCGGCCTGGCCCCAGACGTCGAACGGGTTCACGGTCACCGCCCACTCGGCGAGCTCCTCGTGCGCGCCGGTGTTCTCCGAGAGGACGAGGACCCCGTCCCGCGTGTTGACGAGCGGCGCTTCCTTGGCGACGAGGTTCATGCCGTCGTACACGGCGTTCACGAGCAGCACGTCGAACTGCTTGTAGGCCGCAACCGACCGTTGGAAGTTGTCGGCGACCTGGAGGTCGATCGCCTGCGGATGACGCGCGTTGATCTCCTCGGTCGTGCGCTCGATCGCCGCGACGTACTCGACGTACTCGGGGATCGACTGCCGTGACGGATCGAGCAGCGCGAGCATCCGTGCGCGGCCGCGCCATTCGGGCCGAGTGTCGAGCAGGACGCCGAACGCCTCGAGGCCGCGCACGATGTTCTTCGAGGGATCCGTGCGGTCGACACGCAGCACGAGCTTCTCCGGCCGCCGGGCCTCGAGCTCGCGCTCCTCCGCGCGCACGCCGTCCGACTGTGCGAGCTCGTCGAACTCGGCCGTATCGATCGAGATCGCGTGGTGCGTGACGTGCGTGCGTGCGTGGCCGCCGACGATCTCGTCGCAGCTCGTCTCGAAGTTCCGCGCCCAGCGCGCGGTGTGGAACGCCACGACGTCGTTCGCAAGCAGCCCGTCGTGCACTGCTCGGCGCATCGCGTCCGGCAGGATCGTCCAGTCGACGGGCCATGGAATGTGGACGAAGTGCGCGAGCTCGGCATCGGGCCTCGCTGCGCGCACGTAACCGGGCGCGAGATACAGGTGGTAGTCCTGGAAGAGGACTGCCGCCTCTGGGTTGTTGTCCAACTCGACAACGACGCGATCGGCGAACGCGCGGTTGACGGTCTCGTAGTCGCGCCACGCCGCGTGGAACGCCTCGTCGAGGTCCGGTCGCAGCCCGCGCCCCCACAACCCGTGCTGGATGAACCAGAGCATCGGGTTCGCAACCACGTTGTAGTACCCGTGGTACGCCGCGGGATCGGGCGCGACGAGTGCCGCCTCGCCCGATCCCTCGGCTGCAACGACCCGGTCCTCGTCGGTCGTAGCCGCTGCGATCCACGTCACGTCGTGATGCTCGAGCAGGCCGCGCAGCGCCGTCACGAGCCCGCCGCCGCCGCGGCGGACGACGCGCTCGCCGTCCGGGCCGCGATCGAACGTCACAGGCCCCCGGTTGGAGACGACGATCAGCGACCGGCGGCCGGCCACAGCGGCTAGGCGAGGTGCTTCACGAACCGGAGACGCGAGCCGCCATCGTCGCCCTCGCCGATCTCGAGCTCGTCGGAGAGCGCCTCGATGATCGCGATCCCGAGACCGCCTTCGGCCAGCTCGTCGACCCCCGTCGCGGCGGCGCGTGCCTCCGGCGCGCGGAAGCCTTCACCCGAGTCCGAGACCTCGACGACGAGCCGGTCCGAGTGCAGCTCGTAGACGATGTGCACGAGACCGGCGCCGGCGCCGTAGGCGTGTCGGACGGAGTTCGTGCACGCCTCGGTCAGCGCGAGCTTGAGGTCGCCGAGCACCTCCTGCGAGAGCGGCTCCGGGCGCAGCCGCGCGATCCCGGTCAGGGCGAGCCGGCCGAGCGTGATGTACTCGGGCTTGGCCGGGATCGTCAGACGGATCGCCTGGCCGTGGTCGTGACCGTTCTGCGCGGAGTCCATGTCAGGTGGGATTCGAGCCGGATTGCCAAGACGAAGCTCGGAGATTCTGCCGAATCCTGAGCAGGCAGTTCTCCGTCACCCGCGCACTACCCTGCTCCGGCGTTTCCTAACCTGCGCGCGGGCGCTCGCCCAGCTTCACCTTCACGACCCGGCGGGCGCGGCCGTGGACGAGCGTGAAGCGCGCGATCTCGCCCGGGAAGAGCCGGGTCGCGACGAGCCGGACGACGTCCTCCGAGTCGGTGACGGGAATGCCGTCGATCGCGACGATCGCATCGCCGCCCACGTGAACGCCGAGGCCGCGGAACGCCTCGGTGCGGGTGCCCGCCGCGAGCCCGGCCGCCGACGCGCCGGTATGCGGGAGCACGGTGTCGATGAGGGCGCCCCGCTGCGCGCTGTAGCCGAAGCGCTTCGCGATCGACGGTGTCAGATCCTCGGTCTCGATCCCGATGAACGCGTAGCGGACCTCACCGGTCTGGAGAATCTGGCTCAGCGAGCGGCGCGCGGAGTCGATCGGCACCGCGAAGCCGACACCCTCGAACCCGGAACTGCCGCTCGAGGAGCGGATCTGCGCGTTGATGCCGATCACGCGGCCGCGGGCGTCGAACAACGGGCCGCCGGAGTTGCCGTGGTTGATCGGCGCATCGGTCTGGATCGCGTCGATCAGGTCGTAGTTCGTGGTCAGGGACGGGATCGACCGGCGGATCGCCGAAACGACGCCCACGGAGAGGGAATCGGCGTTGCCGAACGGGCTCCCGATCGCCGCCACGGGCTCGCCGACCACGACGCGCGCCGAGTCGCCGAGCGGCACCGGCCGAACCTGATGGAGCCTCGGGTCGACGCGGAGGACGGCGACGTCGTCGAACAGGTCGTAGCCGACGATCCGCGCGGGCACCCGGTCGCCGTCCGAGAACTGGACGTAGATCGTGCGCGCCCGCCGGGTATGGCCGGCGCCCTGGCCGGCCGTCGTGACCACGTGCGCGCTCGTGAGGACGTTTCCGGTCGGCGAGACGACGAAGCCCGATCCCTGGCCCGCCGACGCGGCGCTCGCGCCGCCGAAGTACGCGACGATCGTCACGACGCCGGGCGCACGGCGCGCGAAGATCTGCGCGGGCTGGAAGCCGTTGCCGGCGATCGGCTTGGCGACGATCACGGGCGTTCCGGCGTCGCCCGAGGTCACCTGCTCGCGTACGACCACCGTGCGCTCGCCGTGGAGGAAGCCGCCGGCCCAGGCGCCGGCGAGGACCACGGCGCCGCCGAGGACCGCAGTGGAGAATGCGAGGGCAGCGATCGGGGTCGCGCGCACCGTGCGCCACTATACGACGCCTGCGCCCGGCTGGTTTTTTTGGCTTCAGACGGCCGTTTGCGCCGTTTTCACGTTTTTCGCGAGCGGCAGCTCGGCCGGCAGCGCGAGCGTGAACCACGTCCACCCGCCGCGCTCCGACAGCTCGATCCGCCCGTCCATCACCGCCGCGAGCTCGCGCGCGATCGCCAGGCCGAGGCCGCTGCCGGAGGCGCGGGCGCCGTCGAGCCGGAAGAACCGCTCGAATACCTGCTGGCGGACCTCGGCCGGGATGCCGGGGCCGTCGTCTGTGACCGCGAGGAGAGCCCGGTGGCCGTCGAGCGAGGCGGCCAGCCGGACCTGCGTCCCAGCCGGCGTGTGGACGATCGCGTTCTCGACCAGGATCCGGCCGATCTGGAGGATCCGCTCGGCGTCGCCGCGCGCCTCGACGGCCGCGCCGTACTCGACGTCGAGGGCGTGCCCGGTCGCCGCGGCCCGCGGCGTGAACTCGGCAGTCAGCTCCGCTGCGAGCCCCGCGAGGTCGACCGTCTCGCTCACCGGCGTGAGACGGCCGGCGTCCAGCCGAGACAGGTCCAGCAGGTCGGTGGCGAGCTTTGCCAGGCGTGCCACCTGCTCGCGCATCGAGACGAGGAACTCCTCGCGGGTCGCCGAGTCGAGCTCCGGCTCTTCGAGCAGCTCGAGGAAGCCGCTGAGCGAGAAGAGCGGTGTGCGCAGCTCGTGCGAGGCGTTGGCGATGAACTCGCCGCGGGCGCGGTCGAGGCGGGAGAGCCGCAGGCGCATGCGCTCGAACCCGCGGGCCAGCTGGCCGACCTCGTCCCGGCCTGCGTCGACGACCGGTTCCTCGAAGTTTCCCGCTGCGATCCGCTCCGCCGCCTGTTCGAGCCGTCGCAGCCGACGGGCGAACAGGCGCGCGGCCGCATAACCGACGAGCACGGCGAACACGGTCGAGACCGCACCCGCGATCAGCAAGCGGCGCCGGACGACGCTGACCGTCTGGAGTTGCGCCCGCAGCGGCGACGAGAGCAGGACGACCGATCGCGGCTCGTTCGGCGCGGAGGACGCCACCTCGGCGTACTCCTCGCCCTGCCGGTGGACGATCCCGCGTGCCTCTCCGACGCGCCGCAACGCGAGCAGCGCGATCGGGTCCTCCTCGAGATCCGACGACCGCTGGTCCAGGTTCGAGTCCGCCATCGGCTCGAGCACGGTGTCGGAGAGCGCGTCGAGGACGGCGACGCGCGCGTCCACCGCCGGTGCCATCTCGTTCACGTACTGCGCGCGGAGGTCGAACTCGGCCGGGAAAGCCGGCAGCGCTACCTTCTGGAGTGACGACGACAGGCTGCGCAGCTCCTCGTTCTGGAGCGAATGCCGGAAGGACGGCACGACGATCACGTACACGATCGCGAGCACACCGGTGACGATCACGAGGAGCGCGAGCGCGAGCCTGCTGCCGACGCTCCTCATCGGCATCAGCTGTCCCTGAACCGGTAGCCGACGCCGCGCACGGTGAGGATGTACTCCGGCTCGCGCGGCTCGGCCTCGAGCTTCTCGCGCAGATGCCGGACGTGGACGTCGATCGTGCGCGGGTCGCGGTAGTCGGCGCTCTTCCAGAGCGCCTCGAGCAGCATGCGCCGGCTGAAGACGCGACCCGGGCTCGCAGCGAGCGTCCGCAGGAGCTCGAACTCGACGTAGGTCAGCGTCACCGGCTCCCCGCGCACCTCCACGGTGCGACGCGACATGTCGATCGCGAGCCCCTCGGCCTCGATGCGCGGGTCTTCGTGGTCCGCCGGCACGTGCGGCTGGCGCGCGCGCCGCAGCAGCGCGCGAACCCGCGAGCGGAACTCGCGGATCGAGAACGGCTTCGTGATGTAGTCGTCGGCCCCGAGCTCGAGCCCGAGCACCTTGTCGAGCTCGTCGTCGCGCGCGGTCAGCATGATGATCGGCACCGTGCTCGTCGCCCGCAGCCGCTTGCAGACCTCGAGGCCGTCGAGCCGCGGCAGCATCAGGTCGAGCACGACCAGATCGACCGGCTGCTCTGCGAACCGCCGCAATGCCTCCTCGCCGTCGCCAGCCTGGACAACAACGTACCCGTCCTTCTCGAGCGGGAACGTCAGGACGGTGCGCACGGCGTCCTCGTCGTCGACCAGCAGGATCGTGGGGGAGTGGTCGGGCATCGGCGGTCCGGCGGTGCCAGGATAGCCCCGGAGATGGCGCGCACTGCTCGCCGCGCCCGCCGCGGATCCCTCGAACGCCCGATCAACGGCCGCCTCTACCGCGGTTCGTTCGTCGTCGTCGCGCTCGCGGTTCTCCTGCTCGCGTTCTCGATCGTGCGGCCTGTCGCGCTCCCGCCGCCGCAGCTGCCGGCGAACTTCGACGGGGCGGCCGCACGCTCGCTCGCGACGTACCTCGCCGGGCACTACCCGGATCGATCACCGGGCGGTGCGAACTCGCTGACCGCAGCTCGGTGGTTCCGCGACCAGATGCGGCAGTACGACCTACCGGTCTCGTCGGACAGGTGGACCGCGACGATCCCGGGGCGCGGCCGGGCGCGGCTGCAGAACCTCTGGGCAATCGCGCGCGGAACGTCGCGGCAGGCGATCGTCGTGATGGCGCACCGCGACGACCCGGGAGACGGCACCGGCGCCAACGACAACGCGACCGGGACCGCCGCGCTCGTCGAGCTCGCGCGTGGATACGCACTCTCGGCGACACCCGGCCAGCAGGTGCGATCCGGCCACACGATCGTGTTCCTCTCGACGGACGCCGGCTCGTTCGGCGGCCTCGGCGCGCTTCGCTTCGCCTCGCACCCGCCGTTTCCCGTCGTCGCGGTGATCGACCTCGACGCGATCGGCGGGCTCGGGCCGCCGCAGATCCAGATCGCCGGTGACGCGCCCCGCTCGCCGGCCGCGAGCCTCGTGCAGACGGCGGCGCGAAGGATCGAGGAGCAGGCGGGCCGGCCGCCGAGCCGGACGAGCGTCGTCGCGCAGCTGATCGACCTCGGTTTCCCATTTACGCTCTACGGTCAAGGCCCATTCGTCGCGCGCGGCATTCCGGCATTGACGATCACGACGTCGGGCGCGCGGCCGCCGGAGTCGTTCACCGACCGGAGCAGCACGCTCTCCACGACGCGCATCGGTGAGATCGGCCGCGCGACCCAACAGCTCGTCGGGTCGCTCGACCAGGGTCTCGAGCTGGCGCAGGGGACGACGACGTTCGTCTGGGCCGGCCAGCGGTTCGTGCGCGGGTGGGCGATCGAAGTCGTGCTCTTCACGCTGCTCATCCCGTATCTCGTCGCGGTCGTCGATCTGTTCGCCCACTGCAGACGCCGCCGTATCCCGCTACTGCCTGCCGTGCGCAGCCTGCGGAGCCGCGTCGCAGTGTGGTGGTTCGCGGGTGCGGCGTTCTACGCGCTCGGCGTCCTCGGCGCGTGGCCGTCGGGCGAGCCGCGCCCGCCGAGCCCGAGCTCGCGCGCAGGCGACTGGCCCGTGCTCGCGCTGATCCTGCTCGCGGGGCTCGCGTTCGTCGGCTGGCTGCTCGCGCGGCAGCGCCTGACGCCGCGGCGGCACGTCGAACCGGAGGAGCAGCTCGCCGGCGAGACGGCTGCGCTGATCGGCCTGGGAATTGTCGCGTTGCTCGTTCTGGCAACGAATCCGTATGCGCTCGTGTTTTTCGTGCCGGCGATGCACACGTGGCTGTGGCTCCCGCACGCGCGGGCCCGCCGACGGCCCGTCGCCGTCATCCTCCTCGTGGCCGGGCTCGCAGGACCCGCGTTGATCGTGCTGTCACTTGCAATCAGGTTCGGTCTCGGCTTCGATGCGCCGTGGTACCTGCTCGAGCTCGTGTCGCTAGGGTACGTCCACGTGCCCGCTGTCGCGATCACGCTGGCAGGCGCCGCGTGCGCCGCCCAACTTTTCACCGTGACCGCACACCGCTACGCACCGTACCCCGACCGCGACGAGCGCCCGCCCTTCGGGCCGTTCCGAAGCGTCGTCCGCGCGCTCGTGCTCACGGCGCGCGCGCGCCGAGCCTAGTGCGCCTCGCCGGTCGCATCCTCGGTGCGCTCCTGATCGTCAGCGGTGTGCTGACGCTGGTGTGGGTCGTCGTGGTCTGGCAGTGGCAGGACCCCTTCACCGCGATCTACACGCACATCGAGCAGAACCGTCTCTCGCACAGCTACGAGCGCCGTGTGCACGCCTACCGCCCGAAGCCGACCCATGGAAAGGACCTCGCGGCAGTGCAGGTGGAGATCGCCGCCGAGGCGCGCGCCTACGCGCGCACGCTGCAGACGGGCGACCCGGTCGGGCGACTGCAGATCGGCCGCATCGGCCTGAAGATGGTGGTCGTCCAGGGCACCGACCACGAGACGCTCAAGAAAGGGCCGGGGCACTACGAGCCGAGCGCGTTCCCGGGCGAGGGGCACCTGATCTACGTCGCGGGCCACCGCACCACGTATCTCGCGCCGTTCGCGCAGATCAACGACATCGAGGTGGGCGACTACATCACCTTCTCGCTGCCGTACGCGACGTTCACCTACCGTGTGCGGCGCCACTACATCGTGCGCTCCGACCAGCTGTCCGTCCTGCAGGACCACGACAGCGAGATCCTGCGCCTGCAGGCATGCCACCCGCGTTTCTTCGCGACGCATCGCTACATCGTCGACGCGACGCTCGCCTCGTTCACGCCGACGGGCGGCGAGACCTACCGCCTCAAAGCGGCAGCCAGCTGACCGTGCTGCCCGCGGCGAGCTCTCCATCGCCGCGCGGGACGAGCACGAGCGCATTCGCGTGCGCCGCGCGCGCGATCATGTGCGACTCCTGCCCGCGGAGCGGCCGCACGATGCCGCCGTCCTCGATCCGCGCTCGCACGAGCTCGTCCCGCGCGGTGTTGCGCGCCAGCGATACGCCGAGCTGCCCGGGCAGGAACGCCGGGCGCGGGTCGCTCGCACCCTGAAGCGCGGCGAGCGCTGGGCGGACGAACAGCTCGAAGCCGACGAACGACGAGACCGGGTTGCCGGGCAGGCCGAAGACGAGCGTCGAGCCGCGCGTCGAGAACGCAACCGGCTTGCCCGGCTTCACAGCGACGCGCCAGAACACCTCGACGGCGCCGAGCTCCGCAAGCAGCCCGCGCACGAGATCGTGCTCGCCGACCGACACACCGCCGGACGTGAGCAGCACGTCGGCCTCGAGCCCCCGCTCGAGCGCGGCGCGCGTGGCGTCGGCGTCGTCGGCGACGACGCCGTGCACCTCTGCCTCGGCGCCGGACCGCCTCACCTGCGCCGCGAGCATCACGGTGTTCGACTCGTAGATCTCGCCGGGCCCGAGCGGCTCACCGGGCCGGCGCAGCTCGCTGCCGGTCGCGAGCACGGCGACGCGCGGCCTCCGCGCGCACCGAACGGTCTCGAGACCGGCCGCGGCCAGCGCACCGAGTTGCGCCGGGCCGCACGTCGCGCCGGCAGGCACGACTGTGTCGCCCGCCGCGGTGTCGCCGCCACGCGGCCGCACGTTCTCGCCGCGCTCGACCTGCTCGACATCGACCGCGCCCTCGCCGCCACGCGTGCGCTCGACGGGCACGACCGCGTCGGCGCCGTCGGGAACGACCGCGCCGGTCGAGATCGTGATCGCGCGACCGGCCGTGAGCTCGACGTTCGCCGGGTGACCGGCCGCCGACTGGCCGACGACCGTGAGAGCTCCCGGGGTGTCCGCCGCCCGCACCGCGAATCCGTCCATCGCGGAGCTCGGGAACGGCGGCAGGTCGACCCGAGCGACCGCGTCCGCCGCGAGCACGCGGCCCGCCGCCTCCGCGACGGCGACGTCTTCGTCCGGCAACGGCCGCGTGTGCTCGAGCACATGGGCGAGGGCTTCGTCGACGGTCAGGAGCGCGGGCATACCGATCACGATAATCCCGGCCGATGAGCGAGGAGTTGATCGCCGGGCGGTACCGCCTGCTCGAGCCCCTCGGGCGCGGCGCGATGAGCGCGGTGTGGGAGGCGGAGGATCTCGAGCTCGCGCGGCATGTTGCGGTGAAGACGCTCGCACCGAGCGCCGACCGCCAGCGCTTCGAGCGCGAGGCGCGCGCCGTGGCGGCGCTGTCGCACGCGAACATCGTCGCGCTCTACGACTACGGCGAATCGGAGGGGCGCCCGTACATGGTGCTCGAGTGCCTGCAGGGCGGCTCGCTGGAGGACCGTCTCGCCGGTGGGGAGCGGCTGCCCGACGCCGAGACGCGCCGGATCGCTGCAGACGTCGCCGCCGGCCTCGCGCATGCGCACGAACGGGGGCTCGTGCACCGCGACCTGAAGCCCGCGAACATTCTGTTCGACGCAGAGGGGCGCGCGAAGATCGCCGATTTCGGGATCGCGCGCATGCGCGGCACCGGCACGCTGACCGAGACCGGCACGGTGCTCGGGACGGCGTCGTACCTCTCGCCGGAACAGGCGACCGGGGCGATTGCCGGGCCGGCGAGCGACGTCTACTCGTTCGGCGTCATCCTCTTCCGCCTCCTCACGGGCCGGCTCCCGTTCGCGGCCAAGAACGCGATGGAGCTCGTGCGGATGCACCGCGACGAGCCGCCCCCGCCCGTCAGAGCCCTGCGCGCCGATGCGCCCGCCGACCTCGTAGCGCTTGCCGGAGCCTCCCTCGCGAAGGCGCCGGCGGCACGGCCGCCCGACGGCACGGCGCTCGTCGCCGCGTTACGCGGTGAGGGATTCGAGGCGGCGACGCAGATCATCGCCCCACCGCCCCGGCGGCAGCGCCTACCGATCGTCGCCGCGATCGCGACCTTCGTGCTGCTGGTCGCGGGCGGAGCGCTTGCGTTCGCCCTCACCCATCACGGTGGGGGCAGCGCGACCACGCAGACGGTTCCGACCCTGAGCCTGCCGACCGTCCGGACCACGAAGCCCACGTCCACGTCCACGTCCACGCCTTCGACCACGACCGCGGCGACGCCCACCGCGCAAACGACGACAGCTCCCACGACCACCGCGCCGGCGACCACGCGGCCGGCAACCACGACCGCTCCGGTCACGACCACGCCGCCACCACCGCCCACGACGACCACGGCTCCGGCGACGACCACTGCGGCAACGACGACCGACACGACCCCGACCACGACCGCCGAGACGACGACCACTGCGGCAACGACGACGGCGACGCCGTGATCAGTGCTGCGTCGGCGCGCGCGGGACGATCGGCGCGTAGGTCGTCGTCGGCGCCGTCGTCGTCGTGACGGGCGCCGTGTAGTACGAGCCGAGGTGCCCGTAGTAGCCGTGCGTGAGCCCGCGCCACACCGGGTACTTGTCGGGCGCCGGGAAGTCGAGCACCTTGTGGTGGTACAGCGCGGCCGCCATGTACTCGTGCCAGATCGGGACAGCGAAGGTGGCGCCCGCGACGGGCACGCCGTGGACGTTCGTCATCGGGATCTCGCCGGTCGGGTACCCCATCCAGACGACCGTCGTGAGCTGGCGCGTGTACCCGTCGAACCACGCGTCGGCGTGGTCCTCGGTCGTCCCCGTCTTGCCGGCGTTCGGATGGATGCCGTCGCCCGAGCCGGCGCCGGTGCCGTACTGGGCGTTCTGACCGAGCACGTCGTTCACCTTCCACGCGACACCCTGCGAGACCGCGCGCTTCGCCTGCGGCTTGCCCCAGCCGGAGGCGGCGTCGATCTTGCCGCCGGGCAGGATCACCTTCGTGATCGCCATCGGCTTCGCGTAGATCCCCATCGCGGGAAACGTCGAGTAGGCGGCCGCCATGTCGAGCGGCGAAACCGCCAGGCTGCCGAGGCCGATCGACGCGACCGGCGTGTCCGGCTGCATGGCGATGCCGAGCCTGTGCGCCATCTGCCACACGTAACGGGGACCGACGTCGAGCGTCAGCTGTGCGTAGACGGTGTTGTCGGACTGGAGCGTCGCGCGCGTCACGGACTCGCTCCCGTTGTAGGTGTTGTCGTAGGTGTGGACGTCCCACGGCTTCTCCGCGTTGCACCACCCGCCGGTCGAGCAGGTGAACGGTGCCGAGGTGTAGTACGTCGAGTCGGGGTCCGCGCCTTGCTCGATCGCCGACGCCAGGACGAGCGTCTTGAACGTCGAGCCGGCCTGGCGCGTCGACTGCGACGCGAGATTGAACTGGTTCCCTTTCGTGCGCACGACGGCGTCCATCGCGCGAATCGCGCCGGTGCCCGGCTCGACCGACACCACCGCCGCCGCGGGGTCTGTCTTGTACGGCAGGACGTCGAGGATCGCCTTCCGCGCGAGGCGCTGCAGGCGCGGGTCGATGGTCGTGTAGACCTTCAGCCCGCCCTCGCGCACGGTCGTCGCGCCGTACTGCCGCTCGAGCTGGTCGATCACGTACGAGAAGAAGTACGGCTGCTTGATCGTCGAGTAGACGCGGCCCGGCTTCAGGTTGAGCGAGCGCGAGCGGATCGCGACGTCGTACTGGTGCTGCGTGATCTGCTGAGCTACGAGGAGCGAGCGCAGCACCTCACCTCGGCGCGCGAGCGCGGCCTTCGGATTGTGCAGCGGGTCGTAGTCGGACGGCGCCTGGGGGAGGCCTGCGAGCATCGCGGCCTGCAGGAGCGTCAGCCGGCTCGCGTGCTTCGAGAAGTACGTCTGCGCCGCCGCTTCGACGCCGTAGGCGTGGTTGCCGTAGTAAACGGTGTTCAAGTACTCGTCGAGGATCTTCGGCTTCGACCACTTCCGCGACAGCTTGATCGCGAGGCACGCCTCCTTCAGCTTCCGGTGGAACGTCTTCTCGCTGCCGGTGTAGAGGTTGCGCACGAGCTGCTGGGTGATCGTCGAACCGCCCTGGACGGCGCGCCCCGCGGTCACGTCCGCCCAGGCTGCGCGCGCGATGCCGAGGTAGTCGACCGCGCCGTGCTGCCAGTAGCGCCTGTCCTCGATCGAGACGGTTGCCTTCGGCAGCCATGCGGTCATGTGGCCGAGCGACACCGGCTCGCGGTTGCGCTCGGCCGGGATCGTTCCGAGCAGCGACCCGTCGCGGGCGTAGACGAACGAGTTCGCGCCGATGTCCGCCGGCCGCAGCGCGTTCAGGTCGCAGCCCGTCGTGAGCGCAGCGCCTGCGCCGAACCCGAGCGTCGCGAACGCGATGCCGAAGACGATCAACACCGTCGCGACGATCACCCCGGCACGGCGCCGACGGCGAACGCGGTCGGCGCGCTTCCGCTTGCGTCCGCGGTGCGCCAGGATGAAGTCGAAGTCGTCCTGCCTCCGGCGCATGCTCACGTCAGCGCCTCGAGCCGGTGCGCGAGCGCGAGCCGCAGGTCGCTCGCTTCGCGGTCGGCGATTCCTTCCGCCGGGACGCGCCTGCGAACCGTCACAGTCGCCTTCTCCCCCGCGAGCGCAGTCACGTACACCTCGTCGCCGTCCCCTTCGAGCGCTTTCACCGTCGCCCGAAGGTTCGCAGACGGGACCTCGATGGATGCCTCGGCGTAGGTCTCGGCGCTCCGGATCGTCGAGTTGCGGATCGGCGCGGAGGCGAGGCGCTCGTTGGGGACGACCAGGCGGTCGTTGTCACGGGTGCGAATCCAGGTGTAGGTGAGCCCGATCTCCTCGACGACACCCTGCGTCCCCTCGACCTCGACCTCGTCACCGAGCCGGAGCGGCTGGCTCACCGCGATCAGGACGCCGGCGACGACGTTGCCGATCGTGCGCTGGCTGGCGAACCCGATCACGAGCCCGATCACCGCCGACGACGCGAGCACGCCGCCGGCGACCGTGCGCACCTGCGGGATGACGAGCAGCGCCGACAGGATCCCGACGAAGACGATCGCGGCCATCAGGGTGCGCCTGAGCACGCGGTAGCGCGTCGCGACGCTCGGGTCGAGCGAACGCTTGGAGATCCGCCAGTCGACGAGCTTCGCAGCCACGATCGTCACGGCGAGCACCCCGAGGGCGGTCACCAGGCGCTGCCAGAAGAGCGACATCAGAATCGTCCTATTCGTCCCAGTCGATGGGTTTCCGCCCGCGGAACCCGGCCTCGAGCGGATGCCAGTAGGCGACGGCATCTTCGCCGACCTGCCAGCAGAGCTCGACCTCTTCGCCCTCGCGGAGGCCGGGGAAGTCGAGCAGCCCGAGATCCAGGTCCTTCACGACGACGCCGAACGCGTCGAGCTCCCGGACGGCGTCCGCTGCCTGCTCGGCGAGCTCCTCGAGCTCTCCCTGCGCCGCCCTCAGGTCGCTCGCGGCGTAGCCCACGCCGTTGCCGCCGATCGCGAGGATGCTCTCGCCCTGGGTCTCCGCGAGCTCGCGCATGCGGGCGCGCACGCCGACCAGGCGCTCGGCGACGGGACGCACCTCGTCGAGCGCGCTGTTAGCCTCGCGTGGAGTGAACAGGCGTTTCGGCACGGCGCCGGCCCATGGTACGGCGGACACGAAGCGCCTCGCGCAATGGCTCGTCCTCGTCGGCCTACTCGCCCTGCTCGCCTATGGGTCGCGGATCGGGGCCGGCAAGCCCGACCCTCAGGTGCTGTACCGCTGGTCGACCGCCGTCGGCGGGCTCGTCCAGGACGCGATCGTCGTCGCGCTCGTGCTCGCGATCGCCCGTCGCGCGTGGCCTCTGCTCGGGCTTCGCCTGCCGAAGTCGTTCTGGAGAAGCGTGCTCTTCGTCGCCGGTGCGGTCGTCCTCGTGATCCTGTTCGAAGCCGTGTACTCGGGCCTCGTTCATCCGGGGAACGAGCAGGGCCTGACACCCGACAAGTGGGAGTCGGCGCACGCGGCGGCGTACATCGGCAACGCGATCGTCATCTGTACTTGGGTGCCGTTCGTGGAGGAACTGACCTATCGCGGGCTCGGCTACTCGCTCCTCGAGCGGTTCGGCCGCGGCTGGGCGATCCTCGGCGTCGGCATCCTCTTCGGGCTCGCGCACGGTCTCGTCCTCTCGCTGCCGGTGATCGTCGCGTTCGGCTGCGCACTCGCCTGGGTGCGCGCCGAGACGGACAGCGTGCTCCCCGGCATGGTCGCTCACGCGCTCTTCAACGCAGTCGCGCTGATCGCCGCCGTCACCATCGGCAGCTAGCGTCAAAGCGTGCGCCGCCTCGTCCTCGTGGGAATCGCGGCGCTCGGGTTCGCGCCGGCGGCGCACGCCGGCTGCGGCATCACGGCCACGCCGCTCACGGGCAGGGCGCCGCTGACCGTGTCGCTCACGGCGCAGTGCGACTCGACGGGATACATGTGGGACTTCGGGGACGGCGCGACGGCGACGGGCCGCACCGTGCAGCACGTCTACGCGGCCGGCTCTTGGCACCCGACACTCACCTCGGACGCCGGCGCCGACAAGGTCGGGCCGGTCACGGCTGTGTCGCTGACCGTCGCGCTTCCGCGCCGTGTGCGGTACGCGCAGTACGTCGCGCTCCGCGCGACGGTCGTGCCGCGCATCCCGGTGACGTATCGCGGGCGGCGGTTCCAGCACGGCGTCCTCCGCGTGCGCGTGCTCGGCCCGGGGCCGTTCGTCGCGAGCGCGTTCGGCGTCACGGCCCGCGCGTCGACGGTCGTCGTGCCGCGACTCGTGGTGTCGATGCGCGGGGCGGCCATCGTCGGCTCGCCGGTACGGGTCGTGGCGACACTGCACCCCGCGGTCGCAGGCACGGTCGTCGCACCGCACGCGGTCGACACGCGCTCGGCGCACGTTGCGCACGTGCTGGCGCGCACGCGCCCGGCCGCCGGATGGGCCGCCGTGTCGGAGAGCCTGGCCGTCTCCGTCGTTCAGCCGCGCCTCGCGCCGGGGAGCCGCGGCGCGAGCGTCTACGCGCTCGAGGCTCGGCTCGCCGCATTGCACTACGCGGTGCGGCAGGACGGCGTCTTCGGCGACGACGACACCGACGCACTGCTCGCGTTCCAGAAGCTGACCGGGCTGCCGCGCACCGGCATCGCCGACGACGCGCTGTGGCGGAGGTTGCTCGTCGCACAGGTTCCGGCTGCGCGCTTCCCCGGTGACCACGTCGAGGTCGACAAGACACGTCAAGTGCTGTTCGTGGTGCGGGGCGGTCAGGTGACGCGGATCGTCCCGACGTCGACCGGCGCGACCGGCAACACGCCGGTCGGCGAGTGGCACGTGTACCGCAAGGTCGCGGGCTACGACTGGGTCCTCTACTACCCGAGCTATTTCCTGCGCGGCTTCGCCGTGCACGGCTATCCGGACGTCCCGCCGTATCCCGCGTCGCACGGCTGCGCACGCATCCCGATGTGGATCGCGACCACCATCTACGGCGAGATGCCCGACAGGTCTACCGTGTACGTGTATTGAACGACCCCCTCGTCAACGCCCTGCGCGAAGAGATAAGCGCGATCGATCGTGAGCTGATCGCGCTCGTGAACCGCCGGATCGACACGGTCGCGCGCCTGAAGCACCACAAGGACGAGCACGGGATCGCGTTCGTCGACCCCGACCGCGAATCGCAGCTGGTCGCCGACCGCCTGCGCGAAAACGGCGGACCGCTCTCGGAGGACGGCCTGCGCGCGTTCTACGCCGAGCTGCTCGCGCTCACGAAGCGGGAGATCTAGGGCTCCGGGTCGTCGTCCTCGTCGTGCTCGACGAGCTCTTCGGCTTCGGCGAAGTCCTCGGCCGAGACGCGGTCGAGGAAGTCCTTGAACTGGTCGACGATTTCCTCCTCGTTCACGTCGTCGCCTTCCATCTCGATCGCCGACTCCTCGATCACGTCGTCCGCGGCGAAGATCGGCACCTGCGCGCGGACGGCGACCGCGATCGCGTCGGACGAGCGCGAGTCGATCTCCAGCTCGCCACCGTTCTGCGCAATCGTGATCGACGCGTGAAACGTGTTGTCGCGCAGCTCGGTAACGGTGACGCGGACGATCTCGACGTCGAGCTCGCCGAGGATGTTGACGAGCAGGTCGTGGGTGAGCGGACGCGGCGCCGAAGCACCCTGCAGCTTCATCAGGATCGCGGCCGCCTCCGGATGTCCGATCCAGATCGGGAGGTAACGGTTGCCGTCGGCCGTCTTCAAGAGCACGATCGGCTGCTTGCCGACGAGGTCGAACGAGACACCGTAGATCGTCATCTCGACCATCGCTTTAGAGTACCCCCGAGGTTGGAGCCAAACGCACGGCCGCTATCATTCGGCCCGCGCGGGCGATTAGCTCAGTTGGTTAGAGCGCCGCTCTGATAAGGCGGAGGTCCCTGGTTCGAATCCAGGATCGCCCACTGCCGCGCGGGCGGACTCCCTCTAGTGCTGCTCGCGCGTGCGGAGGACGTAGTCCTCGACGGCGTGCAGGAAGGTCGCGTCCTGTGCGAGCTCGGACACGTTCAGCTTCGTCGCGTGGTCGAGCTGCTCGTCCGCGGCGAGCTCGCGCAGGAACGGCGTCAACCGCCCGTGTTGCGAGAGCTGCGCCATGCGCAGGAACAGACGGCGAGTGTCGTCGTCCTGGGAGATCGCCTCGAGGGCCTCGAGATCGTCGAGCCACAGCGCGTGCACCCCGGTTGAACGCCGGGAGGGGCGGCGCGGTTACGCCGCGAGGAGACGCTCGAGGGCTTCGGCGAGCTCCTCGAGCTCGACGTCGCCGTCAACGGCCACCTGGAGCCCGGCTGCCCCCACCTTGGCGTCGAAGCCCGTGAGCGTCCGGAACGCGTCGCGGACCCGCTGCGCGAGTGCGGGATCGACGGCGCTCGTCCTCCGCTCGCGCGTCGCCGCGCCGGCCGTCTTCGCCGCGCGTTCCGCAGAGCGGACCGACATCCCGTCGCGCACGATGCGCCGCGCGAGGCGGCGACGCACATCGTGGTCGGGTACGGAAAGAAGGGCGCGTGCGTGCCCTTCCGACAGCTCACCGCGAGCGACGAGGTCGAGCACGTCGCTCGGCAGCTCGAGCAGGCGCACGCGGTTCGAGACCGTCGGCTTCGACTTGCCGACGCGCTCCGCGACTTCGCCGAGTGAGAGCCCGAACTCGTCGAGCAGGATCGCGTACGCGCGCGCCTCCTCGATCGGCGACAGGTCTTCGCGTGCGACGTTCTCGACGAGACCGAGCAGCAGCGTGTCGCGGTCGTCCGCTTCGCGGATCACCGCCGGCACGGTCGTGATCCCCGCCTCGACGGCGGCGCGCCAGCGTCGCTCGCCGGCGATCAGCTCGTAGCCCCCGTGGACACGGGGGCGGACGACGACCGGCTGGATGAGGCCCTGCGTACGGATCGACTCGGCGAGGCCCGACACGGTCTCGCTGTCGAACTCCTTGCGCGGCTGGTTCGGGTTGCGGTGGATCTGCTCGACCGGGACGTGCGCGAGCTCCGGCTCGGCGTTCCCGATCAGGACCTCGAATCCGCGGCCGAGGCCGCGCCGCGTGCTACCGGCGCTCGACAAGCTCCATCGCCACCTTCCAGTAGGCCTCGGCGCCGCGTGAGCGCCGGTCGTAGTGGGTCACGGGCACGCCGTGGCTCGGCGCCTCGGCGACGCGAACCGAGCGCGGCACGACGGCAGCGAAGACGAGCTCGCCGAAGTGGCGGCGCACCTCCGCCTCGACGTCGGCCGAGAGGCGCGTGCGGCCGTCGGCCATCGTCAGGAGGACACCGGCGATCTCGAGTCCCGGGTTGAGCCTGGTCTTGATCAGGTTGATCGACTGCACGAGCTGCGCGAGCCCTTCGAGCGCGTAGTACTCGGTCTGCACCGGGACGATCACGCGGTCGGCGGCGGCGAGCGCGTTCACCGTCAGCGGCCCGAGGGAGGGTGGGCAGTCGAGCAGCACGAAGTCGAAGCCGTCGGCATCCTCGAGTGCCTGCGCGAGGTAGCGGTCGCCGTCGTCGCGGCGCGACAGCTCCACTGCCGCACCCGCGAGCTCGGGCTTCGACGGTACGAGGAAAAGGTTGTCGAACGCAGTCGGCTTCACGAGGTCAGCGAGCGGCGCGCCGTCGAGAAGGTCGTAGCTCGAGGTGCCGTTCGCGCGCATGCCGAGCCCCGACGTCGCGTTCGCCTGCGGGTCGAGGTCGACGACGAGCGAGCGCTCACCCGCCTCGGCGAGGCACGCCGCGAGGTTGATCGCAGTGGTCGTCTTGCCAACCCCGCCCTTCTGGTTGGCAAAGGCGTAGACCCGCGGCTTCACGAAGCCAATCTAGCCATCGGACCGGCCCGCGAAGACGAACCGCCGGGGACGAAATGTCACTGTTTCTTCACGGTGCCTGGCACCGGACATGGCCCGGGTGGCCCTAGGCCAGCGGGCGCTTCCTGGCGACCCCGACCCGCCTCGGGAAGCCGTCGGGCGTCGGCGCGACCTTGCGGATCACGAGGAAGCCTGCGGGCGACTCGACGAGCTCTCCGGCGATCCGCTCGGCGACCCGCGCGACCCGATCGGCCTCCGCGGACGGGCCGACCCACAACACGACCGCGCCGCCGGGACGCACGAGCGGCAGGCACCACTCGACCGCCGTCGCCGGCGGGGCGAGTGCCTTGGCGACTGCGACGCCCGCCCAGTCGACCTCCTGCTCCTCCGCCCGTCCCCAGACGACGCGCGCGTTCGCCGGCGCAGCCCGCTCGAGGAACGCGCACTTCCGCCGCTCCGACTCGAGCAGCACCACCTCGCGCTCCGGCAGCGCGTGCGCGAGTGGGACACCAGGCGCGCCGCCGCCGCTTCCGACATCGACGATCGGGCCGACAAACGGCGATACGACCGGCACGCCGCGCAGCGAGTCCTCGAGCAGTACGCGCCGCGCCTGCGCGGGGTCGCGGAGCGACGTCAGGCCTGGCGTCGCGAGGACTTCGGCGAGCCACGCATCAAGCGGGGAGGACGACGACGTACCGATTCGGCTCCGTCCCCTCGCTCTCGGTCTGCACGCCCTCGACGTCCTGCAACCGCTCGTGCACGACCTTCCGCTCGACCGCCGTCATCGGCTCGAGCAGAACGCGCTCGCCGGTCAATGCGCTTTCGGCGGCGCGCATCGCGATGCCCTCAAGCGTCGCGCGCCGCCGCTCGCGATACCCCGCCACGTCAACCGTCACCGACTTCCCGACACCGCGTCGATGCACGGCCGCGTTGGCGATGTACTGCAGCGCGTCGATCGTCTGCCCGTGCTTGCCGATCAAGAGCGCTGCGTCTCCGCCGACGCACGCGACCGCGATCTCCTCATCCGTCTCGCTCACGTCGACCCGCGAGCCGGTGCCGATCGCGCGCACGACCTGCTCGGCCAGCGCGCGGACTCGCGTCGCGACGTCCGACAGATCGACGCCGGGCGGTGGAGACTCGGGCTCGTCGGGTGCGTCCGCCGCTGCGATCACGCGCGCCGGCGTGTACCCCACGCCGAGCAGACCGCGCTCGCCTTCGGACACGATCTGGTAGCGGACGTTCGCCTTGTCGATGCCCGGCGCGATGCGCTCGAGATCGCGCAGCGCCTTCCACTTCGCCTCGCCTACGGTCTCCCCGGTCGACTCAACGGAGACCTCGTGAGTCACCGGCGAGTTCCGCCTTTTTTCTTGACGCGACGCGGGCCGCTCGGCGCGGGCTTCGGCTGCTCGGCCCCTTCAGCCTTCCCGTTGTCCGCGGCGGGCGGAGGAGTCGCCGGCGGCGTGCGAGAGCTCCGCTTCGGCCCCGCAGGCGCAAGCGCCGAGCCCGGCTTCGGCATCAACCGGCGCGTGATCAGGCCCTGGCCGACGGTCCACAGGTTCGTCGTCACCCAGTAGAGAACGAGCCCGGTCGGGAACTGCGAGACGAAGAAGACGAAGACGAGCGGGAGGATCATCATCATCGTCCGCTGCGACTTCTGCATCGTCGCGCCCATGAAGTACGTCGACGCGACCTGCGAGCCGGCGTACAGCGCGAGGAGCACGAACCCCGCCCAGTGCTGCGTCGCGTGCCTGTCTGCGACATGCACGACGTGCAGCCACGTGCCTGTGATGTTGTGCGACTGGTGCCGCAGCGTGAAGTACAGCGCGATGAAGACCGGGAACTGCGCGACCGTCGGCAGGCACGACGCCGCCGGGTTGATGTGGTTCTCCTTGTAGAACTTCTGCAGCTCTTCCGACTGCTTCTGCCGGTCTCCCTTGTACTTGTTCTGGATCGCCTTCATCTCCGGCGCGTGCGCCTGGAGCGACTGCATCGAGTGGATCGACCGGACGGCCAGCGGGACGAGACAGAGCCGCACGACGATCGTCACCGCGACGATCGACCAGCCCCACGGCAGCCCGACGGTGTCGTGGAAGAAGTCGAGGATCGACTTCATCACGTTCTCGAGCGGCGACAGGATGCTCGCGAGGTACAGCGCGAACCCGATCATGGATAGTCGATCCCTCCGTGCGACCACGGGTGGCAGCGCAGGAGGCGCCAGCCGGCCAGCGGGATCCCCCGGAGCACCCCGTGCTTATGGATCGCGAGCGCCGCGTACTCGGAGCAGGTCGGGTGGTACTTGCAGGTGTTCGCCGGCAGGAACGGCGAGATCAGCCGCTGGTACAACCGGATCGGCAGGACGACGACAGTGCGGACCGCGGCGGTCATGCGGCCGCCTTTCCCAGCACCTCGGCGACGCGCTCCTCGAGCCATGCGTGGCCGTTCGCCTCGGCTGCCTCGGGCAGCCCCTGGCGCACGATCAGGACGTAGTCGTTCGCCGAGGGGACGCTCTCCAGCCGGCCGCGCATGATCTCGCGGAGCTGCCGCTTGATCCGGTTCCGGACGACCGCGTTCCCTACACCCCGCGGCACCGCGAACCCGAGCCGCGGCTCACCGACGGGTTCGTCACGCGGCCCCCACCAGAGCGTCAGGAAGCGCGTCGAGACGGACCGGCCCTGCCGGTACACGGCATCGAAGTCGCGTGAGCGTGAAAGGCGGTTCCGCCGCTGCACCGCGTCAGGCTGACAGACGCTTGCGGCCCTTCGCGCGGCGCCGCTTGAGAATCAGGCGTCCCGCACGCGTCGACATACGCGCGCGGAATCCGTGCTTCCGCTTGCGCCTGCGAACGTTCGGCTGGTAGGTCCGTTTCATGTCGTCCGAAAAGAAGGAATGAGCCGACACTCGGCCGGCCGCCGGCGAGTATAGCCGACGTCTTTGCGCACCTCTTTGTCCACATCCCCCGTGTGGTGGAAAAGTCGTGGAAAACGCGGGCGACCCCTCGCGCGGAGCTCACTTGTCCACAGGTGTTGAAGAACGTGTGGAGTCGGAGAATCTCCTGCAAAACGCGCTATTCGCTGCGAGGGACACGGCGAGAAATCCTCATTGAGGCCGCTTCTGCACGTTGCTATGCTCGCGCCCCCCGAGGTCGACTGAAGGAGCTGTAGTCAAGCGTGGAGCAGGACACCGAGTTGACGGCCGAAGACCTCTGGAACGACGTCTCGACCCGGCTCCGCGAAGCGCTCAACGACACCACCTACTCGACCTGGTTCGGCGAGGTCGACGGCGAGGAACTCGACGGTGAGCGGCTCCTGCTCGCAGTCCCCAACGACTTCACGCGCACGTGGATCGAGGGCCATTTCCTCGACCTGATCCGCGCGACGGTGCGCGACGTCGCCGGCGGCGAGCGTCAGGTCGCCTTCCACGTCGTCGAGACCACGCCGCCGCAGCCGGCTTCACAGGCGATCCCGGCCACGGTCACCCCGCTCCCACTCGCGGTCACGCAGCGGAGCGAGATCGCCGGCTGGAACCCGAAGTACACGTTCGACTCGTTCGTGATCGGCTCGTCGAACCGCTTCGCTCACGCGGCGGCGCTCGCTGTCGCGGAGGCGCCTGCCCAGGCCTACAACCCGCTCTTCATCTACGGGCACACCGGTCTCGGCAAGACGCACCTGCTGCACGCGATCGCGAACTTCGTCACGGATCACGGCGGCGGGCTCACCTGTCGCTACGTGACCTCGGAGACGTTCATGAACGACTTCATCAACAGCCTCCGCGACAAGCGCATCGAAGGCTTCAAGACGCGCTACCGCACCTACGACGTGCTGCTGATCGACGACGTGCAGTTCTTCGAGCACAAAGAGCGCATCCAGGAGGAGTTCTTCCATACGTTCAACTCGCTGTACGAAGCGGGTCGGCAGATCGTCATGTCGTCCGACCGGCCGCCGCGCGACATCTCCACGCTCGAGGACCGACTCCGGTCGCGGTTCGAGTGGGGGCTGATCACCGATATCCAGCCACCCGACCTCGAGACGCGCATCGCAATCCTCCGCAAGAAGGTCAAGGCCGATCAGATCGAGATTCGCGACCCGGAGCTCCTCACGTTCATCGCGTCGCGTGTGTCCACGAACATCCGCGAGCTCGAAGGTGCGCTGACGCGCGTGGTCGCATTCGCGTCGCTCACCGGTCGCTCGCTGTCGGTCGATCTTGCGCAGGACGTGCTAAGGGATGTCTTCCCACAAGGAGAGAGCATCCGGATCTCGATCGAGCGGATCCAGGAGCTCGTGTGCGAGCGCTTCAGCGTCACGCACGACGAGCTGACGGGCGACCGGCGCTCCCAGAACATCGTCTACCCGCGTCAGGTCGCGATGTACCTCTCACGCGAGCTCACGGACTCGTCGCTGCCGAAGATCGGCAAGGAGTTCGGAGGCCGCGACCACACCACCGTGATCCACGCGACGTCGAAGATCGCGCGTCTGATTCGCGAGGACAGGTCTGTGTACAACCTGGTGCAGGAGCTCACAGCTCGCGTGCGCCAGGCGCGTTGACCTTGGAGGGGTGTGTGAAACGCTTGGTTCTCCCCCGTCCGCTCCCACAGGGAGAATGGCTCGGTTGAACGCTTGGGAGCGGGTTTCCCCGGACCCACAGCCCTTACGACTACAACGAGGTTTTTATTACATGATTGACTCAGAAATAATGGTGGGTACCGGGCTGAGGATTACGGTCGCGAAGGACGAGCTTGCGTCCAAGTTGACGACCGTCGCCCGCGGCGTGTCGACGCGCACTGCGGTGCTCGTGCTCGGCGGGATCCAGCTGCGCGCGGAAGCCGGCCGGTTGCACCTCGCCGCCACCGACATGGAGGTCTCGCTGCGCGGCTCCGTTGAAGCGCAGGTCGCCGGCGAGGGAACGGTCGTCGTTCCGGGTCGCCTGCTGCTCGACATCGCGCGCTCGCTGCCTGACAGCGACGTGTCGATCGAGCACCGCCCGGAGGAAGCGGTTGTCGTCGTGACGTCGGGCACCGCGACGTACCGCCTGCACACCTACTCCGCCGAGGACTTCCCGCGCCTTCCCGACGTCGAGTCGCTGCCGCTGCACGCGATCGACCGCGACGCGCTCGTCGAGACGATCTCGCGTGTCGGCCGGAGCGCGTCGCGCGACGAGAGCCGCCCCGTGCTCACCGGCATCCTCGTGCGGTTCGAGCCGGGCAAGGTCGTGATGGCCGCCACCGACTCCTACCGGCTTGCCGTCAAGGAGACGCCGGTCGACGGGACGCTCCCCGATCTGGAAGCGATCATCCCCGCGCGCGCGCTGCAGGAGCTCGCCCGTATTGCCGGCGGCTCCGACGAGGTGCAGCTGGGACTGCTCGAGAACCACGTCGTGTTCGGCGCCGACGGCACCTGGCTCACGACACGCCGCATCGACGGCCAGTTCCCGAACTACCGTCAGCTGTTGCCGGAGCAGTTCGAGCACGAGCTGATGCTGCCGCGCGAGGAGCTCCTCGAAGTCGTCCGCCGCGTCTCGCTGATGGCGCAGCGCAACTCGCCGCTCCGGCTGCGCTTCGCCGAGGGCGAGCTGACGGTCTCTGCCGTCACACAGGACGTCGGCGAGGCCCGCGAGTCGTTGCCGGCTCCGTACGCGGCCGACCCACTCGAGATCGGCTTCAACGCCGAGTTCCTGCGCGACGGGCTCGAGTCGGTCGATGCGGACTCGATCAAGTTCAAGCTGATCAGCCCGCTCCGGCCGGCGGTGCTCGAAGGCGACACGCCCGACTACGTGTACCTGATCATGCCGATCCGTCTCGCCGGCTGATCGTCGATCGCGTAGCGCTCCGCCGGTATCGGTCGTACTCGTCGCTCGACCTCGACCTTGCGCCCGGGGTCGTCCTCGTCGTCGGCCGCAACGGCGTCGGCAAGACCAACCTGCTCGAGTCGCTGCACCTGGCGACGCAGGGCTTCTCGCCGCGCACGCGGCACGACGCCCAGCTGATCCGCTTCGGGGAGACGGCGGCCCGCGTCTCGGTGGTGGGGCGTCGCGGCCTATCGCCGGTCGAGGCAACGGTGACGTTGCGGCAGGGACAGGCGAAGGAGGCGCGGCTGAACGG
>DATINO010000015.1:0-1608 GCA_035474195.1 Gaiellaceae bacterium
AACGTGCGCGAGCTGCTCGAGGACCTGTCGAAGCGCCTCCCCGCACTCGGCACGCGGGTGTACGGGAACGGCGAGATCCGCTCGTTCGTCAACGTCTACGTCGACGGCGAGGACGTGCGCACCCGCGACGGCCTCGACACGCTCGTGCGCGAGACGAGCACGGTGATCCTGCTGCCGGCGATGGCCGGTGGTTGCTAGCTCGCTGCTCGACCTGATCGGCGACACGCCGCTCGTCGAGCTCCCACGGCTCTCGCCGCCCGGCCGCACGATCTACGCGAAGCTCGAAGCACAGAACCCGACCGGGTCGATCAAGGATCGTGTCGCGCTCGCGATGGTCGAAGCCGCTTCGCTCGAACCCGGAGCAGAGCTACTGGAGCCGACAAGCGGCAACACCGGTATCTCGCTCGCGCTCGTCGCGAAGCTCAAGGGGCTGAAGCTGACGTGCGTCATGCCGTCTAACGCGACACCCGAGCGGCGCACGCTGCTCCAGGTGTACGGCGCGTTGATCGTCGACTCGCCGGGCGAGCTCGGCTCGAACGGCGCGGTGCGACTGGCGCAGGAGCTGGCGGCGGCGGAGCCGCGCTACACGATGCTCTTCCAGTACGAGAACGAGGCGAACCCGCGGGCGCACTACGACGGGACCGGCGCGGAGATCGCGCGCGACCTCGACCGGCTCGATGTGTTCGTCGCCGGGCTCGGGACCGGCGGCACGCTGATGGGCGCCGGCCGCCGGCTGCGCGAGGCGTTCCCCGGCGTGCAGGTCGTCGCGGCGGAGCCGCTGCCGGGTGATCCGGTGATGGGGCTCCGCTCGCTCGACGACGGGTACGTCCCGCCCGTGCTCGACGTCTCGCAGCTCGACCGCAAGCTGCTCGTCTCGAATGCCGAGGCCGCGGCCGCGGCGCGCGCGCTGCTCGAGCGCGAAGGGATCTTCGCCGGTGTGTCGTCCGGCGCGGTCGTGCACGTCGCCCGGCGAATCGCCGAAGAGCTGCCGGAAGGCTCGGTCGTCGCGTGCGTGCTCGCAGACGGCGGGTGGAAGTACCTGTCGGCGCCGTTCTGGGAAGGCGACGAGATCGACGAGGGCGTGCTCTGGTGGTGATCCCCGCGGCGATCCGCGAGGAGCTGCGCGCGCATGCCGCCGCCGAGGCGCCGAACGAGTGCTGCGGGCTCGTCCTCGTGAAAGACGGCGTGGCGGTTCGCTACATCCCCGGCGTCAACAAGCTCGCGTCGCCGTACCGGTACGAGCTCTACATCGACCCGGTCGTCTGGTCGGACATCGACGACGACCTCGACCAGGTGATCTTCCACTCCCACCCGGAGACCGAGCCGCGGCCGTCACGTACCGACCGCGAGCTCGCCGGGTTGTGGAGCGGGCACCCGTTCCTGATCTACGGCCTCGCGCGCGACGAGCTGCGCGCGTGGCGCGTGTCACGCGACGAAGTGGAAGAGATACCACTGGGTGTCTGACACCAAGGGTGTCAGACACCCAGTGGCGTGCGGCTACGAGACCGTGAACGAGCCCTTCATGAACGACTTGTGGGGATCGCAGACGTACTTGTAGGTCCCCTTCTTCAGCTTCAGCTTCCACGTCACGTTCGTCTTCGCGCCGAC
>DATINO010000016.1:0-11041 GCA_035474195.1 Gaiellaceae bacterium
CACACCCCGGCCGAGTCCGCACCGGCCGTGAGCCGGTACGTGTACGTCTGCCCGGGAAGGACGTCGGCGTCGCGACCCGAGAAGCCGGGCAGGTACGCCCCGTCCGAGCTCGGCGCGTAGTGAACGCCGTGGAAATGCATCGAATGCGGCGCGTGGCGCAAGGTGTCCATGTTCTTGAAGTGGATCCGCAAGTGATCGCCCACCCGCGCCTTAATCAGCGGGCCCGGAATCAGGAGCCCGTCCGCGCTCGAGGGATCGGCGTTCGCAAGCGGCTTCTTCCAATTCGCGCTGTAACGGCGATAAACGACCGTGCGAATCACGGTCTGCGCCGTCGGCAGCGTGGCGCCCATCGCCATCCCGGGCATCGATCCCGACGGCATCTTCATGTCCATCGCCATCGCGTCGTGGCCGTTCGGCGCGATGTTCCAGACCACCGGCACAGCGGCGACCCAATAGTCGATGGTGCGTCCCTTCGGCTCGCCGCCGACGACGGCTGCCTGATAGATGCCGAAGGCGCCGAGGGCGAGGACAACGGCCGCAGCCAGCGCCCCCGCCCCCCGACGACCCAGAATGCGACGTCTCAGGTGACGTCGACCTCGGCCTGCATCCACGGATGGATCAGGCAGATGAAGTGCAGCTTGGTCCCCGCCGGAGCCGTGACCTTCAGGTCGATCGACTCACCCTTCTTTCCCTTGCCGGTGATCCCAGAATCGCCGGGCCGGTCGACAAGCGGCGCCTTCTGCTGGCCCACGCCGTTCTCGAGGAACGGGTACTTCGGCGGCGCGTTGCTGTTCGGGTTCGCGCCGTGCGCCTTCGCCAGCTTCTCGCAGATCTTGCACTGGAAGAGCGCCGCGAGCGTCCTGGGCTCATCCTTCGCAGCAAGCACCGTGAACGTGTGAGGGCCTTCGCCGGCCGCCAGGTTCACGATATGGAGCGTTCCCCCGGACTTGACCGTGTACCGGTCCTTGTCCCAGCGGAGCGTGTCCTCCACGAACCGGTTGATCTGGAACTTCGGCGGACCCTGCACGGCCTTGATCGTCGTCACTCCAGCTGCGGAGCGTTGACCAGCCGCCAAGGCGGCGCCCGCCACTACCAATGCCACCGCCGCACTCACGGCAGCCCAACGAACCACGTTTCCTAGACGCATTCAAACCCTTTCTGGCCGACCCGGCCGTCCTCGGAGCAAATGGGCAGGCTCCTTCATATCCAACTCGGTTCGATGGTTCAAGCTGGATGCGACAGGTTCGTTGCTTAGGTTGGTGACACAGCGAGTCTACGACGCCGCGGCGAGGAGCTCTTGGCTGCGCAAGACGTATCCCGATGCGCCGACCGACCGCCAGAAGGCGAGTGATTGGTTGAGATAGCTGCTCGCTTCGGGACTCCGACCCTGGGCGACGTGCCACTCTGCCGCCCAGAGGCGTACGAGCGCCGCGGTGGACGTGGCGCCTATGGCATCGAGTTGATTCGCGCCCGCGGCGAAGTCGCTTCGCAGGAGCGCCGCCGCGGCCGTCAGCCAGGGGTTCGGCGGCCTCGAGCCGATCGCGTCGGCGAGTCGGGAATCGTCGCCGATGCGCCAGGCGGTGTACCACGCTTCGAGCACCCAGGCGCTGATGTAGAACGAGCCGGTCTCTGACCACATCTCCAGTAATTCGGTCGAGAGGCGTCGAGCTGGGCCCAGGTCCCCGAGCTCCGCATGAAGTCGGGCACGGAACGCAAGAGGGTCACACAGGCTTTGGAAGCTGCGGCCCGCCATGGCCAGCTCGACAGCGCGGTCGGCGTCGACGACAGCCTGCTCGACCCGGCCCTCCGCAATCAACATGCGGGCACGGCAGACGCGCGTCTGCGGCTCGATCCAAAACGGCGATTCTGCGTAGCCCGGGATCAGCTCGTCGACGATGCCCCGCGCAGTTTCCCAATCGCCGGCGATCTCTTGATCGATTGCGGTCTCCGTCGTCAGCCAGCGCGTCGGCTCTTCGTAGCCGATCTCTTTCGCGATTGCGAGCGCTTCGCGGTGCAGCTCCGCCGAGCGTGGAAGCCGGCCAAGCGTGACGAGCACCGACGCCAGGTTTCCGGCCGCGCGGAGGTATTCCGGGCCGCCCACTTGCCGGGCGAGGGCGAAGCTTGCCTCGATGTCCTCGAGCCCGTCGACATCGCCGGTCGAAACGCGCGCGATGCCAATGCTGTTCAGCGCGTGGGCTCGCATGTCGTCGCGTCCGAGCTGATCGGCGAGCGCAAAGGCCTGCCGGCCAAGGGTGGCCGCTCTGTCGTACTCGTCGGCGAGCATCGCGAACCGTGCGAGGTTTGCCAGCACACGTAGTCGTGCGTCGCCGTCTTGCATCGCTGCGGCCAGCTTCTCCGCAGCACGGAAATGCGTTTCGGCACCGTCCCGGTCGCCGCGAAGCCAGCGGTACTCTCCGAGGACCATCTCGGCCCGCGCCGCGTCATGGACGTCGCCGGCGGCGAGGGCGTGTCGCGCGCGAATCAAGAGACGATCGCCCGACAGGTCAACATATGTACTCGCTTCGGCGTGATCGAGCACGAGGCGCGGCCACTCTGCGTCCTCCTCGCCGGTCAACTCCAGCGCTTCTTCGTAAAACCGAGTTGCGCTCGTAAAGGCGTTCAGGGTGACGGCGCGGCGGGCGGCCTCGCGCAGGGCGGTTCGTGCGCGAACACGAAGGTCGTCTGCGTCGAGGCCCACCGCCCGCGCGTATTCGAGCGCGCTCACATAGTGGTGAGCGAGCAGTTCGGCCGCGTTTTCCGGCCGCACATGCTTCTCGATCCATGTCGCGACACGCTGATGGCGTTCCGCGCGCGCCGCTCGCGGCATCTGTGCGTACGCAACGTCGCGGACGAGAACATGCCGGAAGGCGTACTGCTCCTCCCCTTCTACCGAAGACCGCCGATCTCGGCGCACGAACTCCTTCCGCTCGAGCGCCCGCAGCGATTCCACCACTTCGTCAATCTGGCGCGTCGAACCGACAAGCGCGCCCGGCCAAAAGACCTTGCCCAAGACGGCGGCGTCCTGGAGTAGCTCCTTTTCGGGGCGCGTCAGCGCATCGAGGCGCGCGGCGATGAGCCCTTGTAGCGAGTCGGGCACGGGGAGCTCGCCGTCGGTCACGCCGTTGCGCTCTGCGACCAGGCGCGCGAACTCCTCTGCGTAGAGCGGATTGCCGGACGCACGGACAAGTACCGCCGCCTGCAACTCAGCCGGAAGGACCGCCCGCTCGAGCACCGCATGCACCAGCTCGGCCGTCTCCGCTTCCGAGAGCGGCGCAAGTGACAGCGTCGTCGCGTTCTGCTTCCCTCCGCCCCAATGCGGGCGACGAGCGAGGAGCTCTGGGCGGCCCGTCGCGACGACGAGGAGCGGCACGTCTGTCGCCCACTCAACGAGGGTGTCGACGAAGTCGAGCAACCCGTCGTCCGCCCAATGGATGTCCTCGAAAACAAGGACTGTCGGTCGTTCGTCGGCCAGTCCATCGAGAAATCGCCGCCAAGCGGCAAAGGCCTCGCCGCGCCGGTCGGAGGCGGCCACGTCGTCGTCGTGAACTCCGATCAGGGGACGGAGCATCGAGCCGATCCATTCACCGTCGGCGACGGCGCACACACGCGCGACGACCTCGCGGAGCTTCGACTCGGCGAGCTCCGCCGCGTCGCTCTCCAGAATCCCGGCCTCGGCCTTGACCATTTCTCCGAGAGCCCAGTAGCTGACGCCTTGCCCGTACGGCAGCGAGCGACCCTGCCGCCACCGAACCAGTTCCGGCTCGCTCTCGATGACCGCCGAAAGCTCCTGCACGAGCCGACTCTTCCCCATCCCCGGAACACCGACGATCGTGACGAGCTGCGGCTCGCGTTCTGCGCGGGTGCGAGCGAGCGCGCCGAGCAACTGATCGAGCTCGCGGACCCTCCCCACAAGCGGAGTCCGCGGCTGAAGCTCGACATCCACACCAAACTGCGCACGCGCGGCCACCGCCTCGAAGGCCGAAATCGGCTCCCGCTTGCCCTTGGCCTGGATCGGCGCGTGCGGCCGATACTCGATCACCTGCTCGGTCGCCCGACGCGTCGCGTCACCGACGAGCACGCCGTTCACCGGCGCCGCCGTTTGCAGCCGGGCGGCCGTGTTGATCACATCTCCCGCGACGAGACCTTCCCCCGTCTCCGGTCGCGCCCCAACGGTGACGAGAGCCTCGCCGGTGTTGGCCGCCAGGCGCACCTCGACCCCACCATCTTCAACCGCCCATTCCCGGATCGCGAGCGCCGCCCGCACGGCGCGCTCCGGGTCGTCCTCGTGCACCGCCGGGGCACCGAAGACCGCAACGACCGCGTCTCCGATGAACTTCTCGACCGTCCCGCCCCGCCGTTCGAGCTCGTCCCGGACTCGACGGTGGAAAAACGACAACTCCGCGCGAACGTCCTCGGGGTCGAGCCGCTCCGCGCGAGCCGTCGAGCCGACAAGATCGCAGAAGACGACTGTCACGATCTTCCGCTCTTCGACGCGTGAATCGGCGTCGGCTAGCGGCTGGCCGCATTCCGAGCAGAACTTCGCCGTATCCGAATTCTCGAAGGCGCAAAACACACAAGCTCTCACGCAGCAAGGGTAAGGCACGTGGAAGGATCGGATGCCGGCGATCGGCGGTGGTATTCACGTCGAGGGTCGGCTACGAGCGTGGAAGACCGCCTCAACGTTGTTGGAATCGGGATCGAAGACGAACGCGCCGAAGTAGCCCGGGTGGTACTGCGGCCGCTCGCCCGGCGCGCCGTTGTCGCGGAAGCCGGCGTCAGTGGCGAGACGGTGGAACTCGACGACCGCGTCCCAGCCATCGACGCCGAAGGCGAGGTGGACGTGCTCGGTCGGTTCTTGGCCTGAGACGAAGGTGAAGGAGCCGTCACCGTCGGTGAAGCCGATCCGCTCGCGCTCGTCGAGTCCGAGTCGGATTCCCACCGCCGGCGCGATCGTCTCGTAGAACCGTTTCGTCGCGGCAAGATCCCGAGTCCTGAACCACACGTGGTCGATGCCACGAGTGCGGCTACGCTCGTGGTGGACGGCTTCGACAGAGTTGTCGTCGGGGTCGAGGATGAAGCCGCCGTAGTAGGTCTCGTTGTACTGGGGTCGGAGCCCGGGGTCGCCGTCGCTTCGGTAGCCCGCCTCGGTCATCCGGTTCCACCAGGCATCGACCTCGTCCCGTGACGCCGCACCGAAGGCGACGTGCAGGTTGCGCGTGAGCGGGTGGTCGTCCGACACCGCTTCGATGCCGAAGTTGCCCCACTCGATGTACTCCCCCTCGCTCGTCGGGAGCCCGAGCGCCTCGTGATAGAAGGCCCGGCTCGCCGCGAGGTCGGAGACGTGGATGTCGAGGTGGTCGAACACAGATGCTCGTGGGAGGTGCCCGGCGCCTCGACGCCGGACACCTCCTGAGCAAGTGCTACGGGAGCGTCACCTTCATCACTGCCCCCATGCCGCTGACGGCCGGAGCGACGCTCCAGTCCGAGAAGTACAGCGAACCGTCCGAGCCCGCGGCGAACCCGTTCGGGAAGTTCAACCCACCGACGATCGTCGTCGGCGACGAACTGCCCTGCTTCACCTGCACGAGCGCACCCGTGCCGGGCGCCGCGTTGTCGAGCCCGAGTGTCGAGAACTCGACGGCATAGAACTTGCCGTCGGCTCCGAACCCGCAGCCGGTGACGGCCGTCAGGCCGGTCGCCCAGACCTTGAGCCCGGTCTTCGGCGTGTAGCGATAGACGTTCGCCGACCCGGGCACGTTGCCGCCGCCGGTCAGGTTGCTGAGGTAGATCGCACCCTTCCGACCGATCGCGACACACGTCGGCACCGAGTCACTCGACGCCGGGTTCGGCACGAACGCGACGACCTTGACGTTGCCGTGGCTGTCGACCCGGTCGAGTGTGTTCGCCGCAGCGTCGACGACCCATGTCGCGGTCGACCCGACGGCGACACCGTAGGGATTCGCATCCGGGAACTGGTCCGGGACGAGGCTCTTGTTGTCGAGCGACCACTGGAAGTCGAAATGGCCGACGTCGGCAATGTTGTCCCAGTCGCCAGGCTCGTTCAGCTCCGCCTTGATCAGATGGCCCAGCTGCCGTTTCGCCTGGTCGACCGTCGCGGCCGAGACGCCGGTCGGCGGGATCACGTCCTTGGACTCGGTGATGATCCCGAGCGCGGCGCCGCCCTTGAAGGCGATGCCGTCGATGCCGGTCGCACCCGAGCCGTCAGGCGACGCGATCGAGATGAGCCCGCTGACAAGCGGCGTGTGCGAGCCGTCACCGTTGATCCTCGAGATCTGGCTCGTGAACCCAAAGCAGGCGGTTCCGTCCGGCCCGCCGGAGACACACTCCGACCCGCCGTGCCCCGCCTCGGCCACGTAGAGGTTCCCGTCCGGCCCGAACGCAAGCCCGCGCGGGTTGTCGAGCCCGCTCGCGACCGGCGTCACCGTCGGCGTGCCGGCGAAGGCCGCCGTCGCCGTCAACGCGGCGACCGCAAGAACAAGCGACCCCGCAACGAGCAAGCGCCGTACTGCGCTTCCTTTCATTGCCTCCCCTTCCCTCGCATTACCGGCCCTCCCCAGGGCCGAGCCGCAGGACCATACCTCGGACTTGGCCGGCGTGGAAGACTGCGCGCCGTGATCCTCGAGAACGGCTTGATCCGCACACTCGACCCGCAGGTGCCGACCCAGCGCGCGCTCGCGATCGCCGGCGGCCGCATCGCCGGCGGTGTCGGCGTGCACGAGACGGCGCTCGCCTCGCCCGAGGTCGTCGACCTCGGCGGACGGGTCGTCGTCCCCGGCTTCACCGACTCGCATGTCCACTTCCCGACCTGGGCGCTCGCGCAGCACGAGGTCAATCTCGACGGGTGCGCGTCGCTCGAGGAGGCGCTTGCCCGGCTGCACGGCGTCGCGCCGGGGCCGGGCGGCTGGCTGCGCGGGTACGGCTGGCGCAGCGGCGACTGGTCGCCGCCGCGCGAGCCCACGCGCCACGACCTCGACCCGCTCACCGGCGACACGCCGGCCGGGCTGATCGCGAAGGACTACCACTCGCTCTGGCTCAACTCGGCCGCGCTCGCACTCGCGAACGGCGACCTCGACGTCGACGGCGGCGTCGTCGAACGCGACGAGCACGGCGAGCCGACCGGCGTTTTGCGCGAGGAGTCGGCGTGGCGGTTCAAGGAGCAGCACATGCTCGTCTCCGACGACGCGTACCTCGACGCGATGCGGACCGGCGTCCGGCTCGCGAACTCGCGCGGCGTCACGTCGGTGCACGACAAGGACGGCTGGCTCGGCGCGTTGCGACTCTGGCGGAAGCTCGAGGAACGCGGACAGCTCTCGCTCCGCGTGTGGCAGTCGATCCCCGCCGACCTCGTCGACGCAGCGGCGGCAGTCGGCCTGCGCTCCGGAATCGGATCGCCGATGCTGCGGCTCGGGTACCTGAAGGTGTTCATGGACGGGACGCTCGGCTCGCAGACCGCGTGGATGCTCGACGGCAGCGGCGTTCAGATCACGAGCGGGCCGGAGCTCGCGGAGATCATCCGCCGCGGCGCAGCGGCAGGGTTCCCGGTCGGCGTGCACGCAATCGGCGACCGCGCGAACCGGGAGGCGCTCGACGCATTCGAGGCGACCAAGGAGGTGTGGCAGCCGCTCGGGCTCCGCCACCGCATCGAGCACTGCCAGCTGCTCGCGCCCGAGGATCTCCCCCGGTTCGCGGAGCTCGGGATCGCATGCTCGGTGCAGTTCTCGCACGCCCCATCGGATCGCGACCTCGCGGACCGCTTCTGGGCGGGCAAGACCGACGGCGCCTACGGCTTCAAGTCGCTGCTCGACTCCGGCGCGGTCGTCGCGAACGGCTCGGACGCGCCGATCGAGGAGCTCGACCCGCTCGCCGGGATCCGCGCAGGCGTGCGACGCTCGATCGACGCGCGCGAGGCATGGCACGGCGAGCAGTGTCTGACGATCGACGAGGCGTTCCGCGCCACGTCGGTCGCCCCGGCCTGGATCGCCGGCGACGAGCGCCGCCGCGGCACGCTGATCCCCGGCCACGAAGCCGACCTGGTCGTGCTCGACCGCGACCCGTGGGACGACCTCGACGCGCAGGTCGTCGCGACGATGGTCGCGGGCCGCTGGGTGCACAACCCGCCGCCCTGGGACTGACGAAGGCTGCGCAGGTAGCGACAAAAGCCGGCGACAAATGAGCCGTGTGGCCTATTGTCGTATTCCCTCAAACGGGGTACGGTCGACATCTACCCGGGATACCCCGGGTGCGTTGGGTTCGTAGGGTCTGACTGTGGCACTGGGCGCGCCGCCGCGCAGTCGGCGGACGCGTCTGGGGAGACGTACGACAATCGACGAGACAACCGGCGACTGCCTGCGGCGAACGATCACTATCGCCGCCGCATCGGTCGTCGTCGCGACTGCGATCGTCGCGGCGGCGAGCCGACTCGGCAATGTGCCTAACGCGAGTGGCGCCGGCGATCCCGTGGTCGTGGCGGCCGGCGATATCGCCTGCGACCCTGGGAACGCGAACTTCAACGGTGGGGTGGGCAAGAACGGCGCCTGCATGCAGCAGTCGACGTACAACCTCATCGCCGGAATGAGCCCCGCCGCCGCTGCGGTTCTGCCTCTCGGCGACAACCAGTACTACTGCGGCGGCTACCAGGCGTTCACGAACTCGTACGCCCTGTCATGGGGCAAGGTCCTGTCAAAGACGTATCCCGTGGTCGGAAACCACGAGTACCTGACCGGACCGGGAAGCGACGGGGTCGGCACTGGCTGCGACACCTCGAACGCCAACGCAGCAGGCTACTTCAGGTACTACGCGGGCGCTGCGAAGGTCGGAACGACCGGCGAGGGCTGGTACAGCTACGACGTCGGCAGCTGGCACTTGATCGCAATCAACTCCAACTGTCCGAACAAGAGCTGCGGGACCACGGGCGCGCAATACCAGTGGCTCGCGAACGATCTCGCCACGCACAAGAACCAGTGCATCGCGGCGTACTGGCATATCCCGCTCTGGTCGAGCGGCGGCCGGGCCGCGGGCAACACGCAGCAGATCGTGAACCAGCTCTACAGCGCTCACGCCGACGTCATCCTCAACGGCCACGACCACATCTACGAGCGGTTCGCCCCTCAAAACAGCTCCGCAGTCGCGGATCCCACAAACGGAATCGTGGAGTTCATCGCCGGTACCGGCGGGGCGAATCACACCTCACTGGCCACGACTGCCGCGAACAGCGTCGATCGCGACGACAAGAACTTCGGGATCTTGAAACTCACGCTGCACTCAGCGAGCTACGACTTCGCCTTCGTCAACACCAGCGGCACAGTTCTCGACTCGAACGGGTCGACTCCGATCGCCTGCCACAACACGGGATCGTCGGGAACGGTGCCGCCCGCGCCGACAGTCACGCCGAGCGGATCCGACGCCGCCGACTACGGGACCGGGTCGACCGCCTATTACCGGCAGGGGACGGCCGGTTCGTTCACGGTGGCGGCGACGAGTTCTGGCGCGACCTCGATGAACTTCCCGTCGATCACGGGAATGACGGGAGGCGGCACAGACGCGAGCGCGCCCTTCTCGACAACGTACACGCGCACGGCGACCACAACGACGAGCGGCTCCTTCAGCGTCACCGCCACGAATACGACGGGCACCTCACCGCCTTCCTCCTTCACGGTCACCCCGGACGGGTCGCCGCCGCTGACGACGGCGAGCTGCCTTCCGAGCAACTGCGCGGCGGCCTCGGGCTCGCAAGTGAGCGTCACGCTCACCTCGACTGACACCGGGGCAGGCGTTTCGGCCATCTACTACACGACGAACGGAACGGTTCCCAGCACGTCGAGTCCCAGCGTGCAGAGCGGAGGGACAGTCAACGTACCGGCCGGACAGACGATTCAGTTCTTCGGCGTAGACCGCGTCGGGAACCAGGAGGGGGTCAAGAGCAAGGCGACGACGGTGGCGACCGGAGGCGGTTCCGGCTCGATCGTGCTCCAGCAGCAGAAGACCGGCAGTGCGAGCTCGGCGGGTTCGTTGACCGTGCCGATCACGGCGACGACATCGGGCGACACCCTCGTCGCCACCGTTGCGATCGCTGCGGGCAGCACCGGCCCGCTGGCATCGGTGATCGACTCGAGCGCCGGCACCTGGACGAAGGGACCGGTCGGCTTCCTCAGCGGTGTGAATACCAGGATCGAGATGTGGTACCGCCTGGCAGCCCCGTCGGTCACGAGCGTCACGGCCCGCTTCGCCGCAGGAACGACGAAGTCGCTCGCAATGAACGTCTCTGAATGGTCGGGCGTTGCCGCGGCGTCAGCGCTCGATGTCCAGGGGAGTGGCAGCGGAAGCGCAGCGACGAGGGCTGTATCGCCCATGCTCTCCGCCACGAACGCGAGCGACGTCGTCATCGGGGCCGTGAACTACTCGGGGAGCGCGACTTCGACCGCCGGCGGCACGGGCTTCACGCCGCTGACGAACTTCGATGTCAGCTCGACCCACGGCCGCGCGTCGTACAACGTGACCTCGGCCGCAGGCAGCTTCCAGGCGATCTGGTCGCTGTCGACGGCGAGCAGCTACGGGTCGGCTGCGCTCGCGCTGAAGGCCGGCACCACGTCCGGGTCGCCGCCGTCTGCGCCGTCGCTGGCGTTGCAGGCGAGTGACGGAAATGACTTCGTGTCGGGCTCGACGGTGTTCTACGGGCCTTCGGCAGCGGCGAGCGGCGGCTTCACCGTCACGGCGACCTCGACGGGCGCGACAGCGGTGCAGTTCCCGACGGTGTTCGGTGGCGACTCCTCCAACGACACCTCGAGCCCCTACACGGCGAGCTATGCGTGGACGAGTTCCGCGACTGCCTCCGCGTCCTACGGCGTCACGGCCAGCAACTCGTTCGGCACGTCCACCGCCACCAGCTTCACCGTCACCCCAGACACAACCACACCATCCTCGAGCGCCGGATGCAACAGCGGCGCCGACTGCTCCGGCAACTACAGCGGCACCGTCACCGTCAAACTCTCCGCCAACGACACAGGCTCCGGCCCCGACAAGA
>DATINO010000017.1:0-5094 GCA_035474195.1 Gaiellaceae bacterium
CCTCGGCTTCGGCGCCGGCTCGATGTGGATCGAGGACACGAGCACCTCCACGGTGAGCCGCGTCTCCGTCACGACCGGCAAGCGCACGGCGATCAAGGTCGGCTTCACGCCCTACGACACGACGTTCGCCTTCGGCTCGGCGTGGACGACGGCATTCACGCAGGGCGAGCTCGAGCGGATCGACCCGGCGCAGAACCGCGTCGTGAACCGCTGGAAGCTCCAGATGGCGACCGGCGCGGTCGGTGCGTTCGGCTCGGTGTGGGCGACCGGGATCGACGGCGTGATTCGCGTCGATCCGTCGTCGCACAAGGTGCTGGCGCGGATTCCGATCCAGGGTGGCGCCGGCTGGACGGCCGCCTCCGACGACGCCGTCTGGGTGACGACGGCAACCGGCGTCGCGCGCCTCGACCCGCAGACGAACGCCGTCGTCAAGATCATCCCGGTCGCCGGAGCGCCGGCGCTCGGCGATCCGGACGTCGTCGACGGCCAGGTCTGGGTGCCGCAGATCCGCAAGAACTCGATCGCGATCGTCGACCCGTCGTCGAACACGGTCACGCGCACGATCAAGGCGGGCATCGGTCCGTTCGTGATCACGACGATCCGCGGCGAGGCGTGGGTGCCGAGCTGGAAGGGCAGCGACATCTGGCGCTACAAGCCGTGAAGCTGATCGCTGCGCACGACCTTCGCGCGGCTGCACGCGGGCTGATGGCGCTTCAGGCGGCGCTGCTCACGAAGCTCGAGGCGACCTGCTCGTCGATCGCGCGCGGCACGGGCACGACGCAGGCGTCGGCTCCGATGTCGCCTCGCGCGACGGCTTCCAGGCAGCGCGCCTGAAGCGCGAAGCCGAGGTCCATCGACTCGACCGAGTTGCCGAGCGGATGCGGCCCCGCCAGGTTGACCATGTGGCCGCCCTCGAGCACCGTCACGCCGGCAGCCGCCAGGCCGGCAGCGTCGATCTCCCAGGGGAAGTGGCCGGCATTCGCGAGGATCGCGGTCGCGCGGAGCAGCGGAGCGTCCGCCGCCGTGACCACGCCTTCAGCGCCCGTGACCGTGACGACGACGTCGGCGGTGCGCAGCGCATCGTCTCGCTCCGGGACGAGGAAGCCGTCGAGCATCGCCTGCAGCCGCTTGACCGGGTCGCGCTCGACGACCGACACGACGGCATGCGCGTTCCTGAAGTTCGCGGCGACTCCGCGGCCGCACGCGCCGTAGCCGAACACGGTCACGCGCTTGCCGTTCGTCGACAGGTTGGTCAGGCGCAGGAACGACTCGAGGACGCTCTGCCCGACCGCATGCTCGTTCTCGGCGAACTGCTTGATCGGGCTGTCGTTGATCACGAGCACGGGCAGGCCGATGCGGTCGCGCAGCGGCTCGAGGCGCATCCGCCCCGAGGTTGTCTCCTCCGTCCCGCCTCGCAGGTTCTCGTACGGCTCGTCGACGAAGCGCGCGAAGAGGTCGCCGCCGTTGTCGAGCAGCAAATCGGGGTGCGAGCGCACGACCTCCCAGAGGTGCGCGTCGTGCTCCGCGGGATCGCTCGTGGGGCCGCCGACGATGCGCACGCCGCGGGCGGCGAGGTAGTCGCACGCCGCCTGCTGCGTCGTCGCCAGGTTGCCGGTGGACACGAGCTCGGCGCCACCGCGCTGCAACGTCAGAAGGAGCGCGACCGTCTTCGGCTCGAGGTGAATGCCGGTGCCGATCGTGAGCCCTGCGAACGGCTTCGTCTCGTCGAACTCCGCGCCGATCGCCTGCAGGAGGCGGCAGCGGTCGATCACCCATTCGATCCGTTCCACGCGCCCAGTAAAACATTGAGGGCCTCTTGCGAGGCCCTCAAATGCGGTTACCAGCTGGTTTTCCGTAGAGACGCTTCCGGCCCAAAGGCGGCGCGTAACGCGAGTCCCCTACGCTGGCTAGACGATTCCCCTGTCAAGGTCCCAGGGACGCGTCTCTACGAGCTGGTACCTCCACTGCCCGTACTTGAAGTCTCCAACGCCGGACCACCTCCTTTCCGCGGATGACCCAACATTAGCAAGGAGGTCAGGACGGACGACGACAGCGAAAGATCGGGCCTACGATGGAGCGGGGTCACGTTGCGCAAGCTCCTTTTTCTCGCCGCCGTTGTACTTGCGACCGCACCGACTGCCGCCGCAGGCACCCGGGTCGTCCCGTCTCTCACGCCGCAGGCGACGCGCGCGCTGTGGCGGGCCGAGGTCGCCAGGGCTCACAGCGTGCCCCGCCGGCTCGCCGATGCGACGTGCAGGCCGGCGCACGTCGTCTTCTACGCGCAAACGGACTGGCTGCGGCTCGCGACCAAGCTCGCCGCCCAGCCGTCGCCGTGTGCCGACTACTTCATCTCGGTTCCGCCGCTGGCAGCCGACAAGACGCAGGCGCGAAGCGGCCAGGCGTCGCAGATCAGAGTGCTCGGATCGAGCTTCCACGCGGTCGACGAGATCAGCTGGAACGGCTGGAGCGCATGGGTCGCCGCGGGCAACGGCAGCTGGTACGACGCCGGTGTCAGCGCACGGCAGCGCATGACTGCCGCCGGCTTCGATGCAGCGGCGGGCGACACCTGGGCGGTCAACGAGCTGTCGTCGGCCGTCCGCGCCGGGACCGGCGACGCGCGACAGAACGCGCTCGAGTTCCTGCGCGGCCTCGCTTCCGACGGCGTCAAGGGCGTCGTCTTCGTGCAGGGGATCGGCCAGTCCACCGCCGATACGACGACGTACAAGCTCGCGCTCCAGCACTGGTTCGGCGACGGCGCGTTCTGGAGCGCCGCGAGCGGCTACGTGCGTGACTGGGCGCAGGAGAACTACGGCGACCTCCGGACGTACGCCGTCGCCGACACGTCCGCGGACGACCGCCGCGACCAGGAGGTTCAATACCTCGGACACCAGCTCGCGCTCGCGAACGCGGGCCCTGCGACTGTCGCCAGCGCGCGCTCCTTCCTCGACTCGACATACGTCGCCTTCGGGAACGCCGCGTGGGCGTGGCCGTCCGCATACGGCTGGAGTGCAGCGCCGCTCGCGAACATGGAGGACTTCGTCTCAGGCCAGGTGTACGCATCGCGCTCGCTCGGCGCTCCGTCGGGTGTCGATCGACTCGGCTTCGCGTGGTCGCCGAACAACACCCTGGGTCTCTCCAACGCGGACTTCACCGCGCAGACGGGCGTGCTGCTCGACCGGCTCGCCGCAGCAATCCGCGACAGCGGCACGAGCCCGGCGGCCGCGTGCTCACCGGCGTGGTGCACAACATCCCTCGACGGCTCGGCGTTCACGTCGGCGTGGCAGGGGTTCTCGACGTGGTCTCCGACGACCGCCGTCTTCACGAGCCCGCCGGCGGCGTTCATCGCCGGGTCCTCGGCCGCGATCACCATCCAGCTTCAGGCGGAGGGAATCGCCCAGAATGCCGACTCGGCGCAGACCGTCACATTCGCGACGACGTCGGCGGCCGGAAGCTTCTCGCCGTCTGCGACCGTGACCGTCCCGGCGGGCGCCTCGTCGGCGACCGTGACCTACACGGACACCGAGTCGGGGACCCCGACCGTTTCCGCGACGCTCGCGGGGCAGGCGCCCGTCACGCAGATCGAGACCGTCACGGCTCCGTCGCCGCCCCCGCCACCGCCTCCCGCACCGTCGCCCTCGCCGACTCCGGCGCCCGCTCGCACTCCCACTCCGACGCCGTCGCCTCTGCCGGTCGTCGTTCCAAAGCCTGCGCCGCCGACGGCGAGCGTCTCCGTGCGCCGGGTCGACGGCCACGTCGTGGCGACGGTCGTCGTGAAGCCGCACGTCCTCGCAGTCATCACGCTCCGTGTCCGTCGAGGATCGAGCGTCGTTGCGGCAGTCACCACTCGCACGAGGGCATCCGGAACCTTCACCTGGCGCAGCAAGCGGCGGCTGCCGAAGGGCCGTTACGTGGCGAGAGCGGTCGTGCGCTCCGTCTCGACTGCCTGACGCACCCAGCAGTCGGGGCGGTGGTCGTTGACCACGCCACATGCCTGCATGGCCGAGAGCACCGTGGTGGGGCCGACGAAGCGAAAGCCGCGCTTCCGCAAGTCCTTCGCGAGAACCACCGCACCCTCTTCAGCGGCGAGTCCGCTTCGTTCCGGCGCGTACGACCAGAGAAGCTCGTGAAGCGGCGTCGAGCCGCGCAGAGCCACGGTCGCCCGCGCATTCGCGATCGCAGCCTCGATCTTCCCTCGGTGACGGACGATCGCCGCGTCCGCGACGAGCCGCGTCACATCGCGCGCCGCGAAGCGGGCGACTTCGTCCGGGTCGAAACCGGCGAACCCGGCACGGAACGCTTCGCGCTTCCGCAGGATCGTCAGCCACGAGAGCCCGGACTGGAAGCCTTCGAGGCAAAGACGTTCGTAGAGCCCGCGCTCGTCGAGGATCGGCCGCCCCCACTCGTCGTCGTGGTAGGCGTTGTACGCCGGGTCGCTCGTCTCCCAGCAGCGGATCACGTCACCCACCGACGACTTCCACTTGCACGATCCCGTCCTCGACCGTGACCGGAAAGATCTGCACGGGCTCGTACGCCGGCAGCGACATCGGGATCCCTGTCTCCAGGTCGAACGCCGAGCCGTGGCGGGGGCAGATCACGCGGCACAGGTCCTGATCCCACTCCCCTTCGGCGAGTGGGCCGTCGTCGTGCGAGCAGCGGTCCTCGATGGCGAGCAGCTTGCCGTTGCAGTTGTAGACCCCGATCGAGGTCCAGCCGAGCGTGACGATCTTCGACGAGCCCGGTCCGAACTCGTCGAGCGGCGCGACGTGGATCTTCGGCAACCGCTAGTCCTCGTTGAGCTTCAGTTCGTTCTCGAGCCCGCGCCACTCCTCCGGGAGCGGCGTGCCCTTCGCACGGTGCAGCGCAACCTTGAGGACGCCCAGGCCGAGGATCGCGCACTTGAGGCGGATCGGCGTCAGCGGGATGCCGATCTCCTCGAGCAGCTCGTCCTTCGGTAGGACTGCCACCTCGGACGCCTTCCGGCCCTTCACCATCTCCGTCAGCATCGAAGTCGCCGCCTGCGAGATCGCGCAGCCGCGACCTTCGAAGCTGATGTCGTCGATCGTGTCGCCGTCGTCGCCGAAGCGCACGAAGATC
>DATINO010000018.1:0-15975 GCA_035474195.1 Gaiellaceae bacterium
GGGCGGCGGAGGAAGAGGCTCGCCGTCGGCGGTCTCGAGCAGCCTCGACGCCCCCTGCCCGAGCGCGGAGAGGGCTCGATAGAACCAGGTGTCGCCGAGGAACGGCGCCTCTTCGCGTCGCTGTGATGCGACGAACGCCGCGGAAGCGGTTCGCGCGCCGGCCGCGATCGTCTCGAGTGCGGCTCGCTCCGTTCGCGAGAGCCCGTCGGTCGGCGACGGCAGTTCTTGGAGCAGGCGCCGCAGCGCGCCCGCGGTGTACGGCACCTGCGGGTCCTCGCGTGCCGCGAGCTTGGCGAGCGCCGTGGGCGCGGGCTCGCACAGTGCTGCCCACGGTTCCGCAGCTGCGTCGAGCGCAGCGGACGTCGAGCCGGTGCGCGAGGGCCAAAGCGTCCCGAGCTCGTTCGCAGTCAGCTCGCCGAGCCCGGCGAACGACGGCCTGCCCTGGAACGAGCCGATCACGATCAGCTCCGGTTCGGCGCGGACGCTCCGCGCAAGCGTGAGCGCGTCGATCAGCTGTAGCTGGTCGTACAGGTCGTGCTCGAACCAGAGGACGACCTCGGCGCCGTCGCGCAACGCGTCGACGTACTGCCGGTCGCGGCGCTCGAGTGAGGAACGGAGCGCGGCCTCGCTGCCATGAGAGCACCGCGCCGCCGAGCGTCGTCTGCCGCAGCGTGTTGCCGGCGCTCTCGCCGTTCGTGAGGTGGAGGAGTGAGAGCGCCTTCGCGGGCTCGGTCCTCACGCCGCGAGCATAAACCGGTACCCAGGCGCGATGACCTTTTATGGTGCGGGCAGTCTTAGAGCCATGAGCAAACTGAAGCTGAACATCACGATGTCGATCGACGGGTTCGTCGCCGGCCCGAACCAGTCCCCGGAAAATCCGCTCGGGATCGGGGGCGAGCAGCTCCATGGCTGGTTGCTTCCCCTCAAAGCTTTTCGCGAGAGCCACGGCGACGAGGGCGGCGAGGTCAACGCGAGCACGCCGTTTGCCGAAGACATCCTCGCGGGTGCCGGCGCGACGATCATGGGCCGGAACATGTTCGGCGGCGGCCCGGGGCCGTGGGACGAGTCGTGGCGGGGCTGGTGGGGAGCCGATCCGCCGTATCACCATCCGGTCTACGTGTTGACGCACCATCCACGCGAGCCGCTGGAGATGCAGGGCGGAACGACGTTCCACTTCGTCACGGACGGAATCGAGTCGGCGCTCGAGCAGGCGCGCTCAGTTGCCGGCGAGCAGCAGGTGTCGCTCGGCGGCGGCGCGTCGGTCGCGCAGCAGTACCTCGCGGCGGGTCTGCTCGACGAGCTCGTCGTCTCCGTGGTCCCGATCCTCCTCGGTAGCGGGGCGCGCCTCTTCGAGAACATGGGAGATGCGAGGCTCGAACAGGTCGAGTCGGTCGCCGCGCCCGGCGTGACGCACATCAGATACGTGCGCGCCTAGCGTCGGAGGGTGACTGGCACCTTGACGACCAGGCTCGATCCCAAATCGGCTGCGCTGATGCTTCAAAGACGCCCGACGAACGTCAATCAGGCATCGGTGGGTATGTGGGATCGTCTTGTCGGGCGACGGAGGAGCTTGGTATCAGCACCACGTCGTACAGGTCCGTCCCGATCCCGCTCTCGGCTCCGGCTCGGCAAGCAGTGTCGACGGCAAGCGTCGCCGCCTGTCCGACGTCATCGGCTCGCACCCAGAACACGAGACCAACTACGGGGCGACCCTCTATTCCAAGGCCCTGATCGGCGGCCGAGTCTCCTGGACGCCTGACCGCGCCGTCGGTCTTTGTCAGCTGGCCCCGGAGGGCTTGATGAGTTGCCGGGACATGGTGGCTAGATGGATCTGGAGCGAACAGATCGACACGCACCCGCCACAGTTCTGACCCGTCCCCGACCCAGTGCACGAGGTGATGTTCCCAGCACGCGGCTCGACAAAGCAAACGTCGGTGCGCCGGAGTCGGGAACGAGCCTGACGGTGTTTCCTGGGTGGCGTCTACTCGTACGCGTACCTGAGGACATTCAACGCGCACCAGCAAGCCGGGTGTGGGTTGGCCCGTAGATATCGCGTACGGGTAGACGCGCCAGCCTGACGCCGGTGCAGCTCGCTGCCTCTCGCCAGTGTTCGTCCGGTTGGCCTGGCAGCGGTCGGAACTGACCCCTGAGGAGTAGTCTCGCGGCCATGGGAAGCACCGGCGCGAGCGGCTGGGTATCCGGATCACGGCGCGTCGGAGTTGAGCACCAGCACGATCCGCCAGGCAGCTGTGCGTTCTGCGGTAAGGAGCGGGCAGCTGTGCAAGGTCTTGTCGCCTCAGGAACGACCCGTGGTGTCGCGATCTGCGATGAGTGTGTCCACTTGTGCGCCGAGATCTTCACGAAACAGCGCGGCGCGGGCTGATCGTTGTCTGCGCGGGTATTCCGGAATCGCGCCTGAGCGATCTGCAGCCGCGTCGTGCGCCGCGGATGCACGAAGTATCGTCGGAGAACGACGCCATGACGCAGTTCCATTTCGATCCCAGAACGTATTTGGCGATGATCCGTGGGGACGTCAGCCGGTATGACGAGTTGCAGGAAGAAACGGCGCGGGCTTCGGAAGGCATCACGGCGTCAAGGATTCTCGAACTCGGAACCGGGACGGGTGAGACAACCAAGCGGCTGCTCGCAGCGCACCGAGGGGCGGCGTTCATCGGGATCGACAGGAGTGACGCGATGCTCGCAATCGCGCGTGAGACGCTGCCTGAAGCCGAACTGCGCGTACAACGCCTCGAGGATCCCTTGCCTGCCGGGCCGTTCGAGCTTGTGTTCTCCGCTCTCGCTGTGCACCACCTCGACCGGAACGGCAAGCGGGATCTGTTTCGCCGTGTGGCAGCGGCGCTCGTCCCGGGAGGGCGGTTCGTTCTTGCCGACGTGATCGTTCCGGCAGACCCAGCTAGCGCACGGATCCCGCTCAGCCCCGATTTCGACCAACCCGACCGGCTCGACGATCAGCTCACCTGGCTTGCCGCTGCTGGGTTCAACGCGCAAGCGACGTGGATGGCGGACGACCTCGCAGTGATCGCAGCAAATCTCCACACGTCCTAACTCTCGGTTGGCGAGTGTTTCGAAACGACGCCTGAGCGCACTTCGAAGAGGTGTCTGACACTCTCGGTGTCAGACACCCGTTGGGTGGTCTGCGCGACCGGCCTTACGCCTGAGCGCAGCTCGAAAGGTGTCGGACACCACACTGTCTGACACCCACGGAGCTGAGCTATGCCTTGGCGCGGGCGGGGCGGAGCTCCTGCGCGAGCTCGCGCGCCCGGTGGGCAACGCGTGCCCTCAGCTCGAGCGGCTCGAGCACGATCGCTTCGCCGCGGTACGAGACGATCTCGCCGACGACCCAGTCGACGCTCCCGACCCACTTGTCCGCGATCGCAGCGCCGTCGACGAGCGGACGGGCGCCCTTCTCGACCTCCCAGCGTGCGACGTCCGGCGAGTACCAGATGCGCGCGATCGTCGCCGTGTGCAGCTCTGACGGATCGAACCCGTCGCGCGGCTTGAACGTCTTCCGCGACACCGTCGCCTTGCGCATCCGGTCGAGGCGGTACGACCGTGGCTGGTCGCGCTCCGTGTCCCACGTGTGCACGTACCAGTGCGGGAGGCGGCGCTCGATCGAGTACGGCTCGACCACGCGAGTCATCACGTCTTGCACGTCCGGCTTCAGGTACTCGATCTCGACAAGACGGTGCGAGTCGATCGCCTGTGTGAGCTTGTCGACGAGGCCTTCCTCTTCGCCGACGTGGGGCGCCGGCGTCTGCGTGAGCTCGAACGCGCCGAACGTCTCCTCGAGCTTCGCGCGGACGCGGTCGAGCGGCGAGTGCGCACCCGCGGCGACCATCGGCCCGACGAACTCGAGCGCGAGCCTGATCGCGCGTGCCTCGAGCGGCGTCAGCCGCGGCGGACGGCGGAACGTGTCGCCGAAGAGCTCCTTGTCGACGTGTACCTCGTCGCCGTGCAGCTCGGCGTACACCGCGTAGCAACCGCCGCCGAAGTTGACCAGGTTCAACAGCGAAAGATGCTCCTCGAGCTGTTCCTCGGCGATCGAGAACCGCTGGACGAGCTCGTGCGCCGGGATCGTCGCCTCGCGCCCGTCGCCGCACGCAGTGAGCAGGTAGGCGAGGAGCGACTGCAACACGCCGAAGCGCTCCGGTGCGACGGGGCCGGCAGGCCGCTCCGCCGAAGCGTCGACTTCGCCCTGCACGACCTCGGCCGCGGGGGTCGGCGGCGCACCCTCGTGCGCCGCGCGCGCGGCGCGAGCGCCTTCGACGACGAGGCGGCGGAGCTCCGACGGCTCGAGCGGGATCGCGCGACCGTCCTGCCGGAGGATCCAACGTGCGAGCAGCAGCGACGACGCGTACTCGGTGACGAAGACATCGTCCTCGACGCGATTGCGCTCGCCGCCGAAAGCGCGTTTCACCCACCAGGCGGTGTCGGGCGCGACCTCGATGCTCGCGTGCCCGACGATGTCACCGAATTGCCATTCCGCGCGGCCCCGGTAGTTCTCGACGCTGAACTCGGGCGGGAGCCGGAAGTCGCGCTCGCGCCGGGTCGCAAAACGGATGTCGGAGCGGATGCGCGAGACGCGGAACGTCCTGATGTCGTCGCGGTCGAGGTCGTGGCCGATCACGTACCAGGAGCCGTTCTCGGGCAGGAGCGCGTAGGGATTGAGCGTCCGCTCCTCCTCGTGGTCGCGGTAGATCGACCAGTACCGGAACTTGACCGTGCGCTGCTTGGAGATCGCGCCCTCGAGCTTGCCGAGCCGGCCCTGCAGCTCCGGCGAGTAGTCGGGGTCGCGCACCTCGACCCGCACCGCGGTTCCCGTCGGCGCAGCGGCGAGCGCCCCCGCGGACCGGCCGAGCGCGAGGTTCTGCAGCGCGAGCCGCAGCGGCTCCGCGTAGGCGAACCGCCCTTCGAGGAGGAAGAAGCAGGTCTGGAGCGCAGCGAGCTCCTCGTCGTCGAGCTCGAGCTCGGGGAGGAAGTACCGCTCGGACCGCAGTGTGTATAGCTCTTCGCCCGTGAACTCGTCGCGTTGCGAATCGAGCGGGACTCCAAGCGCGACGAGCTCGGCGCGATCGGAGTAGAAGCGCCGGGCGAATGCCTCGTCGCTCATCTCCTGGTAGCCCTCGACGTTCGACTTGATGTCACGCGCCGTGAGCGGGCGGCGTTCTGCCATCAAGAACGCGACCAGCGAGAGCTGACGGATCAGCTTGTCCGTGTCGTGACTCAAGGGGAAGCCCGAGACTACAGCAGCCGCTTAGGCTGCGGCCTTCGAGCGCTCGAGATGCTGGTGCGACGGGCAGTAATCGCGGTTCGGAAGCGGCGTGCGCTGGCACGCCTTTCCCTTGCGCGTCGTCGCGCGGCAGCGCGCAACGCCGCCGTCGAACGCTCCGGCCTCGATCTGCTCCTCGACGAACCCGACCGCCGCGTCGACCCCGTGGCTCACGGCCCACGCAACCTGCGCCTGGACGGTGATCGGGAAGTACCGGCGGATGTCCTGGAAGAGCGCCTTGTCGGGCTTCGCGAAGTAGTGCGGATCCTGCGCGAGCCGCTCCATCGTGCCCTCGCACGCGGCCAGCACTTCGCGGCGGTACTCGAGGTGCGTATTCGGGTCGACGTACGGGTCGATCAGATCCTTCACGGAGCGATAGATCGCTCGCGAGTATTGATACATGCAGTGCTGAATGTGCAGGATCCGTTCGTCCATCAATATGGTCGTCGTTCCCTCGACTGTAGCCCCCAGCCCTTTAAGAAGCGGTAAATCTCTTCCATCCGCTCGGCTTGCGGGACGACTTTACACGGTCGAGGGGGCTGTTACAAATGTCTCCAAATCGGTAAACGCTTTGCCGCTTCGACAGGCTGATTACCCGCGCGGGCCGCGCGCTACACCTCTGCGGTCAGCGGGCGATCTCGCGGGAGTACGCGCCCGGGAAACCCGCCTGGCGGGCGGTACCGACGGCGGCGTCCGCTTCGGCCCGTGAGCCGTAGATCCCGGCGAACACGACGTAGTAGCCGGGTTGGAGGCTCGCATAGCTCGATGAGTCGACGACCCCAACCTGGCTCAGCCCCTTCTTCGCGGCCTTCGTCGCGGTGTCCAGCGCCTGCGGGTGCCCGAACGTCTTCGGGTAGGAGACGAGGACGATCGTCCAGCCGGTCGTGTTCGCGGGCCAGACGGTGCGGCCGCTGCCCGGCGTCGGGTTGCCCGGCTCGGGGGCGGTGGGGAGCTTGGAAGTGTCGACCTTGGTCGTCGGCCTCTGCCCGGTCGATGCCTGCACGGCCGGCTCCCGGAGCGAGACACCGCCGGCGACCGTCTCGAAGCCCCGATGCGAGTGTTGCCGGTGCTGTGAGACGGCGATCGCGACCGCCGCGCCTGCCACCGCGACGACGAGCGTCCCGAGCGACACCCACATCCAGTCGCCCGGGTACCAGCCGATGCGCGCCAGCCACCGCCGCCGCGCTGCCGCGAGCCTCCCGGAGACGACCGGCAGCGCGTCGCCGCACTCGAGGCAGTAGCTCTGGTCGACGGAGCGGGCCGCGCCGCAACGCGGGCAGGTTCCATCGGTCGCCGCGATCGCGAACTTGCGGTGACTGGTCGCCGAGGTCGTCACGGCTTCGGTGCGGGCTCGATCACCGTCTGCTCCGCTGCCGAGCTGCCGAGCGACCTGCCGCAGTTCGGGCAGAAGCTCGACCGGCGCAGGATCGGCGCGCCGCACTGACAGCGCGCGACCTTGTGCGCGCCGTGCAGGAGCTCCTCGATCTCGCCGAGACGGGCGTCGATGCCGACGACGATCGCCGCGCGCTCCTGCAGGAGGTCGTCGCGGAACCCGCCGCGGCGGTACATCTCGACAAGCAGCCCGCCCAGGTCGCGCAGCGTGTCCTCGCGCGCTTTCAGGAGCGTTCGGCGCTCGCGGCGCAGCACGCCTGCATGTGCCCGGCGCGGGGCGACCCCGGCAGATCCGTTGGCGCGGCGGCGGAACACTCGGCCCGAGTGTAGATGCCTCCTCGGAGCGCTCGAGGGGCTCGGTTCAGAGCTGAATGACGACGAGCCGCTCTTCGGTCATCTCGCGCACGGCCCACGCCGGCCCCTCGCGCGTGTTGCCGGAGTCCTTCACGCCGCCGTACGGCATCTGGTCGGCGCGGTAGGTCGGCGCCTCGTTGACCGTGACGCCGCCGAACTCGAGGCGCTGCGCCGCGTGGAGGCAGGTGCGGATGTCGGTGCTGAAAATCGCCGCCTGGAGGCCGAAGCGCGTGCTGTTCGCCCACTCGATCGCGTCGTCGAGGCTCGGCGTGCGTGTGAGCGTGACCACGGGGCCGAACACCTCCTCACACTGGACCTTGTCGGTCGGCGCCGGGTTCGCGATCACGGTCGGCCGGATGATCCCCTCGTCGGTCACCTCGCCGCCCGTCAGCACCTCGCCCTTCGACTCCTTCACCCAGTCGAGGATGCGTTCCCGATCGTGGTCGCTGATCACGGGGCCGACGTCGGTCAGCTCGTCGGCGGGATCGCCGACGACGAGCGCCTCGACCCGCGGGACGAACTCGGCCACGAACGAGTCCCATGCCTCGTCGAGGACGAAGATGCGCTGGACGGAGATGCAGCTCTGACCGGCGAACGAGAACGCGTTCGCCGCGAGCTTCGCCACCGTTCCCTCCGGTGCATCGGCGCACACGATCGCGGGAGTCGCGTTGCCGAGCTCGAGCTTCACGCGCTTCCGGTGCGCGCGCTCGGCGATGCCCCAGCCGACGCCGCTCGACCCGGTGAACGTGATCAGCTTCACGCGCTCGTCGCCAACGAGCACGTCGCCGATCTCCGACGCCGACCCGGAGACCACGTTCAGCCAGCCGGGCGGCAGGCCGGCCTCTTCTTCGAGCGAGGCGAGGAAGAGCGCCGACAGCGGTGTCGCCGACGCCGGCTTGAGCACGACCGGGCAGCCCGCGGCGAGCGCGGGCGCGACCTTGTGCGCGACAAGGTTGAGCGGGAAGTTGAAGGGCGAAATAGCGCCGACGATCCCGATCGGTATCCGCATCGTCAACGCGAGCTTTCCCTCGCCGGCGACCGAGGCATCCATCGGGATCACCTCGCCGGCAAGCTTGCGCGCCTCGACCGCGGCAAACGTGAACGTCGATACGGCGCGCTGCGCCTCGACGCGCGCGGCCTTCATCGGCTTGCCCGCCTCGGTCGAGATGATGCGCGCCGCCTCGTCATGCCGCTCGTCGAGCAGCTGCGCCGTCCGGTCGAGGATCCGCGCGCGCTCGTGCGCCGGTAGCGGAGAGGCGAGCGCGCGGTCGGCGGCATCGAGGGCCTGCCGCGCCTCTTCGGCGCCGCCTGAGGCGATCCGGCCGACGAGCTCGCCCGAGTAGGGAGAGAGGACGTCGGTCCAGTCACCGGTCTCGACCTGCCGGCCGTCGATCAGGAGCGCGTGGTCGGTGGTGCTCGCCGCCATCCGGAGAGACTCTAGTGTTGCGGGGTGCGGGTGGTACGGGTTGGTGCGCCGGTCGCGTGGGGGCTGGCGTCTGCAGCGATGATCGCGTTGGTCGGCGTGCCGACGTCGCACGCCTTCGTCTTCGTCTGGCTCGCGACCGGCACCGCCTCGTTCGCGGTGACGGGCTTCCGCCGAAAGCTCTTTCGCTTCGCTCTCGATTGGTCTCCCTTCATGGGCGTCCTCTTCGTGTACGACAAGCTCCGCAGCGTTGCCGACGGCCTGCTCGTCCACCCCCGCGAGGTGCCGCAGATCAAGGTCGAGGCGGCGCTCTTCGGGAGGCCGATCCCGACCGTCCGGCTGCAGAACCACCTGTGGCACGGGGTGCACGACCTCCGCTGGTGGGACTACGCGTCCTGGTTCGTCTACCTGACGCACTTCGTCGTGACGCTCTTCGTCGCGGCGATCCTCTGGACGTGGTGGCACCACCACTTCGCACGGTTCGCGACGATGGTCTGTGTCCTCGCGCTCACCGGGTTCGCGACGTACGTCCTCTACCCGGCGGTGCCGCCGTGGATGGCGGCGCAGCACGGCGCGATCGGCGAGTCGCACCGGGCGGTGAAGCTCGTCTGGCCGCACGTCCCGATCGCGGCATACGGCAACTTCTTCGAGGGCAGCGGCACGCATTACGCGAACAACGTCGCGGCGATGCCGTCGCTCCACGCGGCGTACGCGCTCCTCGTCGTGCTCTTCCTCTGGCGTCTCTCGCCGTGGTGGGTGCGGCCGCTGCTCGCGCTGTACCCGCCGGCGATGGCGTTCAGTCTCGTCTACGGCGGCGAGCACTACGTCGTCGACTGCATCGCCGGCTGGGCGTACGCGGCGTTCGCGTTCTTCTCCGTCGAGTACGTGTTCGCGAGGCGGGCCGCGCGCCGCCATTACCTCGAACCGGCACTGGTCGATTGAACGAGATCGCGCAGGTCCACTTCTGCGACGTCACCGTCGAGGGAGCGCGGTGGCCGGTGATCGGTTGGACGATCGCCACGGCGAGCGGCACCGTCCTCGTCGACACGGGCATGGTCGACTCCACCCCCGAGCTCGACGCGGACTGGGGCCCGGTGCTCTTCGACTGGGACGTCCCGGATCTCGTCGCAGTCATCAACACGCACCTGCACTTCGACCACTGCGGCGGGAACCGGCGTTACGCCGGCCTGCCGACGTACGTTCAGCGGCGCGAGCTCGAGACGGCGCTCGCTCCGGCGTATCTCGAGGAGTGGGTCAGGTTCCCGGGTGAGAGCTACGTCGAGCTCGACGGGGACACCGAGCTCTTCGAGGGCGTTTCGGTCCTCTTCACGCCGGGTCACTCCGAGGGCCACCAGGCCGTGGTCGTCCGCAACGACGACGGGCTCGTCGTGCTCGGCGGCGACGTGACGTACTCCATGCGCGAGCTGATCGACGGCGCGACCGAGTCGATCCGCCGCATCCACGAGCTCCGCCCGTCGCAGGTGTACCTCGCGCACCACGAACGTCCGTGGGTGCCCGAGTACGATTGACGGCATGAACGCGTACATCGTCGACGCCGTTCGCTCGCCGATCGGCCGCAAGAACGGAACGCTCGCGGCGATGCGCGGCGACGACCTGGCCGCGCAGGTGCTGAACACGCTCGTCCGTCGCAGCGACCTCGATCCGTCGGCGATCGAGGACGTGCAGATGGGCTGCGTCACACAGATCGGCGAGCAGGGCTGGAACGTCGGGCGCATGGCGGTGCTCGCGGCCGGCTGGCCGGTCAGCGTCGCAGCGACGACGGTCGACCGGCAGTGCGGCTCGTCGATGCAGACGAGCTTCAACGCCGCCGCCGCGGTTGCATCGGGCCAGCTCGATCTCGTCGTGTCGGCGGGCGTCGAGATGATGTCGCGGGTCTCGATGGGCTCGAACGGCGGCTCGATCTCCGACGAGGTGACGTCGCGGCACGAGATCGTCATGCAGGGCACGTCGGCGGAGCTGCTCGCGATGGAGTGGGGAATCGCGCGCGCGGCGCAGGACGCCTACTCGCTCGAGTCGCACCGGCGCGCCGTCGCGGCGAGCGACGAGGGCCGATTCGAGAACGAGATCGCGCCGATCGAGCTGCCGGACGAGCCCTCGAGCGGCGGCGCCGTGACCCGCACGCGGTTCGCCGTCGACGAGGCCGCACGCCGCGACACGTCGCTGGAGAAGCTCGCTGCGCTCGCGCCGGCCTTCCAGGTGGGCGGCTCCGTGACCGCCGGCAACTCGTCGCAGATCGTCGATGGTGCCGCGGCGGTGTTGATCGCGAGCGAGGCTGCGCTCGCTGCGCACGCGCTCCAGCCGCGCGCGCGTTTCGTCTCGTTCGGGCTCGCGGGCGTCGATCCGACGCGCATGCTGCACGGCAATCCCGAGGCCATCCAGAAGGCGCTCGACCGGGCGGGGCTGACGCTCGACGACATCGGCGTGATCGAGGTGAACGAGGCGTTCGCGGTCGTCGTGCTGCAGACCGTTGCCGATCTGGGTCTCGGGGAGCGCATGGCGGACGTCAACCCGAACGGCGGCGGTATCTCGCTCGGTCATCCGCTCGGCGCGACCGGGGCGCGGATCACCTCGACGCTCCTGCCCGAGCTCGAGCGCCGCGGCGCGCGCTACGGCGTCGCGTCGATGTGCGTCGGCTTCGGCATGGCGATCGCCGCGGTCGTCGAGCGGCTGTGAAGCTCGGGGTGGTCGGTCTCGGCGCGATGGGCGCCGGGATCGCGCAGCTCGGTATCGAGGCGGGGCTCGACACCGTCGGGCACGAGCTCGACGCCGCGCGCGGCACGACCGCCCGCGACCGGATCGCGCATTTCCTGACGCGCAAGGTCGAGAAGGGACAGATGACGCAGGAGGCGCGCGACGCGGCGGTCGGACGGCTGCGGCTGACGACGAGCCTCTCCGACCTCGCCGGCTGCGACGTCGTGATCGAGGCCGCGTTCGAGGATCCGGCGGTGAAGCACGAGCTCTTCCGCGCGCTCGAAGGCGTCGTCCGGGAAGACACGATTCTCGCCACCAACACCTCGGCGTTGAGCGTCACCGAGATCGCTTCGGTGCTCGAGCGGCCGGAGCGCGCAGTCGGCATGCATTTCTTCAACCCGGCTCCGCTGATGCCGCTCGTCGAGATCGTCCGCGCGGAGCGAACCTCCGACGCTGCCTTCGAGACGGCGTTCGCGCTCGGTGCGACGCTCGGCAAGACGCCGATCCGCTGCGGAGACACGCCGGGCTTCGTGGTCAACCGGATCCTCATCCCGCTGCTGAACGACTGCGTACGCGTGCTCGACGAGGCCGGTGTCACCCCCGAGGACCTCGATGCCGGGATGCGGCACGGGGCGGGATGGCCGATGGGGCCGTGCGCCCTGCTCGACCTCGTCGGCGCCGACGTGCACGTGCACGCGAGCGAGGCGCTCTACGAGAAGCTGCGCGAGCCGCGCATGGCGCCGCCGCCGCGCCTCGTTCGCATGCTCAAGGCGGGCAAGCTCGGCCGGAAGACCGGCGAAGGCTTCTACACGTATGAGTGACGCCGTCCGGCGTGCCGCCTAGCGTGGCTGCGATGGCGATGTGCCATGCCTGTCGCAGGACGCTCCTGGCCGGTGAGCGCTACCGCGTGTGGCGGTGGGAGCGGCGCGACCGCACCGTCTGCGTCGTGTGCGAGCCCGACGTCCAGGCGGCGGGAGCGGTACGCGTGGTCGAGGCATACGAAAGCGTTCGCGTCGGCGGTCTGACCCAGACCGTCAAGCGGGTGGCGTGACGCCGAGGCGTCGCGCGGCCCACGACAGCGAACTGCCCTGGACGACGACCGACACGAGCACGACCACGAAGACGATGTCGTAGAGGCGGCCCGCGTCCGGCACATGCCGCGCAACCGCGAACGCCGCGAGCAAGATCGGCACAGCTCCTTTCAGGCCGCCCCAGATCACGAACACGATCTCGCCGCGGCGCAGTGATGTGGGGAGGAGGAGCGGCCCGACCGAGATCGGCCGGGCGACGAGCGCGGTGAACGCTGCGAGCCCGATGCCCTCGGCCCAATGGGTGCCGCTCACGCTGCCGAGCGAGATCGTGAGCCCGAGCGCCACGAACACGACGACCTCGGCGAGCGACGCGAGGCCGTTCTCGAATGCCGGGCCGACGATCACGCCCGCGACGAAGACCGCCAGGAACCCGGAGCCGTGTGCGAGGCTGGCGGCGCCGAAGACGAGGGCGGCGAGCACCAGCGATGCAATCGCATGCCGACCGGACGTCGGGAGGGCGAGTTTCCGCACCACCCTCCGCTCGACCAGGCCACCGGCGATCCCCAAGGCAAGCCCGACGCTCATCTGGAGCGCGAACGTCTCGACCACGACCCAGAAGGTCGAGTGCGGTTTCGTCGCGAGCTCGATCATCCCGAGCATCAGCGCGATGCCGACCGGGTCGTTCGCACCGGACTCGCCCTCGAGCAGTGGCTTGACCCGTCCGCCGATCGCGCGCCCGCCGAGAACCGAGAACATCACCGCAGGGTCCGTCGGCGCGATCGCCGCGCCGAGCAGGCCGCACATGATCCAGCCGAGGCCGAGCGCCCAATGGGCGAACAGCGCGATCAGGCCGGCGGTCGCGAACGTGCCGGCCGTTCCGAGGGCCGCAACGGGAAGCGCAACGCTGCGAAACCGGGGAAGCCCGATCGACGACCCGCCGTCGAAGAGGATCACGACGAGCGCAACCGTCCCGATCCACTCGACCGCATGGGCCGACGGAGCGATTGCCGGAGCCGCGTCCGAGACGACCGCGGCCGCGACGAGGAACACCGCGGCGGACGGCAGCGGGAGGCGTAACCTGAGGCGTTGTGGGATCACTTGCATGAGGCAGATCGCAAAGTCCTTACTTTTCGATCAATCACGGCATAATTCAGAAGGAAACACTGTGCTTGCCATGCGGCGGTTCTTGGTCATCCTGGTGTGCTCGCTTGCTGCCGTTCCCGCGGCGCTGGCCGGCTCGACTGCGAGCGGTGACGGTGTGCTCGAGCTTAAAGCGGTCTACGGCAAGGTGACGATCGGCAAGCCGGTGCAGCCCGCCCGCGGCCTCCTCTGGGGGCAGATGGACAACGGCAAGCTCATCGTCCAAGACCCGATCCTCGGCGACGGGAAGATCCTCGTCACCGGCTGGGACACCAAGGTGTACTCGCCCGCATCCGACATCGACGGCACGCCGGCCCAGACGACGTACACCGGAACGAACATCCACTTCCGTGTCACCGGCGGTAAGTACCGGCTGATCTTCCGCGGCTCGGGCATCGACCTGACCGCGATCGGCGCAGGCGTCGCGTCGCTCAATGCCAACAAGAACGCGATCGACGCCGGCTACTACGCCGTCGACTCGGGCAATTGGCTCCCGGCGCCTCTCGACATCGTCAAGAACGTGCCGTTCGGGACCCAAACTCCGCCACCGCCGTCGCCCTAGTGAGCTCGCCGACCCCGAGCATCCTCGTGGTGGAGGACGAAAGCTCGATCGCTTCGTTCGTCGCGCTCTATCTCAAGAACGCCGGCTACGCCGTTCGCACAGCCGCGACCGGGACCGATGCGCTGAACCAGGTGGCGCAGGAGATGCCGGGCCTGCTCGTGCTCGACCTGATGCTGCCCGACATCGACGGCATCGAGGTGACGAAGCGCATCCGCCAGACGAGCGACGTGCCGATCTTGATGCTGACTGCGCGCGACGAGGACGTCGACAAGATCATCGGCCTCGAGGTCGGCGCCGACGACTATCTGACGAAGCCGTTCAACCCGCGCGAGCTCGTTGCCCGAGTGAAGTCGATCCTGCGGCGCACGACTCCCGACCGTCGCGACCTCGAGAGCGAGACGATCGAGCACGGCGACCTGCACATCGATGCAGGCCGCCGCGAGGTGCGGGTCGGTGAAGAGGAGATCCAGCTCGCACCGAAGGAGTTCGATCTGCTCTGGGAGCTCCTCGATCATCGCGGGCTCGTCCTGACGCGCGACCAGCTGCTCGAGCGCGTGTGGGGCTACACCTTCGCCGGCGACACCCGCACCGTTGACGTTCATGTCCGCCAGCTGCGGCGGAAGCTGGGAGACGCATCGCCGATCGTCACCGTGTGGGGCGTCGGCTACAAGGTCTCGCCGGCGAAGGACGCGAAGAAAGACACGCCGAACAACTAACGGCTATGCGTTTCGGCTCGCTACGAGTCCGGCTGCCGCTCGTGTTCCTCGCGGGGATCATCCTCGCGGGTCTCGTCACGACGCTCATCGCGGTTCGATTGTTTCGCGACTTCTCGCGCGACCAGGCGTTCGCGAAGCTGAGCCGTGAGGCGAACGGGATCGCGCATCTCTACGCGCAGTCGGTGAACGAGAGCTACGCGGCGAAGAACGGCAAGAAGTCGAGCGACCGGCAGCCGCCGAAGAAGGTCACCGCGAAGTCGCTCGAGCTCGCGATCGGCGGCGACGAGATCTTCTTCCTCGGTCCCCATCGCCTGTTCCCGGGCCTCGACAGCCAGCCGATCCCCGGCCTGCAGCACTTCCCGTTGAACGTCCCGTCCTTCAACTGGCTGTCGGGGAAGTCCGGAGCGTTCGAGTTCACGATGCCCGGGACGAATCGCCACTACTACGCGGTGGCGAACCCGATCGTGACGGGCGACCCGAAATCGACGCCGCCGCTCGGCGCGATCGCCGTCGCGACCAGGAAGACGGATGTCAGCGCGCGCGTGTACGACCTGATTGAGCGGCTCGCGCTGGCCGGTGTTCTCGGCCTGCTCGTCGCCGCCGTCCTCGCCGGCTATCTCTCACGTCGAATCGTGCGGCCGGTGCTGCAGCTCTCGGACGCGGCCGACGCGGTCGCGCGCGGCGACTACGACGTCAAGGTCCCACAGCGTGCGCCGGGCGAGCTCGGGCATCTGAGCGAGCGGTTCGGGGAGATGGCGGCGCGGCTCGCCGAGGTCGAGGAGATGGAGCGCAACTTCCTGATGTCCGTCTCGCACGAGCTCCGCACGCCGCTCACAGCGATCCGCGGTCACGTCTCCGCGCTGCTCGAAGGTGTCGTCCACGATCCGGCCGAGCGGGCCGCGTCGCTCGAGACGGTGGAGCACGAGGCGCAGCGCCTCGACCGTCTCGTCGGCGACATCCTCGATCTCGCGAAGCTCGACACGCATCGCTTCACGGTCATGTCGGAGGAGGTCGACATGGTTCAGCTCGTCGACCAGGCTTACGAACGGTTCCGCGAAGAGGCGCGGAGGCGTTCGATCGACTATCACCAGGACGTCCGCGCCCGGCCGGTCATCACCTCGGACGGCGACCGTGTGCTGCAGGTCGTCGGCAATCTGCTCTCGAACGCGTTCCATGCGACCCCGGACGGCGGACGCATCTCGCTCGAGCTCGCACAGCGCAACGGCACGGTGCGCGTCACGGTCGAGGACAACGGGCCCGGCATACCCCAGGAGATGCGCGAACGCCTCTTCCGGCCGTTCGTGTCGCAGTCCGGCGGCGGCACCGGGCTCGGGCTCGCGATCGCGAAGGAGCTG
>DATINO010000019.1:0-16598 GCA_035474195.1 Gaiellaceae bacterium
GCCCCGGCGCGTCCGCTTCTTCGCGGGCGTCGGCACCTCGCCGTCCTCGTCGGTCAGCTCCCTGTCCGGCAGGTGGATCACCGGGGCGGGAGCAGCCTGGGGGGTGTCAGACACCGGTTTTGTGTCTGACACCTCTTCGGCCGGAGCCGTCGATCCGGCCGAGGTCGCAGTCTTCTTCTTGCGGTTCCGACCGCCACGTGATCCGCGACGCGTCCGCTTCTTGGCCGCCGCGATTGGCTCGTCGCCCTCCTCGACCTCGGCCTCCTCGACCATGTCTTCCTCGTCGCCTTCGTCTTCGTCTTCGTCGACGATCTCGACCTCGACCTTTTTCTTCGGAGCGGAGCTCTTCTTGGCGCGGGTCGGGCGCTCTGCCTCGCCTTCGGCGGTGAGCGGCTCGTCGACGTCCTCCGCAGGCGTGAGGAGCTCAGCCCAGACGAGGCCGTCCGTCAGCGCGGTGACGCGGGCGGTGACCTTCTTGCCGACCAGCCTTGCGGCGTCGCCGACGACGACATCGACGTCGCCGACCTTCCCGACGCCCGCCTGTGGATCGTGCAGCCCAACCTCGCCGAGCTTGACCTCGACATCCTGGCCGACGTCCATGCCCACATTCGGCGTGAGCTTCTCGAGCGTGCCCTGGTCGAGCACCTTGAAATGGTCGAGATGCTCGCCCTCCTTGCCGACCAGGAAGAACCGCCGCTTCGTCGTCTCCTCGAGCTCGCGCATCCGCGAGCCGCCCGAGCCGGCGACGAGCCAGGCGACCTTCGCGCTCACCTCGACACGGAACGCCTTCGAGCGCGAGCCCGGTGTGACCAGCCCTCGGAGCCGACGCTCGACGTCGACCGCCGCCGTGTGCTCGGAGACGACGATGCCGTCGCCGCCGCACGTCGGGCACTTCTTCGTCATGATCTCGCGCGGTCCGTCGGTGACGTTCTGGCGCGTCATCTCGACGAGACCGAGCGGCGAGATCTCGACGACGTACGTCTTCGTCCGGTCACGCTCGAGCTCTTCGCCGAGCGCCTTCTCGACCGCACCGCGGTTCTTCGGGCTCGCCATGTCGATGAAGTCGATGACGATGATCCCGCCGATGTCGCGCAACCGCAGCTGGCGTACGACTTCCTTGACCGCTTCGAGGTTGTTCTTCGTGATCGTGTCCTCGAGCCGACCGCCCGACTTCTTCGAGCGCGAGCCGACGAAGCGGCCGGTGTTCACGTCGATGACGGTGAACGCCTCGGCGTAGTCGAAGATGAGGTACCCGCCGGAGGGCAGGTCGACGCGGCGGCTCAGCGTCGAGCGGATCTCCTGCTCGACCCCGAACGCCTCCATCAGCGGCTCGCGCTCCTTGTAGCGCGTGACGCGCTCCGCCATGTGCGGCGACGTCTTCTTGAGGTAGCCGACGATGCGCTTGTGCGTCCGGTCGTGATCGACGAGCAGCCGCTCGAAGTCGCCCGTGAAGAGATCGCGCACCACGCGCAGCGGCAGCTCGGCCTCCTGGTAGACGAGCGACGGTGCCTTCGAGTCCTTCGCCTTCGCCTCGATCGACTTCCAGAGCCGTTGCAGGAAATCGAGGTCACGCTCGACATCCTCCGCCGACGCGCCTTCCGCGGCGGTGCGGACGATGACGCCGCCCTTCTTCGGTGCGATGTCCTTGAGAATCGCCTTCAGGCGATTCCGCTCGTCATCCTCGAGGCGCCGCGAGACGCCGAGGCCCTCGCCGTGAGGCACGTAGACGACGAAGCGGCCGGGCAGCGAGATCTCCGTGGTGAGCCGCGCGCCCTTCGTCTTCATCGGGTCCTTGACCGCCTGGACGAGGATCTTCTCGCCGCGCTGGATCAGGTCCTGGATCTTGCGTGCGCCTTTCCGGCCCTCGAGCTCCGGGCCGACGATCTCGTCGACGTAGAGGAAGCCGTTCTTCTCGAGACCGATCTCGACGAATGCGGCCTCCATCCCGGGCAGCACGTTGTCGACGATGCCGAGGTAGATGTTCCCGGCGATCGACCGCCGCTCCGGCCGTTCGAGGTAGACCTCGGCGACCTTGTCGTCCTCGAGCACCGCGACGCGCTTCTCGCCGGCGTCGACCGAGACGACGAGCTCGCGCTTCGCCTTCGGCAGGGGCGCCCGCTTCGGCGGGGTCCGCCGGCGGGACTGGGTCGCGCGCTTGCGCTCCGGCGCCTTCTTGTCTTTCTCCTTGTCTTCGAGCGGCTCACCGGCGACGCCAGTCGCCGACGCGGTGCCGGTCTTCTTGCGGTTGCGACCACCGCGCGTGCCGCGACGGCGCTTTCTCGGCGCGGCGTCGGCGGTGCTCTCTGTTCCGTCGGCGCCGGCGTCTGCCGGCTCGTCGACGGTCGGACCTTCAACTACTACTGCGAGTTCTGCGTCGGCGCGCGTAGGCTGCGCCGCGTCCTCCGACTTCTTGCGTCGGAACCAGGGAAGTGGCAAACGATGTCTCCTGAGTTGTCGTGCGCTCGCGCTGCCGCAGTGGGCGCGCGTCGCAATGGATTGGGAAAAGCCTTGGCATAGGCCTTACCCCAGGGTACCAGCGACTTCAGGCAGCCTCAGCCAGGGGCCTGAGCTTGGCTCTGCGAGTGCGGATCGCCCGTAGCCGCTGCGCGAGCCGCGACCAGGCCCACGGCTCGACCTCGACGTACCGGTGCGCCGACTGGCCCCGGATCGCGTCCAGGTACTCGAACCACGCGTCGGCCTCTTCGATCAGCAGCAGCTCGTGCGCTTCCTGGTGCCCCGTCAGTGCCATGCGGCGTCACCTCCTGTCGTTGAGGTGACCATAGGTCCCGCGGCGGACGGACCACGCGTGGGCGGTCACTCGTTCGAGGGGTGGTGTCCGCCCGGGCCGATGACCCGAGGCCGGTAGTCGTGGACGAGGCGTCGATCCTCGGCCACGAGGGCCCGGTCGGGATCGGCAACTTCGAGTCGCGCGCGATGCACTGCTTCCTGCACCACTTCACGGACATCGTCCGTCCGAGCTACATCCTCTGGCTCGCGCTCGCAATGCCCGCCGCGTACCGGGTCAGCGGCGGCCACAACGTGGTCGGCCGCAAGCGTGTCTCAGATCACTGAGCAACGCCCTTCCACGACCACGTTTGCCCGCTGCCGGGTGTGACGCGCAACCGTACTCCCGTCCGTGGACCTGAGTCGGACACACTGAGCGACCCCTCGCCGGACACAGTGATCGCGGATCCGTTCAACGTGACCGCGTACGTACCGGCACCTCCGCCCTTACCGGCCCACCTCTTCGCGACCGTGGATCGGCCGGAGATCCGAGAGAGGACCGGTGGACCGTCGCCGAGTCGCAGCCGGTAGAAGCCGGCCGTGAAGAACGTGCCGTTCGCTGCGACGGGGTCACGGAAGTCGACGAACCCCGAGCCGGAGCCCGTGACGCCGAACGTGTAGGTGTACTTCGCGCCCTGCGGTGCGCCGAAGGTCGCGCGTGCTCGGAGACTCGACTCTCCACCCGATGCGGGCCGAGGGTCGTCGAACGTCGTCAGCCCGGCGCCGGTCGTCGCGAGCGCGTTCTGCTGCAACTTCAAAACATCGTGCGGCAACGTCGACCCGTCGAGGGGAACGACGTGCACGAACTCCCACTCGGCCGACCATCTGGGCTGCGTGTAGTACGCGATGTACGCCCCGCGCGGATAGGCGGGTGTGTACCAGTGGTAGAGCCTCGCGCCTCGCGTGTTTCCAGGACCGAGCGCATAGAGCGTGATGTCCGGGCCTTTCACCAAGAGGTCGATCATCATCTCGGAGCCGACACCGAAGGTAAGCGCCCGGGCTGGTTTCACGTCCGGGACGACCACGGTCCATGCCCCCGAACGACGGACGCGCAACTGGTATCCGCTCGTCGTGAAGTCGAGCTCGAGATAGTTTTTCGCGTCCTGCGCTCGAAACGGCATGAACCCAATCGTCGTCCCCGCCCCCGACGCATTGGCTAGAGCGTCGTAACAGGCTTTGAGCTCGTAGTCGGAGTTTGCGCCATCCCAGTGCGAGTGGGCCGGAAGGTACAAACCTGACCCGGCAGAGGTCGATCCCGAGAGCGCGAACGCCATGGCACCTACAGCTCCAGCAGCAGAGAGGATTCGACGCCACAGCCCCACACCAATCAGCGTAGGGCCGGCGCCGAGCGCGCGCAAGTGCCGACAGGCTAGTCCGCGCGGCGGTAGGTCCACCAGGCGGCGAACGCCAGGAGCAGGATCGCGACGGCGCCGAACAGCGCGGTCTCGATTCCCTGCAGCGCCCAGAACCGACTTGCCGGCAGGTACGTCGCGTGCATGAAGACGCCGTGGTCGGCGAGGCAGTTGCCGATGACCGGCTTCCCGCCGCCCGCCGGCGGCGGGCCGCACAGTCCGAGCGGAATCTGAGTGTGGTGGCCCGCGCGGTCGCTCGGGTACTGACTGAACACCCAGGCGTGCCGGAGCTTGTCGGGGCCGTTGTCCAGCAAGTGGAAGGTGGACGTCACCGGCGAGAGGAACCTCTGCCGCAGCCACGTGTCGACGAAGACGCGGACCGCGAAGTAGCCGACCAAGCCGACGACGAGCGAAGCCGCCGCCCGGCGCCACACCACGCCGACGGCGGCGGCAACGCCAAGGGCGAAGAGCGTGTAGCCGAACACAACGGTTCCTTCGGAGTCGAAGACACTCTGATCCATCCGGCCGTCGATGCGGACGATCGGAGCACGCCACCACGTGACGAGCAGCGTGAACACGAGGGAGGCTGCGAGCGCAACGGCGATCGCGAACCCGAGCTTGCCCGCGAGCCAGCGTGCTCGGGAGATGCTCTGCGTCCAGGCGAGGCGATGCGTGCGCTGCTCGAGCTCGAGGACGAGCGGAGCGGCGAGCAGCACACCGACGATCCCGGGAATGAGCGTCAACCACGCAATGAAGCTGTCGAGCGAGTCGAACCGCGCGTTGAACGACGCGAGTGAGCTCGCGCAGGCCTGACCGGGCTGTGCGCCGAGGCACGCGCCGATCCCGTCCCGGTCGAAGGCCGATGCCATTTCGATGCCCGTCGGAACGAGCAGTGCAGCGAGCAGCGCGAGCAACGCCGCCGTGACGAGCGTCTCGGTGCGCTGCCGCCGCCAGGCGACCCAGATCACGCGGACCTCGCGGGTTCAGCGCTCGCGCTGCGATCGCGCACGAGATAGGCGAGCACGATCTCCTCGAGATCGACCTCGTGGAGCTCCCAGGTCGCGTCGTACACGTGGCCGTTCGAGCGGACGAGCAGACTCGTCTGCCGCTCGGTGTGCCGTTCCGATACGACGTGGTGCATCCGCGCGATCGCGGCCGCGTCGGCGCGAGGACCGGTGAGCAGCCGGTGCGTCTCGACGACATCGTCGATCGGGCCTGCGAGCTGAGTCCGGCCGTTCGCAAGGATGACGATGTGGTCGCACACGCGTTCGAGGTCGGCGAGAATGTGCGACGAGAGGATCACGGTCAGGCCGCCCTCGGACACCGCCTCCATCAGCGACTGCATGAACTCTCGGCGCGCGAGCGGATCGAGTGACGCGACGGGCTCGTCGAGGACAAGCAGATCGGGGCGCTTCGCAAGCGCGAGTGTGAGTGCGACTTGCGCCTGCTGACCGCCCGAGAGCTTTCCCACCTTTCGGCGAAACGGCAGCCCGAGCTGCTCGATGCGTGCGTGCGCGATCGCGTCGTCCCAGCCGGGATTCAGCTTCCGACCGAGCTTGAGGGTGTCTGCGACGCTGAAGCCGCGGTAGAGCGGATGCTCCTGGGCGACGAAACCGACCCGCTGCAAGACCGTCGACGGATCGCCGACGGGATCCGCGCCGAACACCATCACGCTCCCGTCCGTCGGGCGGCTGAGCCCCACGACGAGCTGGAGGAGCGTCGTCTTGCCGGCTCCGTTCGCGCCGACGAGCGCAGTCACCGATCCCTCCGGGATCTCGAGCGTGCAGTCGCGGAGCGCCCACGTGGAGCCGTAGCGCTTCCCGAGACCGTCTGCGTGGACGGGTGCCGTCATGCCACCCTCGCCGGGCGCTCCGCGCGCGTCGTCTCTGCAAGCAGCGCTGCGATGTTCTCGTCGTCGAGCCCGGCGGCTCGCGCGCGCTCGACCCACCGCTGGAGCGATGCCCGCAACCCCTTCAGGTCGTCCGGCGGCAGGGACGGCAGCTCGCCGGAGACGAACGTCCCGACGCCGCGCCGCGCGACGACGAGGCCCTCGCGATCGAGCTCGCGGTACGCCTTGAGGACGGTGTTCGGGTTGATCGCGAGCGCACCGACGACGTCCTTCACCGTCGGCAATTGATCGCCCGGCCGCAGGATCCCGAGTTGCATCGCCTGACGAACCTGCTGGACGAGCTGCAGGTACGTCGGCACGCCGGAGCGGGGGTCGAGGTGGAAGAGGATCATAGTCCTATTTATCTACCCTAGTAGATAAATAGGATAGTTGTCAACCTCGCGCTTCGAAGTAGCGAACGGCCGCCTCGCCGACCGCCTTCGTGCCCGTGTAGGCGATGGTGGCCTTCACCGCCCAGCCCGCGACCGGGACGAGGTCGAGCAGCTCGCGCGCGACGGCGCGGAAGCCCAAGCCGGCGCCGACCACGCCGAGCAGCTCGAGCGCGCGCTGGTTGTCGATCGTCTGACCGTGCGCGAGCGCGATGCGGAGCACGAGCCGCGCCTGGTTCAACGTCAGCATCGGCATGTCGACGCCGGGGACGAACACGGCGCCGGCGATCATCGCGTTCCGCTTGGCGAACGCCGCGATCAGGTGATCGCACACCGCGCCGCGCACGACCGGCAGGCGGGCGGCGAGCGCCGTCCCGTCCTCGCCGAGCTTGCCGGCGATCGCGCGCGCGATCTCGTCGACCGGGAAGCCTTGCCCCGGCGGGATACGCACGATGCTGGTCGCGAGCACGTAGGGCACGACGTCCGCATCGGTGACCGCGACGATCGGCACACCGGCCTGGTCAGCAGTGTGGAGGCGCTCGGTGTCGGGCGGCCCGACCCATACGAGCACGGACACGTTCTCGAGCACGTTCTCGACGACCGCCGACGCCTCGCCGCCCGCGCGCAGCTCACGCGCGAGGATCGGCACGAGCTCGCGCGCGCCCGCCACCGAGAGCGGCCGCGGATCGCCGCCGCGGCGGCGAAGCTCGCGGACGACGCTGATCACCGAGAGCGGCCCGAGCTTGCCTTTTGCTTTCACCCGCGCCTCCGCACCGGCCGGCGCATGTGGATCGCCTGCAGGATGCCGAGCGCGAGGAAGTTCGTGATCAATGACGAGCCTCCGACCGACACGAACGGCAGCGGGATGCCGGTGATCGGCGCCGCGCCCATCGACATCGCGCTGTTCACGAACACCTGGAACATGAACATGAACGCGATCCCGCCTGCGACGACGGCGCAGTACAGGTCGCGCGCGCTCGCCACGATCTTCAACGCGCGCCACACGATCAGCAGATAGAGCAAGAGCAGGATCGACGCGCCGAAGAACCCACGCTCCTCCGCGAGCGACGCGAACGCGAAGTCGGTCGCGTGCTCCGGCAGGTAGTCGAGCCCGGTCTGCGTCGCGCCCGTCACACCGCGCCCGCGGAGGCCGCCGGCACCGACGGCGATGATCGACTGGCGGACGTTGTACGTCGAGCCGCGCGGATCGTTGTCCGGGTGCGCGAAGCCGGTGATGCGATGCGCCTGGTACGGCTTGAGCACGTTGATCCCGGCCGCCGGCAGGAACCAGAGGACTCCGGCGGCCAGGATCGCGGTCACGACCCCCAGCACCGCGAGGTGCACCCAGCGGACTCCGGCGACGAACAGCACTGCGGCGAGCGCCGCGAGATACACGAGCGCCGACCCGAAGTCCGGCTGCACGAACACGAGCAGGATCGGGAAGATCGCGTAGCCGATGATCGTCAGCGGGGTCAGGGCCGACTGCATCGAGTGGCGTCGGTCGACGACGATCCCGGCCAGCGCGAGGACGAACAGCACCTTGCCGAACTCCGACGGCTGGAACGTGAAGATGCCGACGTCGATCCAGCGCTTCGAGCCGCGCGTCGCGGCGCCGGCCGCAAGCACGAGCACCATGATCCCGAGCGTCCCGAAGTAGATCGGGCGCCACAGCCGCTGGTACCGATCCGGGTCGACGAAGAGCGCGACCGCGAAGACGATCACGCCGGCAGCAGCGAACACCGCCTGATGACTGAGCGACGAGCCGCCGGCGTCGTGGCGCGTGATGCCGTCGATCGCCCAGAGCCCGTAGGCCGTCACCGCGACGAGCGCCCCCATCAGCAGCCAGTCGAGCCGCCGAATCAGATCTGCGACGCCGGCCGCCTGCACCTCGCGGCGCGGCCTCAGGCCACGTGCTCTCGAGTCGACGACTTCGATGCCCATCTAGTCCGATGCCTTCGTCGTCGTGGTCGCGGTCGTGTGGAAGTACTTCTCGAAGACCTCGAGCGCCGCCGGCGCCGCCGCCGTGCCGCCGTGACCGCCGTTCTCGATCACCGCGCACACGACGATCGTCGGCGCGTCGAAGGGCCCGTAGCCGCACCACCAGGATTGGTTGAGCTTCATGGCGTTCGGACTGCCCTTCACGTGCACGAACTTCTCGGCCGACCCAGTCTTGCCGGCGATGTCGAACTTGAAGTTGCCGAAGACGCCCGACGAGGTTCCGAACGGCGCGTGCGTCGCCTCTTCGAGCCCGAGCCGGACGTACTGCAGCGCGGCCGGGTCGACGTTCACCTGCTCGGGCGGCTGCGCACCGAAGCGGCGGAGCACGCGCAGCGGTTGGCCCTTGCTGCCGCTCTGCTCGACGTCCTCGGCGAGGTGCGGGCTCACGAGCTTCCCGCCGTTCGCGATCAGCGCGTAGAAGCGCGTCATCTGGAGCGGCGTCACGAGCAGGTCGCCCTGCCCGATTGCGAGCTGGATCGAATAACCCGGCTTCCAGATCCGGTCGACGTAGCCGGCGCACGGCGGCCCGCCGAACTGCTTGCACCGCCACTCGGGTGTCGGCATCAGCCCAGGGATCTCACCGCCGATGTCGATGCCCGTCGTCTCGCCCAGACCGAGCCGGTTTGCCCAGCCCTGCAGCAGGTGGCCACGATCCGACGGCAGCTTGAAGAAGTCGTCGCCGAGCCGGTAGAAGTAGGTGTCGCACGACATCGCGAGCGCGGTGCGCAGGTCGACCCACTGGTTGATGAGAGGCGTCCAGTTGTGGAACGTCTGCCCGTAGGCGGCATACGTGGGCGAGCAGAGCAACGGCGTGTTCGGGCTGACGAGATGCGCCTGCATCGCGGCGATTGCGGTGACGGGCTTGAACGTCGACCCCGGCGGGTAGCCGACCTGGATGGCGCGGTTGAGTGCCGGGTAGTTGTCTTCCGCAGCGACCTTTGGGTCGAGCAGCGGCGCGAGCTTCTTCAGGTTCTTGCGGCCGGAGAAGAGCGACGGCTTGTAGGTCGGGTTCGACGCCATCGCGAGAATGGCGCCGTTACGCGGATCCATCGCGACGAGCGCGGCACCATCGGCATACGCGCCCTCGGAACTCGAGTGGGCGATCCTGATGCCGTCACGCAACGCCTTCTCCGCCGCGCGCTGAAGGTCCGCGTCGAGGGTCAGCCGGAGCGTCTCGCCGGACGCCGAGGACTGCGTCGTGACGGCCGCTGTCTTGGGCCGGCCGCGCGAGTCGACCGTGAGCTGCGCCGAACCATCCTTGCCGCGCAAGTAGCTGTCGTACGTGCGCTCGATCCCGGACTGCCCGATCGAGTCGCTCGCGAGGTAGCCCTTCTTCTTCAAGGACTTGTAGTCCCCCGGGGAGATCTGGCCGACGTACCCGAGCACCTGCGCGGCGAGCGACTGGTACGGGTACTTGCGCAGGTAGCTGGCCGGGAGCCGGACGCCGGGGAACTGCTCCTGATGCTCGACGAGGTAGTAGTACTGCTGCTGCTTGATGCCCCGCTGCACGACGATCGGCGTAAGTGGGTCGTTGCCGTGCTTGGCGAGCTGCGCGACGATGTCCTTCGTCGGGACACCCGTGACGTACGAGATCCTGCGCAGTTCCGCGAGCCGCGCCGCCCAGGTCTTCGGCAGGTCGCTCGGCCAGAGCTCGAGGCGCGTACCGGGTGTGTTCGTGACGAGCACGCGCCCGGCGCGATCGAGGATCGCACCGCGCGGCGCCTCGAGGCGGAGCGTGCGGACGCGGTTGTCATTCGCCTGCGTCAGGTAACGCTCACCGGAGAGCACCTGCAGAGCCCACAGGCGAAGGAACAGGATGGCGAAGAGCGCGAGCGCGAAGAAGCCGAGGACTGCGACGCGCAGCGCAAGCTGCGGAGTCAGCCGGTACGGCTCGGAGACGCGCGGGTCGCCCGGTAGGAACCGGCGACTCGGAGTGACGCGGTCAGCCAAGGAGACGCACCTCGCGGATGCGGTCGCCCAACTCGAGCGGCGGGAACAGTCTCCTGATCAGCGCGTACACCGGCAGCGTCAGGATCAGATTGAGCAGCAGAGCGCCAGGCACGCCGTGCGCGACGAGCCCCGCAGGCGCCGGCTCCCCGAGCATGAACTGGAGTACGAGCTGGCCGAAGAGGTAGAGCGCGGTCACGACGGCGACCGACACGTACGGCGCGTGGAACCGGTCGCGCGCGGTCGTCTCGCCGTAGCGCCCGATCCAGAAGCCGCCGAGGGTCAGCAGCAGCGACGTTATGCCGAGCGTCCCGAGGGTCGCGGTGTCGAGCAGCAGGCCTGTCATGAACCCGGCGACGGCGCCGAAGACCGAGCCGCGCAGGAGCGCGATCGAGAGCAGCGCGACGAGCACGATGCTCGCGGTGCGAAACGTCCGGTACTCCGTGAGGACGGAGAGCTGCAGCAGAGCGGCGACGAAGAGGACGAGCGCGGCCTTCACGCCGTCCATCTAGCCGCTCTTCTTCGGCACGAGCACGACGACGGTCTGGATCGACGAAAAGTCGACGAGCGGCTTCAGCTGGATGTTCTGGAACAGCGTCGTGTCGCTCGAGGACTTGCTCCATACGGTCCCGATCGCGATGCCGCGCGGGAATTTCGACTTCAGCGGGCCAGCGCCAAGGGAGCCTGCCGTGACGATCGTGTCGCCGATGCGCACGACCGGCGTCTTCGACACGCGGTCGAGAATGAGAACGTCGCTCGAGCCGCCGCCGCGACGCACCGCACCGATCACGCTCGGATTCGTCACGTCGGTTGCGGTGACCGCGCTCTCGCTGTCGGTCAACAACGTCACGCGTGACTCGTGCGCGAACGCGCGGTCGACGGTGCCGACGAGCGCACCAGTTCCGTCAGGCCCGCCGAGCGGCTCGACGACGACACTTCCAACCTGGATGCCGTTCGACGTGCCGGCTCCGATGACGACGCTCTCGTCGAGCGCACCTTGCGAGTTCGCGACGACGGTCGTGTGCACCTTCTCGAAGTCGGCGACCGACGGCGGGCCGACGAAGTTGAGCGCCTTGCGAAGCTGGACGTTCTCCTGGATCGCGCCTTCGTCGAGAATGAACTGACGCCGAAGCGCCTCGTTCTGTGCGCGCAGCTTCTTGTTCTCGTTCTTCGCGTCGACGAGGCCGCGGAACCAGCCGATCGTGTCGGCGAACGGGCGCGCGATCCGGTCGGCTGCGACCTCGAACGGGCGAAGGACGGTCGCTCCCGTTCCCTGGACGCCGTCGAGCGCCGACGAGCGGAACGAGACGGTGATCAGGACGAGCGAGAGCAGCACGAGGAACCCCACAACGATCCGGCGCTTGAGGGCACTGGAGCGAGACGAGGGGAACCCGGAGGGGGCGGCGCGCTGGACGGACGAGCCCAGGACCGCAAGGCGGACGGTCCGGTTGCGTGGCACGAAGGCTGAAGCGTAGCTGGGCTACGAGACCGACAGGTTGCGTGTCGCCGTGGTCTCCACGGCGCTCGGCCGGAACCCGACCAGTTCGTTGACGTGGCGCATCGCCGCGTTCTCCTCGGCATTGGACGTGCTGACCACCGTGATCTCCGGGTGATCGTCGCGCAGACGGCGCAGGGATTCGAGCTTCACAGCCCGTGCCAGCCCCTGGCCGCGGTGGGCGGCGACGGTGCCCGTATCGTCGGTGAAGCCAAGCGTGGAGCCGCTCGAGACGCGCAATTCGGTGAAGGCGCCGATCTCACCGTCGTCGCGGATCGCCACGGTCACCCGCATCTCGCGATTTCGCAAGGCCAGGGACTCCTCGGACGCGCGGACGTGCGTCGCAGTCCAGGTCGGGAACTCGAGGTCGTCGCCTGCCGGGGCATCGTCCATCGCGGCGCGGGCTGTGACGAATGCCGCGAGGTGCCGGTCCGGGACCCGGGTGAGCCAGGTCGCGAGCGTCCACCCGTCAGGCGTCGTGGGCGCGGGTAGCTCGGCGTGCTTCAGGTCGAGGAGGGCGCGCACGATGCGCTGGCCGTCGGTGAACCCGAAATGCGCCGCGAACGCAGCGCCGGCAGGCGTCGAGTGATGGCCGTGCAGCGACTGCACGTCGAGCTCGCGTGCACGCTCGAGCACTCGCTCGAGGAGCGCGGCGCCGACGCCCTTGCGTCGCAGAGACGGGAAGACGTTGATGTCGACGAACGCCGCCGACGGGCCGTGAACGTTCAGGGCAGCCACCCCACCCTCCGCGAGCCAGTGGGAACTCGTGTGAGTCGTCGGTTGATGGCGATAGAACGCGATCACCTCTGCCGTCGAGCGGGGAGGCTCGCCCGGCGCCGACTCGGGCCGGCACGCGTGCTCGACCGCCGCGAACTGCGACAGCACGTCGTCCGACGCGGTTCGCGCGTCGACTTCCTCGACGCTCACGCTCAATGCCGCGAGCGGCCGTTGCGCCCGCGGGCGCGTGCGCTGCGGTGAATCGCGTCGAACTCCTCGAGGCTTCGACCGGAGCCGACCGCCACGCACGTCAGCGGTGACTCTGCGAGATGCCCGGGCATGTGCGTCTCGTGCCGGAGGCGCTCGTCGAGGCCCTGCAGCAGCGCACCGCCGCCGGCGAGCACGATGCCGCGGTCCATGATGTCGGCGGCGAGCTCGGGCGGGGTCTTGTCGAGCGTCGACTTGATCGCGTCGATGATCTGGTTGACCGGCTCCTCGAGCGCGTGACGCACCTCTTCGCTCGAAAGGATGACGGTCTTGGGAAGGCCGGTGAGCATGTCGCGGCCGCGAACCTCCGCCTGCACCTCTTCCTTCATCGCGTGTGCGGAGCCGACCTCGAGCTTGATCTCCTCGGCCGTCTGCTGCCCGATCAGCAGCTTGTACTCACGCTTGATGTGATTGATGATCGCCTCGTCCATCTCGTCGCCGCCGACACGCAGCGACTGCGAGACGACGATCCCGCCGAGCGAGATGACGGCCACCTCGGTGGTGCCGCCGCCGATGTCGACGATCATGTTCCCGGTCGGCTCGGCCACGGGCAGGCCAGCGCCGATCGCGGCGGCCATCGGCTCCTCGATCAGATACGCCTTGCGCGCGCCCGCGTTGAGCGTCGCCTCCTCGACGGCGCGCTTCTCGACGCCGGTGACGCCCGAAGGGACGCAAACGACGACGCGAGGATGCGCGAACCTGTGCTGGTGCACCTTCATGATGAAGTGCCGCAGCATCTGCTCGGTGACGTCGAAGTCGGCGATCACGCCGTCCTTCAGCGGGCGGATCGCGCTGATCGTGCCGGGCGTGCGGCCGAGCATCCGCTTCGCCTCGAGCCCGACCGCGTGCACGTCACCCGTCCGCTGGTCGATCGCGACCACCGAAGGCTCGGAGAGCACGATCCCGCGCCCACGTACGTACACGAGTGTGTTCGCGGTGCCGAGGTCCACGGCCATGTCGCGGCCACCGAAGCCGGTCAGGTAGTTGAAGAGCCCCATCGCGCGGGCCACTCTAGCTGGGAAGCACTTCGACCAAGGAGCGGCGCGCCTAGAGTGCATGCGTGGCGCCCGGTCAGCGGTTCATCGGCGGGATGCGGGGTCCCCGCCTCTCGAGACTCGAGCCCGGCGCGAACGCGACGTGGCCGCTGGTCGAGTTGCGACTCGAGAGCGGTCGCGGCTCGCTCCGCGTGCGGATGCCCGGGCTCCGCTCGCTCGTCGACCGCTGGCTCCCGTCGTTCGAATTCGATCCCGCCGCCGTCCGCGTCGAGGCGTGTCGCGGTGCACTCGGACGCGGCGTCCGCATCAAGCGTCCCGCAGAGCCCGAAGTCATCTTCTGGACGTCGCACACGGATGAGGTCCTCGCGGCGTTCGCCGCCGCTGGGGCTCAACCGAAGCCGTAGACGCCGGCGAAGCGCGTCGCGAGCAGGCGCACGAGCAACGATCCCGGCAGGCCGACGACGTTCAGGAAGTCGCCCTCGACGCGCTCGACCAAGCCGGCGCCGAGGCCCTGGATCGCGTAGCCGCCGGCGCGTCCCTCCCACTCGCCCGCCGCCACGTAGTGCGCGAGATCGCGCGGTGTCAGCGTCCGGAAGGTGACGTGCGTCACCTCCTCGTGCAACTCCTCCCACGCGCGCGTGCGCAGGCAAAGACCGGAGACGACCTCGTGGGTGTGGCCCGCAAGCGCCTCGAGCATCGCTTCCGCCTCGGTCGCGTCCGCGGGCTTGCCGAGCAGCCCACCTTCGAACAACACCTCGGTGTCGACGCCGAGCACAGGCCGGTCGCCGCCGTCCACCGATCGCGCCTTGCCCGCGGCGCGCTCGAGCGGCGCTGTGCCGTCGACCTCCTCGAAGTTCGGTGCGACGACGTCGAACGGGATGCGCAGCTGCTCGAGGATCGCGCGCCGCTGCGGCGACGTCGACGCGAGGATCAGTGGCACCGGCGTAGGCTTGACGGAGCCGGTCAAGGAGCGGAGGTGGCGGCTTTGCCGCCGCCGGAGCGGGCTACCGACTTGCGGGCGACCCAGATGTCCTCGGTAGGCCATTGCCTGGCCCAGTCGGCGGTGACGAAGGCGTAGTACTCGTGCGTCTCGGCGTCGGGCGGCGCCTGCACCTCGATCAGCCGCTCGAGCTCGAAGCCGTTGGCGTGGAGGGCGGCGATCCAGTCGCCGTGGGCGAGATGGAACTCGACGCCGGTCTCTCCTGCCCACTCGAAGCGGTGCATCCCGAACTGCGGCCGTTGGAGGGTCGTGGTCGCGGCGCCTTCGTCGACGGAGCAGAGGACCACGAGCGGCGAGTTCGTCAGGAACGCGAGCCGGCCGCCCGCGCGGAGCAGCCGCGCGGCCTCCGGGATCCACCGGTACGGGTCGACCCAGAGCGACGCCCCGTACTCCGACAGGACAAGGTCGCAACTTGCATCCGGAAGCCCGGTCGCGCCGGCGTCCGCCTCGACGAGCGGGAACTCGATCCCGGTCTTCGCCTGCATGCGCCGCGCGGTGTCGAGTTGCGCCGGGGTGATGTCGACGCCGACGGGACGCGCACCGAGCTTCGCGAGCCAGGCCGAGAAGTAGGCGGTACCGCACCCGAGCTCGACGACGTCGAGGCCGGCGACGTCGCCGAGGACGTTCAGCTCGGACTCGTCGACGCCCCAGACGCCCCACGAGATCTCGTCGAGCGCCCAGTTCGTCTCGGCGTTCTCGTCGGTGTACTCGCGGTTTGCTTCCGTCCAGTTGGCGGCGTTCCGCTCGGCGTCGCTACGCCACAGGTCAGACGAGCCCATCGGGGAACCAGATCCCGATCTCGCGCTCCGCCGACTCGGGCGAGTCGGAGCCGTGCACGAGGTTGTTCGGCATCGCGAGCGCGTAGTCGCCGCGCAGGCTGCCGGGCGTCGCGTCGGCCGGGTTGGTGGCGCCGATCGTCGAGCGGCAGGTTGCGATCGCTCCGTCACCTTCGAGCACGAACGCGAGCGTCGGCCCGGAGGTGATGAAGGCGACGAGCTCGCCGAAGAACGGCTTCTCCTTGTGCTCGGCGTAGTGCGTCTCGCCGAGCTCGCGACTTGCGGTGAGGAGCCGCGCCGCGCGGAGCTTCAGCCCGCGGCGCTCGAAGCGAGCGACAATCTCGCCGGCGAGGCTGCGCTCGACGGCGTCCGGCTTGGCGAGGATCAGCGTGCGCTCGACTGCCATGCGGCCGACGAGACTAGCGGGTTTGGCGCCGTCTGCGCGGCGGGCGCCTTGCCTCGCCGATCGCGACGGCAGCGTTTTCGTCGTACTCGATCGGCGTCTCGCAGAACGGGCACACCTGCCACGCCGCCTCGAGCGGCTTGCCGCAGTTCGAGCACGCCTGGCGCAGCTTCGTCGTGCAGACCGGGCAGACGAGGAACTCCTCGTCGACCTCGGCACGGCACACCGGGCAGTGGAGGTCGCGCGCGCCGAGCCGCCGCTCCATCGCCTTGATCTCGAGCTCGCGCTCTCGCACGTCCTCGAGGTACTCCGGCGGTCGGAACAGCATGTAGATGAGCGGCCCGATGAACGGCACGATCCCGATCGCGGTCACGACCCCGACGATCAGCTTGTCGGCGATGCGCCGGCGGGCGTCCTTGAACACCCAGTACACCGACGCGACCCAGAAGACGATCACGAAGAAGATCGCGAGATTCCTGAGCACGTACCAGGTCGACGAGTGGAAAAACCCTTGCGCGGAGGCGAGCACGGTCACAGCAGCATCCTTCCTAGCAGGTAGCCCGCGGCGAACGAGAGGCCGACGAACA
>DATINO010000020.1:0-22902 GCA_035474195.1 Gaiellaceae bacterium
GGCGCCGGTCCTCGACCGCGCCGGGGTGAAGGTCGCTCCGCACCGGGTCGCGCAGGCGTACCTGGAGCTCGCCGTTTTCGTGCGGGCACTGGAGGGGCTTGCCTCGACGGTGCGGTGGCAGTCGTCGATCGATGCCAGCTCGCTGTGGGCCGGCCTGTTCGACCTCCGCGAGAACCTGCTCGGCTGCGCGCTGAACGACCTCCGCGCGATCGCTGCGTAGCGCAAGTCGGCGCCGCCGATCGGCGCCGCTATGCGGGTTCTATGCGGGCCTCTGCCAGGCTGGCCGACATCCACGAAGCACCCAGGAGGAACCCCGATGAGACTCGTGTTGCTCGTAGCTCTTGCCGCCGCGATCGGAGTCTGTTCAGCCGTGGCGCATGCCGCCGCCACCCGATCTGATTGCGCGCTTCGGTCCACGACGATCAAGGGCCACAAGGCTGTTGGCTACTGCGGCCCCGCGACCGCGACTCTGCGGATCGGAGGCAAGTCGTACACGTTCAAGAACGGCACGTGCATCTGGTCAGGTGGCCTAATCCTCACGTTGGGAACGCAGGTCAACGGCGTGCCAGACTCGGCGCGCAACGAGGGAGCGCCGCTGATCCAATTGTCGGGCTCAGTCGGAACGGGAACCGTTTACGCCTATTCGGGGCGCTTTCACCTCGGCACGAGCCTCGTCAAGCTCACAGCGCACGGGCACTCACGCGGCACGTTCAAAGGGAGGGAGCCCATCGGCGCCGCGCGCCCGTTCACCGGCACCTACCGCTGCTGAGGTTGCCGCCAATCATTGCCGACGCACGCCGCGCTCGCTAACGACCTGCCGCGCGCTTACTAGGCTTTCCGTGCATGCCGGTGGAGCTCACGGTCGTCGGCTCGATCAACCTCGACCTCGTCGCGCGCGTCGAGCGCTTGCCGCGCGCGGGGGAGACGCTGGTCGGTCACGACTTCCTGCGCGTGCCCGGCGGGAAGGGCGCGAACCAGGCCGTCGCCGCCGCCCTGCTCGGTGCACGCGTGCGGATGATCGGCGCGGTCGGCGACGACCCGCTGGCCGACGACGCGCTCGTCGGACTGCGCGATGCGGGCGTCGAGCTCGACGTCACGCCCATCGGCACGACGGGGATCGCGCTCATCCTCGTCGACGGGAGCGGCGAGAACCAGATCGTCGTCGTCCCGGGCGCCAACGATCACATCGTGCCGAGCTCGCCCGGCGGCGCCGTGTTGTGCCAGTTGGAGGTGCCCGACTCCGTTGTGCGTGCGGCGGCGGACGGCGCGTCCTACTTCGCGCTCAACGCCGCGCCCGCCCGGCCGGTCGACCTCGAACCCGACCTGCTGATCGTGAACCGGCTGGAGCACGAGATCGTGTCACGCGGGAAGCTCGTTGCGGTGACGTACGGCGCCGACGGCGCGGCGCTCTTCGAGAACGGGGCCGAGGTGGCGCGCGCGACGCCGCCTCGGGTAGACGCGGTCGACGGCACCGCGGCCGGCGATGCGTTCGCTGCATGCCTCGTCGTCTCGCTGCTCGAGGGGCGCGACCGGAGCGACGCGCTCGTGCGGGCATGCGCCGCCGGGGCGATCGCCGCCTCGCGCTTCGGCGCGCAGCCTTCGCTCCCCACGGCAGGCGACCTCGCAGCGATACTCGCGGCATGACCTCGACTCCGATCATCCTCGACTGCGATCCCGGCCACGACGACGCGATCGCGATTCTCCTCGCCGTCGCATCGCCCGAGGTCGACCTGCGGGCGGTGACGACCGTGTCCGGGAACCAGACGCTCGACAAGACCACGAACAACGCGCTCCGAGTGCTCGAGCTCGCCGGCCGCACCGACATCCCGGTGTACGCGGGGGCCGAGGCGCCGTTCGTCAGGCAGCGCGACGTCGCTGCGCACGTGCACGGCGAGTCCGGGCTCGACGGCCCGGACCTGCCCCAGCCGTCGCAGAGCGCCCAGGCCGAGCATGCAGTCGAGTTCCTCGCGCAGCAGTACCGGAGCGCGGACAAGCCGGTGCTGGTCGCGACCGGGCCGCTGACGAACGTCGGCCTGCTCTTCGCGACGCACGCCGACGCCCGGCCCGAGCGTATCGTCCTGATGGGCGGTGCGATCGGCGAAGGGAATCGCACTCCCGCTGCCGAGTTCAACATCTGGGCGGATCCGGAGGCAGCGCAGCGCGTGTTCGAGGAAGGGCTCGACACGACGATGGTCGGGCTCGACGTCACCCATCGTGCGCTGATCAAGGACGAGCACACCGAGCGCATGCGCGGCGCCGGACGCGTCGGGAAGGTCGTCGCAGAGCTGATGGACTTCTACGCGCGCTTCCACAAGCGCCGCTATACGGATCTCGAGGGCTCGCCGATGCACGACCCGGTGTGCGTTGCGCACCTGATCGATCCGACGCTGATGGACGTGCGCGACGCGTACATCGACGTCGACTGCACGACCGGCCCGAGCTGGGGGAGGACGAACGTCGACTGGCGCGGGCGCGAGCACTTCGGCGCGCCGAACGCGAAGGTCGGGCTCGACATCGACGGCCCGCGGTTCGCCGAGCTGATCGTGGATCGCATCTCGAGCCTCGGATGATCGTCTTCGGCGCGATTGCGCCGCACGGCAACCCGGTCTACGAGCAACCCGACGGCCCGACGGCGAGCGGCATGCACGAGCTCGCGCGCCGATTAGAGGCGAGCGGCGCGGAGGTCGCGATACTCGCCACGCCGCACGGGACGCTCCTCGACGGCCACTTCGGTGTCGTCCGCTCGGCGCATCTCACCGAGCACCCGAACCAGTTCGTCGATGCGGCGCACCTCTACGAGGGTGCCGGCGATCCTGAGCTCGCGGACGGGTGCGTCACCGCGCTGCAGGCGGCCGGGCTGCCGGCGCTCGGCCTCACGTTCGGGACGGTCGCCTCGGGCGGCTCGACGATGCCGATCGACTGGGGCGCCGGCATCCCGCTCAGCTTCCTCCGAACACCCGCGGTAGTCGTCACCCCCTGCCGCGCTTTGTCCAACGACGATCACGTCAGAGCCGGTCAGGCCCTAGCACTAGCGACCGGCCGAAGGCCGGTTGCCTTCGTCGCGAGCGCCGACCACGGCCACGGCCACACCCACGACGGTCCATACGGCTTCAGCGAGCATTCGGCGCCGTACGACGACGACGTCCAGGACGTCGTGCGGAGGAACGCGCTCGGTGAGCTCGTCGCGTGGGACCCGAAGCGGGCGAAGGACGCGCTCGCCGACAGCCTCTGGCAGATGCTGATGCTCCACGGCGCGCTCGGCGACGGCTTCCGCGCCGATCTCCTCTCGTACGAGGCGCCGACGTACTTCGGGATGCTCACCGCCTCGTTCCAGCGGCAGGAGTGAGCCTCGGCGGGGCGAAGTGCCCCGCCATGGCGCGCAAGAAGCGGCCCCACCGCACGTCCCCGAAAACGCCCAGCCGGGTCAAGAAGCGCCGCGGCAAGAAGCCGCGCGGCGAGTTCCACATCCCGAAGCCGCATCCCGAGCTCGTCGGGCTCGGGCTCGTCGGCGCGGGCGTCTTCATCGCCGCCGTCTTGTGGTTCGGGTTCAGCGGCGGGCCGGTCGCGCATGCCGTGAAGGCAGCCGTCGGCGCCGCCGCGTACCTGGCGCCGCTCGTGCTCGTCCCGCTCGGAGGGCTCATCGTCACGCGCAGCGCGCTCGTCGACGTGCGGCCGTTTCGGGTCGGTCTCGGCGTCGCGATCGCCGGGCTGCTGCTGACCCTCGGCGACGCGGAGGGCGGCGTCGTGGGCGACGGCCTTCAGCGAGTGGTCGCCGTCGGCCTCGGCACGACGGGAGCGACGATCCTCGGCGTGCTCCTGACGATCGCCGGCGTCACCTTCCTCACCGGCACGTCGGTCGGCGCGGTGCTCCGGCGCACCGGTCACGTGATGCACCTGGCGGGCACGCGCGCCCGCAGCATGGCAACGGCGCTCGCCGACTTCGGCGATGACGACGAGCTCGGGTACCCGGCGCGCGAGGAGGCGTTCCATCCGCCCGTCGACGTGAAGCACGACTATCCGGATCTCGTCTCCGATTCCGTCTCGGTCGGGCCGCCGCCGGTCCTGTACGACGCGGCGACCGAAGAGAACGACGACGAGGACGACGTGCACGAGTCGCAAGAGCAGCTCTTCCCGACGCTCGCGCCGGTCGGCGAGTACCAGCTTCCGGAGCGCACCCTCCTCAAGAAGTCGAAGCCCGGTGCGGGGCCGAACGGCGAGGCGAGCCAGCGCGTGGCCGAAGCCCTCGTCACGTGCCTGGCGCACTTCGGCGTCGAGGCGACGGTGATCGGCACGATCTCCGGCCCGCGCGTCACACGCTACGAGCTGCAGCTTGCACCGGGGACGAAGGTCGGAAAGGTCGCGAACCTGAAGGATGACCTGAGCTATGCGCTGGCGACGACCGAGATCCGCATCCTGGCGCCGATACCCGGCAAGCAGGCGGTCGGCGTCGAGGTTCCGAACCTCAGCCCCAACCTCGTCACGCTCGGCGACATCTACGACGACCTGCCGCAAACGGCGAGCCCCCTGTCGGTGTGGCTCGGCAAGGACATCTCGGGCGCGTCGGTGTGGGCCGACCTCGCGCGGATGCCGCACATCCTGATCGCCGGTACGACCGGCTCCGGGAAGTCGGGCTGCATCAACACGATCCTCACCTCGATCCTGCTGCGCGCGACACCGGACGAAGCGCGGCTGATCCTGATCGACCCGAAGCGCATCGAGCTCAACTACTACGAGTCGATCCCGCATCTCCTGACGCCGGTCGTGTCGAGCCCGAAGGAAGCCAGCGCGGTGCTGCTCAACGTCGTCACCGAGATGGAGCGCCGCTACGAGCGCCTCTCGCAGGTGCGGGCTCGCAACCTCCCCGAAGCCAACCGCGCGTTCCGCAAGCGCGGGGAGGATGAGCTGCCGTATCTACTCGTCGTGATCGACGAGCTCGCCGACCTGATGATGGTGAGCCCTCAGGAGGTGGAGGACTCGATCATCCGCCTCGCGCAGAAGTCGCGCGCCGTCGGCATCCACCTCGTGCTTGCGACGCAGCGGCCGTCGGTCGACGTGATCACCGGCATGATCAAGGCGAACGTACCGTCGCGGATCGCATTCGCCGTCTCGTCGCAGACCGACTCGCGCGTGATCCTCGACGCGAACGGTGCCGAGAGCCTGCTCGGCCAGGGCGACATGCTGTTCAAGCCGCTGGGGACGTCGCGGCTCCAGCGTGTCCAGGGCGCGTTCGTAACCGAGGACGAGATCGCCCTGATCGTGGAGCAGACGAGGGCGCAGAGGGAGCAGGAGGTCGACGAGACGTTCCTCGAGCTGCCGCAGGTGTTCGTCGACGAGGCGGACTCCGAGGACGGCGAGTTCGATCCCGACGAGGATGCGCTGCTCGACAAGGCGATCGAGGTCGTCGTGACCGCCCAGACGGCGAGCGTCTCGCTCCTCCAGCGGCGGCTCCGGGTTGGCTACACGCGGGCCGGCAGGCTGATCGACATGCTCGAGCGCCGCGGGATCATCTCGCCCTACGAAGGGTCGAAGCCCCGCCGCGTCCTCATCTCCGAGCACGAGCTCGAACGCGTCGCGTCGGACTAGCTCCGACTAGGCGCCGCCCGGAGAACGGGGTACTGTACCCCGGCCAGTCCCCCCAGAAGGACATCTGAGCAAGGAGGGTTCACCAAGTGAGGAAGCGTTGGCTCACGCTCGCGGCGATCGCCGCCGTGACGGTGCTCATCGCGTCGCTCGGCGCTGCCATTCGTGGCGGCTCGGCGTCTGCAGCACACAAAGCCGGGTTCTCTGCGTGTCTCGTCACCGACATCGGCGGCCTGAACGACAAGTCGTTCAACCACCTTGCCTATGTCGGCCTCCAGCATGCGCAGCGGGCCGGGATCAAGGGTCGGGTCATCCAGTCGGCTTCGGGATCCCAGTACATCCCGAACCTGACCGCATGCGTCCGGTCGGGCGCCGGCATCACGATCGGGGTCGGGTTCCTGATGGATAGCGCCGTCGACACAGTCGCCTCGGCGTTCCCGAACAGCAAGTTCGCGATCGTCGATGACGACGTGACGTTCATGAAGCACAAGCCGAAGAACGTCGAAGGCCTTCTCTTCAGCGAGCAGCAGGCCGGCTACCTCGTCGGCTACGCCGCGGGGATGTGGGCGAAGTCGCACGGCGGGAAGGCGGTCGGCTCGGTCGGCGGCCTGAAGATCCCGCCGGTCGATCGCTACATCGCGGGCTTCCAGTTCGGCGCGAAGAAGGCCGATCCGGGCATCAAGACCCTGAACGATTACTCCCAGGACTTCGTCAAGCAGGCGAAGTGCAAGGAGAAGGCGCTCAACCAGATCGCTCAGGGCTCGGTCGTCGAGTTCCAGGTCGCCGGCCAGTGCGGCCTCGGCGTCCTCGACGCATCGCACGAGAAGGGCATCTTCGGCATCGGAGTCGACGCCGATCAGGGCTACCTCGGCCCGTGGGTGATGACGAGCGCGCTCAAGCGCGTCGACGTCTCGGTGTACAACGCCATCCAGGCTGCCAACCACGGCAAGCTGAAGGGCGGGGCGAACAAGCAGTTCACCGCCGACATCGGCGGCGTCGGGTACGGCAAGTGGAGCTCGAGGGTCCCCGCGTCGATCAAGAACGCGGTGGCGGCGCAGTTCAGGCTGCTCAAAGCCGGCAAGATCAAGGGCATCCCGACCACCGTCAAATAGGCGGGTCGGAGCTCGAGCTGGTTGTCAGGGGCGGGCCAAACGGCCCGCCCCTCATGCATCTAGGGTTGCGCGATGCGCCTGGTGCCTGTGCTCCTGTGCGTGCTGGTCGTGAGCGGGTGCGGCGCGAAGCACGACACTGCGGCGACCACGACGACGAAGACGACTACGGCGAGCGGGTTCCGTATCGGTGTCGTCGGCTCGCTGACGATCGACGTGCCGGGGATCGTCCCTCGCCACGAGACGTTGACACGGATCGCCGACGATCCCCTCGTCGTCGTCGATTCGCACGCGGCGACCCCGGAGGCGGTCGCCGCCGTCGCGCGGGCGCACCCGACGATCCACTTCGCGCTCGTCGGCGCGAGCGTGAAAGGACAGCACGCGCCGAACCTCGCGGGGCTCGTCCTGCAGGAGAGCGACGCCGCCTATCTCGCGGGCGTCACGGCCGGGCTCGCCGCTGCCGAGACCGGCGCATCGGCCCGTGTGGCGTGGGTTGGTCCGGAAGAGCGCGCGCTCGCCGCCGCGTTCGGCCGCGGCGTGCACGCGGCTGCGCCCGGCGTGGCCGTCCTCCATCAGTGGTCGCGGTCGGTTCCGGCGCGCTGCAAAGAGGCCGCGCTGACGGGTCTGGGGCGCTCCGCGGTCGTCGTGATGGCGCACGGTGGCTTGTGCGCGGCGTCGGCAGCGTCGGCGGCGCACGAGCAGAACATGCCCGCGCTTGCACTCGGGAGCTTCATGTTCCCCGGTGTCGTAGGCGGGCTCGTCGCGCGCGAGGCGGTGAACGGCGTCTTCCACAGCGGGGACGTTGTCTTCGGGCCGCGGACGGGAGCGATCGGTGTCGGGAAGCTCGATCCGCGCATCAGTCCCACCGCAGTCGCCGGCGCACGTGCCGCGGCGCAGGACTTGGCGAGCGGCGGCGCTCAAGCTGGATAGGATCGCCCGAAGCGATGGCCGACGCCCCTCTCCTCGAGCTGCGCGCGATCACCAAGCGGTTCCCCGGCGTTCTCGCAAACGACGACGTCAACTTCGACCTCCGTCGCGGCGAGGTGCACGCGCTGCTCGGCGAGAACGGCGCAGGCAAATCGACCTTGATGAACATCCTTTACGGGCTCTACACGCCTGACACCGGCGAGATCCTGCTCGACGGCAAGCACATCGACCTCGGCTCGACGAAGGCTGCGATCGAGCACGGGATCGGCATGGTGCATCAGCACTTCATGCTCATCCCGGTGATGACGGTAGCCGAGAACATCGTGCTCGCCACCGAGCCGCGGACGCTGGGCGTGCTACTCGATTACGACGCCGCGCGCAAGCGCGTGCGCGAGCTCTCCGAGCGCTACGGCCTCGCCGTCGACCCCGACGCGCGCATCGACCGCATCAGCGTCGGTCAGCAGCAGCGCGTCGAGATCCTGAAGGCGCTTTACCGCGGGGCCGAGATTCTCATCCTCGACGAGCCGACCGCCGTGCTGACGCCGCAGGAGGCGCAGGAGCTCTTCGAGATCATCAGATCCCTGAAGTCGCAGGGAAAGTCGATCATCTTCATCTCGCACAAGCTGAATGAGGTGCTCGACATTGCCGACCGCATCACGACGCTGCGGCGTGGTGTCGTCGTCGACACGATCCCGGCCGAGGGCGCAACCGAAGAGAGCCTTGCGCGGATGATGGTCGGACGCGAAGTGCTGCTACGCGTCGACAAGCACGCATCGACCCCGGGCGCCCCGTTGCTGCAGGTCGAGGACCTGCGCGTGATCGACGATCGCGGGCTCGAGGCTGTCCGCGATGTCAGCTTCGAGGTGCACGGCGGAGAGATCGTCGGCCTCGCGGGCGTGGACGCGAACGGGCAGTCGGAGCTGATCGACGCGATCGCCGGGCTCCGCCACCCGTCGTCGGGGCGCATCGTCGTCGACGGTCACGACCTGACGCACGCGAACGCGAAGCAGTCCCTCGATGCGGGCGTGGGGCACATCCCCGAGGACCGCCACCGACGTGGGCTCGTGCTTCCCTTCTCGCTGACCGAGAACATCGCGCTGCACGGGTATCGCACACCGCCGAACTCGCGGAACGGCTTCCTCAATCTCGGCGCGATGGTCGACCGGGCTCGGCGCCTGCTGCGGGAGTTCGACGTCCGCGGCGGCCAGCCGTCGACGCCGGCCGGTGCGCTGTCCGGCGGGAACCAGCAGAAGGTCGTCCTGGCCCGGGAGATCGACGGCGACCCAAAGGTGCTGATCGCGGCACAGCCGACGCGCGGTCTCGACGTCGGTGCGATCGAGTTCGTGCACCGCCGGCTGGTCGAGCAGCGTGACGCAGGCCGTGCGGTGTTCCTCGTCTCGCTGGAGCTCGAAGAGATCCTGTCGCTCTCCGATCGCATCCTCGTGATCTACGAGGGCCGGATCGTCGGCGAGTTCCCGCCGACGGCGACCGAGGAAGAGCTCGGCTTCGCGATGACGGGCGGCTCACGCGAGGCAGCAGCGTGAGCGAGCAGGATCCGGAGCTGACGCCGGAGGAAGTCGCGCCGTCGGGCACCGAGCCGAGCCCGCAGCAGCACTTCAGGTCGCGCTTCGGTGGGCTCTCCGGCACCATCGCCCCGATCATCACGACCGTCATCGCCTTCCTGATGGGCGGCCTCGTCGTGCTCTTCACCGGGAAGAACCCGCTCAAGGTCTACCACGCGGTCTTCAACGGAACGGGCATCAACTGGTTCTTCCACATCGGGAACCACCATGCGCGGATCCCGTTCTCGACGCACAAGATGTGGTTCCCGTGGGACACCGGGTCGATCGCCGCGGGGAACCTGCAGCAGACGCTGCTGCTGACGACGCCGATCATCCTCACCGCGCTCGCGCTCGCGTTCGCGTTCCGCTGCGGCCTCTTCAACATCGGCGGCCAGGGTCAGTACACGGCGGGAACGATCTTCGCCGTCTGGCTCGGATCGTCGTTCATCCACCTGAACCCGTTCCTGCACGTAGTGCTGTGCCTGATCGCCGGGACGCTCGCCGGTGCTGTGTGGGCGGGCATTGCCGGGATCCTCAAGGCGACCGTGGGCGCTCACGAGGTGATCTCGACGATCATGCTCAACTGGATTGCGTACTGGGTGGGCTCGTACCTGTTCGGCGAGGGCGGGCCGCTGCAGGGCTCGCAGCCGTCGATCCCGATCTCGAACGACATCGCCGACGGGGCGAAGCTGCCGGTGTTCTGGGGGATCGCGCTGCTGCAGGGCCTCTCGATCGGGATCTTCATCGCGATCGGGATGCTCGTCGTCTACTGGATCATCATCAACCGCACGACTCTCGGATTCGAGGTGCGCGCGGTCGGCTTCAACCCGGAGGCGGCCCGGTACGGCGGAGTCTCGGTCGCGCGGAACTACTTCCTGGCGATGGCGATCTCCGGGTCGTTCGCCGGCCTCGCGGGCGCGCTCGACATCACGGGCTGGGAGTACCGCATCGGCGAGAACGACATCCAGGCGAGCTCGATCGGCTTCATCGGGCTTGCTGCCGCGCTGCTCGGACGGAACACGGCGCTCGGCGTCGGCGTCGCGTCGCTCCTGTTCGGCGCTCTGATCAACGGGACATCGGGCAGGCAGCTCGACCCGTCGATCTTCCGCCCCGACCTCGCCGGCAACCTGACGACGATCATCCAGGGGCTCGTCATCCTGTTCGTCGGCCTGAACCTCGGCGGCATCGGCCTGTGGCTGAAGAAGCGGAGGAGGCCGGCATGACCGCGATCACGACCCGCCTGGGCGGGATCAAGTGGACGGACGCAAAGACGGTCGGCATCGGCGGCATCGCTCTCGGTGCGATCGCGTTCTGGCTCGCGCTGCCGCCGCTCGCCTCGCGCACCTCGCTGGTGCCGGTCCTGCTGGGGATGCTTGCGATCGCGGCGGGGATCTGGACGTGGTCGCGCGAGCAGCACCGCATCGGCGGCGGGGCGGTCGCGGCCGGCGTGCTCGGGATCGCCCTCGGTGTCCTCGCGACGCGGTCGTCGGAAGCGCATCTCGACACGGTCGTCGTCTGGAGCGCGCTGCTCGCTGCGACGCTGCGCTATGCGACGCCGCTCACGTTCGCGGCGATCGGCGGTCTGTTCTGCGAGCGGAGCGGCGTGATCAACGTGGCGCTCGAGGGGATGCTGCTGACGGGGGCGTTCTTCGGCATCTGGGGTGCGATCTGGGCGCACGGCTGGGCGCCTGGGTGGGAGTGGGTGATCGGCCTCATCGCCGCCGCACTCGCGGGCATGGCGATGGCGGCGGTGCATGCGGTCTGGGCGATCCACCTGAAGGTCGACCAGATCATCTCCGGCACGGCGATCAACTTCCTCGCGCTCGGGATCACCGGCTACATCTTCATCGACAAGTACGGCGACTCGGGGACGCCCGGCAATGTCGCCGACTACGGCATCCCGGACGTGCACCTCCACTTCTTGAGCAACTGGTACTTCGTCGGCCCGATCATCGGCCAGCTCAACCTGATGATCTGGCTGTCGTTCGTCCTGCTGATCGGGACCTACGTCTTCGTGTTTCGCACGCCGTACGGCCTGCGCCTGCGCTCGGTCGGCGAGCATCCGCGTGCTGCGGACACGGTCGGGATCTCGGTGTACAAGGTTCGCTACATGGCAGTGATCGCGTCGGGCGCGATCGCGGCGATGGGCGGTGCCTATCTGTCGCTCGGATTCGTCCACTCGTTCAACGAGAACATGACGAGCGGCACCGGATTCATCGGCCTCGCCGCGCTGGTGTTCGGGAAGTGGCGGCCGTTCCCGACCTGGTGCGCCACGCTGCTCTTCGGCTTCTCGAGCGCGCTGTCCGACCGCCTACCGAACGCCTACGGCAACCAGTGGGGCACACTGTTCAACGCTTTGCCGTATGTCTTGACGATCGTCGCGGTGGCCGGCGTGATCGGCCGCTCGATCGGGCCGGCGGCCGCGGGCCGCCCGTATGAGAAGCAATAGCGGAGCCGCCCGCGCTGCCGTGGTGCTCGGCGCGCTGGCGGTTCTCGCGATCCCTGCCGGAGTCGTCGCCGCGCAGCTCAGCGCGCGGCTGCGGCTGCTCGAGACGCTCTACGTGGTCGTCGGGACTGCCGTGGTGCTGGGGCTGCTCGCCGTGTGGGCCGCGCGACGCGCCCGCCTGAACGCGGCGCGCACGCTGTCAGCGGCCGGCGGCGTCGGCTTCGCGCGCCTCGTCGCCTGGTTGGGCGCCTACGTCGGCATCACCGGCGCACTGGCGCTCGCCGTGTACGGCATTCTGCGCTGGGCGCAGTAGCGGCTCGCACAAATCCTCGTCTACGCTTCGCGGGCCGTGTTCGAGATCGGGAACAGCCTTCGGGAAGCACGCGAGCGTCGCGGGCTCGACTTCGCGCAGGCCGAGGCGGCAACCAAGGTCCGCGGCAAGTACCTGCGTGCGCTCGAGGACGAGCAGTTCGCGCTGCTGCCCGCACAGACGTACGTGAAGGGCTTCCTGCGCACCTACGCGGAGTACCTCGGTCTCGACGGGCAGCTGTACGTCGACGAGTTCAACTCGCGTTTTGTCAGCGGCGAGGAGTACGAGCCGCGCGTCCGGCGCTCGGCGGCGAGACGGCCGCAGCGCCGCCACCGCAGGCTGGAGACGAACGTCGTGTTCGTCGCGCTGGCGGTGATCGCGGTCCTGACGGTGATCGTCATCTCCGCATGGAAGGCAAGCGGCGGCAAATCACCCGCGACGCCGCCGGTCAAGAGAACGCCGGCGGTCGTGCATCGCCCGAAGGTCACGCCGCCGCTGCTCGAAGTGACGGCGAAGACGGGTCAGACCCATCTGATCGTGCACAAGGGCAGCGCGACCGGGAACGTCGTCTTCGACGGCACGATCAGCAAGGGCGATCCGACCCGCGCGATCAAGGGCACGCGGCTCTGGGTGCAGATCGACACGCCCGAGAACCTCACGATCACGATCGCCGGCCACGTGGTTCGCGTCCCCGGCGCGCAGCCGCGCGTCGGCATCGTCACGAAGACGGGTTGGCACCCGGCCTAGCGCGCGGCGTCCGCGCGGCGATCGTCGCGTCGGGCTCGGAGCTCGTTCGCGGCGACCGGTCGGACCGGAACGGCCCGTACCTCGCTGCCGATCTCCTCGAGCGGGGCGTCGACCCGGCTGCGATCACGATCGTCGGCGACGATCCGGTGGATCTCGAGCGTGCGCTGCGCGAGGGGCTGACGCACGACCTGCTCGTGATCTCGGGTGGCCTCGGACCGACCCACGACGATCGCACGATCGAGCTGCTCGCCCACGCGGCAGGCGTGGGGCTGCACGTCGAGGAGGAGCTCGAGGCGGCGATCGAAGAGCTGTCCCGCTCCGTCGCGACACGGCTCCAGCGGCCGTATGCGGACTTCGTGCCCGGCGTCCGCAAGCAGGCGACGCTCCCGGACGGCGCGCAGTGGGTTGGTCTCGTCGGCACCGCCCCGGCGGTCGTCCTGCCGCTCGGCGACCGCGTCGCGGTGGCGCTGCCCGGTCCGCCGCGCGAGCTGCAGGCGCTGTGGCCGCGCGTCTGTGAGACGGAACCGATGCAGCGACTGCTCGAGCGGGCGGTCGTGCCGACCCGGCGCGTGCTGCGGATGTTCGGCGTCTCGGAGTCGTCGGTCGCGAAGGCCCTCGCCGACGCAGGCGGCGACGGTGACGGTGTGGACGTGACGATCTGCGCGCGCGAATTCGAGCTCCATATCGACCTCTTCGTGCAACCCGGCGCAGACGGGCGAGCCGACCAGCTCGAGCAGGCGTTCGAGGACGCGGCCGGGGAGTACGTCTTCTCGCGCGACGGGCGATCGACCGCGGAGCTCGTCTTGGACCTCTTGGGCGAGCGCGGGCTGACGCTCGGGACCGCCGAGTCGTGCACGGGCGGGCTCGTGGCCGCGCGCATCACCGAAGTGCCCGGGTCGAGTGCCGTCTTCCTCGGCTCCGTCGTCTCGTACTCCGACTCGGTCAAGCGTGAGCGACTCGGGGTCCCGGCCGACGTCCTCGCGGCGCACGGTGCCGTGTCGGAGGAGACCGCAGCGGCGATGGCGATGGGTGCGCGCGACGCGCTCGGTGTCGACGTCGCCGTCTCGATCACCGGCGTCGCGGGCCCGGGTGGCGGGACCGAGGAGAAGCCCGTCGGGCTCGTCTACCTGCACGCGGTGGGGCCAGAGGGTGAGCTGTCGCGGAAGCTGGACTTCCCCGGCGACCGCGAGACGATCCGCCTGCGGGCTGCGGTGGCGGCGTTGCACCTCGTGCGCAGACTTGTCACGAAGTCGTGACGAACAGGGAGGCAGGCCCCGCTAGCGTGGAGGGCGGTGACCGGATTCGGCTCTTCTGCGCGCTCGACCTGCCCGACAGTGCCCGGAGCGAGCTGTCTGCGTGGGCCGCTCGCTCGCTCCGGGAGCGGGGGCGCCTGGTGCCGCTGGAGAACCTGCACGTCACGCTCGCTTTCCTCGGCCACCGCCCGGCCGGCGAGGTGCCGGCGATCCTCGAGGAGCTGCGCGCCGCCGCGGCTGCCGCCCGACCCGCCGCGCTGCAGCCGCTCCGCTACCGCGAGACGAGGAGCGTTGGGATGATCGTGCTCGACGACGTCGGAGGCGTCGCGGCCGCCCTCGCCGACGACCTCCACGGGCGGCTCGAGCGGCTCGGCGTCTACCGCCGGGAAGGCCGGCCATGGCTCCCGCACGTCACCGTTCTCCGCCGTCCGGAACGGGGAGGAGGCCGCCCGACGCTGGCGAACAGGTGTTCGATTCATGTCGTCCGGTCGGCTCTCTACCGTTCTTCGCTCGCAGCAGGTGGAGCCAGGTACGACGCACTCGAAACGGCAGCCCTAGGAGGTACGTGAAGACCATGGATCGCGAACAGGCACTCGACACGGTGCTCGGTCAGATCGAGCGCCAGTTCGGCAAGGGCGCCGTCATGAAGATGAACGATCAGGCGCAGGTTGCGATCGGAGCCGTCTCGACGGGCTCGCTGTCGCTCGATGTCGCGCTCGGAGTGGGCGGGCTGCCGCGCGGCCGCGTGGTGGAGGTCTTCGGGCCGGAGTCCTCCGGTAAGACGACGCTCGTCTACCACGTGATCGCGGAGGCGCAGCGCCGCGGCGGCATCTGCGCGTTCATCGACGCCGAGCACGCGATGGACCCGGCCTACGCGAAGCGGATCGGCGTCAACATCGACGAGCTGCTCGTCTCCCAGCCGGACACCGGCGAGCAGGCGCTCGAGATCTGCGAGCTCCTCGTCCGCTCCGGTGCGCTCGCAGTGGTCGCGATCGACTCGGTCGCCGCCCTGACGCCGAAGGCGGAGATCGAGGGCGAGATGGGCGACTCGCACGTTGGCCTCCAGGCGAGGCTGATGAGCCAGGCGCTCCGCAAGCTCGCCGGCACGCTCAACAAGACCGACACGATCTGCCTCTTCACGAACCAGCTGCGCGAAAAGATCGGCGTCATGTTCGGCAACCCGGAGACGACCTCCGGTGGCCGTGCGCTGCGCTTCTACGCATCGGTGCGGCTCGACATTCGCCGGATCGAGACACTGAAGGACGGCGTCGAGGCGATCGGCAACCGCGTCCGCGTGAAGGTGGTGAAGAACAAGGTCGCCCCGCCGTTCAAGCAGGCCGAGTTCGACATCATCTACGGCGACGGCATCTCGTGGGAAGGCACGGTGCTCGACACCGGCATCGAGCGGAAGGTCGTCCAGAAGTCCGGTTCGTACTTCTCGTTCGGTGACGAGCGCCTCGGCCAGGGCCGCCAGAACGCCACCGCGTTCCTCAAGGAGCATCCGGATGTGGTGCAGGGGATCCTGCGGGCGATCCAGGCACAGGCGCCGCCCGAGCAGGTCATCTCGGCGAGGCTGCTGCCGCACGAGGAGAGCGCAGTCGACGTGACCCCGGTCCCGGATGAAGAGGCAGCAACCGCAGGCGTCTGATCCGATCGACCTCGCGGCCCAGGCGCTCAGGCACCGCGACCGGTCGCGCAGTCAGATCGACGAACGGCTCGCCCGCGCCGGCGTGGAGGATGATCGGCGGTCCGATGCGCTCGACGCACTCGAGCGCATCGGCTACGTCGACGACACGCGGTTCGCCGCGCAACGCGCCGAGTCGCTCGCGGACCGGGAATACGGCGACGAAGCGATCCGGGTGCTCCTCCTCGCCGAGGGTGTGACGGCAGAGGTCGCAGGGGAGGCGGTCGGAGCACTCCGGCCCGAGGTCGAACGGGCCGCGGAGATCGTCGGGCGCATCGGCGCGTCACCGAAGACGGCTGCACGACTGGCCCGGAAAGGATTCGGGGAGGACGCGGTCGAGGCGGCCGCCGGCGGGTTTGCGACGGACGGGTCGGAGGCGTAGAGTTCGCAGTCCTGAATCCGAATCGCTGAACCCTGAATCCGCTCGTTTTTTCCTGCAAAGCGCCTCTTCTCCAATCGAATCCACTGTTGCTATGAGCCACGACTTCAGTCATCGAGCCCCGCGTCGACCGCGACGCGACCGAACGAGAAACTGAGCTGAAATCGCGGGGTGCGGCCGAGGGCCGCGCCTGGGATGTCGATCTGCGAAGGCGGCGCTCTGCGGGTGGGACGAGCCCGAGGAGCCGCGCATGCTCGTGTTCGTAGTCGTGATCGCACTGGCAGCCGGTGGGTGCGCGACGCTCCTCTGGCTGCGGCTGATGGCCGGGTCTCGGCTCGAGGCCGCCCGGCGCGAGCGCGCGATGCTGCTCGAGCAGGCGCGGAGCGAGGCCGACTCGACGCGCCGGGAGGCAGCGATCGAGGCCCGCGAGCAGGCGATCAAGTTGCGCGCCGACCTGGAGGAGGAGCTTCGTGAGCGTCGCGACTCGGTGATGAAGATCGAGGAGCGTGCCCTCGCCAAGGAGGACGACGTCGACGGCAAGCTGACGGAGCTGACCCGGCGCGAGCAGGGTGTCGCCGATCGCGAGGTCCACCTCCGGCAGTTGCAGGAGGAGATGAAGGAGCTCAAGCTGCGCCACCGCACCGAGCTCGAGCGGATCGCGGGCATGACATCCGGCGAGGCGCGGCAGCGCATCCTCGCGACGTCCGAGGAGGAGGTCCGACACGAACTCGCCGGACGGGTGCGCCAGCTGGAGGAAGAAGCTGCGACCGAGGCGAAGCGCCGCGCACGGAATCTCGTCGCCGACGCCCTGCAGCGGGTTGCTGCGAGCGCCGCCGCGGAGTCGACCGTGACGATCGTCGAGCTTCCCTCCGACGACATGAAGGGCCGCATCATCGGCCGTGAAGGCCGCAACATCCGGACCCTCGAGCATCTGACCGGCGTGGACTTCATCGTCGACGACACGCCGAACGCGGTCGTGCTGTCGTCGTTCGACGGCATCCGCCGCGAGATCGCGCGGATGACGCTCCTCAAGCTGATCGAGGACGGCCGCATCCATCCGACGCGGATCGAAGAGATGTACTACCTGTCGAAGTCCGAGCTGGACGAGCACATCCGGCAGGCTGGCGAGCAGGCGGTCTACGAGGCGAACTGCGGCGAGATCCACGAGGAGCTCGTGAAGATCCTCGGCCGGCTCCGCTATCGCACGAGCTACGGGCAGAACGTCCTCAAGCACACGCTCGAGGTCGTCCAGCTGTCCGGGATCATGGCGGCGGAGATCGAGGCGTCGGTCAAGACGACGAAGCGCGCCGCGCTGCTCCACGACCTCGGGAAGGCGATGACGCACGAGATCGAGGGATCGCACGCAGTGATCTCGACGCAGCTCGCGCGTCGCTACGGCGAAGGCCCCGCGGTCTGCCACGCGATCGAGTCGCACCACTACGAGGTGCAGCCGCAGACTGTCGAGGCGGTGCTGCTGATCGCCGCCGACGCCATCTCTGCGTCGCGCCCGGGCGCGCGGGGCGAAAGCCTCGAGCACTACGTCAAGCGGCTCGAGTCGCTCGAGCAGCTGGCGGCCGGGCATCCCGGCGTCGAAAAGGTCTACGCGCTCCAGGCGGGACGCGAGATCCGCGTGCTCGTCAAGCCGCAGGAGATCGACGACGACGGTGCCGTGCTGCTCTCGCACGAGATCGCCCGCCAGATCGAAAGTCACCTCGAGTACCCGGGGCAGATCAAGGTGACGGTGATTCGTGAGAGCCGCGCGGTCGACGTCGCCTCGAACAAGATCGAGCAGCGCCGCGTCACGCCGGTCGAGCGCCTCGACGTCGCCTGATCAGCCGAGTCGCGCGAGCCACGGGTGGCCCGGATGCACGAGCGCGATCCAGTCGCGAAGGAGCGCACGGCGCGACGGAGCGAGCAGCGGGAGCACGTCGTTCAGGTCGTCCTTGTCCTTCTCGCGCGCAGCCTTCGCCTTGAAGAGCAGCGCGACCTCGGGGCGGACATAGGGGATGCCGTCGGCCGTCCGCTCGATCAACTCGTCGTAGGGGAGGCGGATCGCCGCGTGGCGGCGGCAGATCCAGCGGCCGCCGTCGGACGGTTCACGGAAGACGTCGATCCTCCACTCGAACGCCGCACCGTCGAGGCCCCACGTCTGGTGCGTCGCGTCGAATCGCTGCGGTGACTCCGCGACCGCGGCGACCTCGCCGTCACCGACGGCGTAGAACTCGAGCTCGCCGAGCAGCGCCTGGATCTCCGGGAACGCGTAACCCGGCGCGGCGATCTCGAGGTCCTCGTGCTCCCGCCGCTCGTAGCCGAGGAACAGATCGATAGCCCAACCTGCTGCGACGTACCACGGCGCAGCAAGCGTCTCGAGCCGCTCTGCCGCCGCCTCAGGGCGCCACGCCCGCCACTCCGCATCGTCCCAGCGCACGAGGGGCAACGGTACCCTGCGACGGTGCGGAGATACCACGTCAATACCTGCGGTCGCTGACAGATGACCGCTCGGGGGTATCCGAGGCGCATCACCCTTGCCGCCAGCCTCACCCTCAGCACGTATAGCCCTGGCCGCTGACGGCTTGTCCTAGCCACGCCTTCGAGCTCGCCACCGAATGCCTCGAAACGGGGACGGGCCAGATCGCGAGGCAGGGTGTATTAAACGCGCCGGGTGCCTGGACACGCTATCCAGGCGAACCGAATGCTTTGGGAATCACCCGGGAACCGCAGCTCCCGAAATTTTTTCTAGCGAAAGGAAAACCCAGTGCCATCACGCGTCCGTTCGGTCCGTGGCGACTGGAGCAAATGGCTGGCGGCCGCCGAAGTAGCAGGTCTTTCGCCCAACGCTTGGGCTACCCGCGCACTCGATCGCGTAGCCGATCTCGAGGCGGCAATCAGAAGAGAGGAAGAGAGGAATGGCACGTCACACCAACCTGGCTCGCGTCCAGCAGAAGCGTCAGAGGCGGCGGTACTTGATTCATCTAAGGCGGAAGCGTGAGCGCAACTCAAAGGCTTGAGACGCCGGCGATTCAGTGCCTGCGTTACGTACACGTAGGTCTCTTCTCGATCGTTGAAGCAGCGGCCGACGGACGGCTTGATGTGGCCCACGATGAAGCAGCGCGCCTCCTCGGTCGACTGCGCACCTTCCTAGGGCAAGCAGACCTGTTGTCCCCGGATGTCGATGACGCCTGACGACGAGACCCTTCACATCGGGTCGCTTACGCGCATCGCATATGACCGCCGTCCGCCTGCATCGAGACGGGTGCAAAAAGCAGACGGCCATTACGGACAACCACTCCCTCACCACCAGCGCGTTCGGATGCACGACGTAGAGCGCCTTGGTCTCTCAACTGAAAAGGAGAAAGAAGAATGAACCAACAGAACCATGAGGTTCCCTACGGGGAGCCGGTTGACGGCGAACCTCTCCAGCGTGCAGCGAACCGACGCGAGGGTCGTGGGCCTCTTGCTTCGGCTACGGCCGGCGAGCAGCTTCAACGGCTTATTGGCGTGGAGGGGAAGCCTTTCAAGGTGGCTGACAATGACCGCTGATCCGATCGGCAAGCCCACGGTCAATGAGTCTGTCGCGACTGAGCAGTCGCCGCTTCCGGCGTGGCCGCAGATCGGTGCGTGCGACGACGTGGCTCCTCCCGCGGGCCGTCAGCAGCAGCACTTGTTCGTGGAGAAGAACTTCAGTGAGTGAGCCTCGGAAACTCCAGAGGGGCGAGAATCAACGGACAGCACTGGTCGACGCTGCACGCTCGTTCATTGGGAACAGCAGCCCTCGCAATGATGGCGCGCGTGTGGTCGGTGATCCGGTCGATGCCGTTATCGGTGCCGCCGTTGACGGTATCGGCGCAGAGCATGAGCGTCGGCAATTCCGTCGCGGCTTTCATGGGCTTGTTGAGTCTGCGGCTAGACGTCCCAATGTTTCTACGACCCCCGACTCTCAGCCGGTCGACGAGGAGTCTGTCGCCCGTGAGAAGGCCAAGCAGATTCTCGACGGGTTGTCACCGGCTGAGCGTGACGCTGTCGGGACCGTTCTCGACGAGGAGACCGCGGCGCTGATCTACGGTGAGGTCGAAGCCGAGCAGGCTGCGTCCGGTTCGGCGTGGCCCTGGCAAGCAAGTGAACCGATGCCATGGGAGGGCCAGTACACGCCTCCAGAGCCGGCCGCCATCCAGCCTGATTGGCACCAGTCGTTCATTCCTGATGAAGAGCCCGAAGACCTCGACGACTGGCTGTCCGAGTTTGGAGAGGACGAGGAATGAGTGCTGCTATCGCCCTCGCCGAGAAGATGTTCGCCTCTCTGGCAGAACGTCAGGCACGTGTTGAGGAGCTTGCTTCGCTCATCGAGGAACTTCAGCTGGAGGAAGACCATGAGCTTCGGTCTTCGTTCCGTACTGATCCTGCGCAGCGTCACGATGCGACGAGCCTCCTGGCTCAGATTCGTCGTAAGAAGACGAAAGCGGAGTCTGAACATGAGTCGCTATTGCGCGAGCTGGACGTTCTCCGGGACGAGTCTCGCGAGGCGGCGCAGGCCGCAAATCGTGAACAAGCAGAACAAGCCCTCGCCGACCTTCGAGAGTTCCCCGTCGCAGAGCAGGCGTACCAGCGGGAATTGAAGTCGGCTCTCGTTGAGCTGCTTGGCAAGTTCTGCGAGACGCTTCCTCCGTTGTGGGCCGAGATGACCGCCGTTGAAAACGACGCGCATCGCCTCTGCGCACAGGCAAACATGGCAAGCGACTGGGACCAGGCTCGCGACCAGGTGCACGCTTATCGAACGGCGGAGAACTTCCTCTCCTACGTCGACGCTGCGGTTAGGTCGATCAAGCTCGCCGATCTCTCAGGCGAGACACGCGCCGCGATTGAAAGTAAGCCTTCGCTTCTCCTGAAATACGCCCGGGCGGAGGACGCTCCGACCTACACGGAGCCGGCACGGCCGGCCTATGTCTACATCGATATGACCAGCGCGCCTTTGATCGAAGTCGACGCGCCAGGTGGTATGCGGCCACACAGGCAGTGGCAGGGCGATGATGGTCTGATCCATTCCTCGGTGAAGGCGCGCCGTTCCGAACCGTCCGAGGCGGAGCGGGAAGAGGTTGACGCCCGAACCGGGGTTGACCGTTGGCGCCGTGTCGATGCCGCGCTCCTGAGGGGATGAGCCGCAAGCGCCGGACGCAACACGATGGCCGGGGCGGCAGTCATCGCCTCGCACGCAGAACCCTTCTTGAACTGGTGGTCGCACGCGGCCATCGCTGAGTCGGCGTCCGACTTCCTCGAGATCGTTCAATGGTCGGTCTCAAACAGAGATCAGGTGGAAGAGGTCGCGACTTCAGCTCGAGAGTACGTCTTGGCGGAACGGGCAATCTCGGTCACGGTCGACAAGTGGCGCGAAGCGCTCGGGTACTGATCGGATCGACCTAGTGCGTGTCGGGATCAATCCAGACCCGAAGCTGATGTCGACGGACCTCGGACGACTCACTACTGCAAAGCTTCTTGTTGCCGCCGACGCCCCTAGCGCCATGCCCCGGGAAGTCTGACCTTTCGGTCTGTTGACGCCGCTTTGTGCTCGGCCTAGAAAACTCGTGTGAAGGGGAATCAATCGCGCCGTGTCATCCGCCTGGCTCTTGCGGCCCTGATCTGCTGCGGAGTGGTCACCTTCGGTGCTTCCAACGCGCTGACCGACTCGGGCCCGTCGTCTGACTGGGCGGTGACGCTCTCCGGACCGAATCAATCTGCCTATGGCGCGGTCGACACCTACACGATGACGATCACGAACAAGGGCCCGGACCCTTCCGGTTACCAGTGGCAGCTCAATTTCCGTTGGAACGGCGAGACAATGGGCGCCACCCTTGTCGGGTACGACTGTCCGGGCGTAAACGACTCCGGGTATACCCCGCCCGGATACGGCAATCAGATCGCCTCGGTTACGTGTGGCTCGCCTTCGCCGCCGATACCTGTGGGTGCGAGTCAGACGATGCACGTTTCGTTGAAGTGGTCTGACCAAGGCGTGGCGACGGTGGGGGGAGGCGATACGACGCCGAACTACGTTCCTGATCCCGATCGCAGCAACAACCAGGCAAGCATCGACGTCGTCGTCACCCCCTCGGGAAGCCAACCGGGTGGCGGCGGAGACGGCGGAGGAGGAGGAAGTGGCGGCGGCACCGGCGGAACGCCAACCGCAACTTTCAAGTTTGTCGACCAGATCCCGGGCGCTCAGCAGTATCGGCCGTACTACGCCGATCTGAACTCCTGCGACTATCCGCCAGCGACATGCAAAGACTCTGCCGAGACCACGTTGCTCTCGGGCACGGTTCCGCCCGGCCTGAAGCTCGGCCCCGGAGGTCAGATCTATGGCACCCCGACCACGCCCGGCACCTACACGTTGACCGTCGAGGCCGCACAGGATTTCGGAAGTCAGGGAATCGCCAAGGTCAGTCACGACTACACGATCGTCGTCGACCCCTACCGCAGCACGTCAGGCGGCGGATCTTCAACTCCGACGCTGACCCTCCCGAACCAAACTCGGACCCCTGGGGTGACGAACGCAGCAGTCACTCAGCGGACCATCAACAAGACAATCTGCGTCTCAGGCTGGACGACCAAGGTTCGACCCACGGTTTCGTTCACCGACTCGCTGAAGCTCAAGCAGATGAAGCAGTACGGCGAGAAGGGCAAGCCGACCGCGTACGAAGAGGATCATTTAATCCCGCTCGAGCTTGGCGGTGCGCCTCGCAACCCGAAGAACCTCGGGCCGGAGCCGCGTAGCGAACCAAAGCACTCGGACCCGCTCGAGACTCAACTGAAGCGGAAGGTCTGTGCCGGCGCGCTACCCCTCGCAGCAGCGCGACAACAGATCCTCACCTTCAAGCGCAAACACGGCTAGTCGTCCGAAGTCTCCTTACAGGCGATGA